>NZ_JBFUKJ010000023.1:0-74559 GCF_056400905.1 Cellulomonas sp. P4_H12
GCCCGGGACCCGGGCTGCTGGTGCGGGTCCGGCGCGCCGTCGCCAGCCGGCCGGCGGCGCCGACCGTGTGCTGCGCCACCGCCTGATGGGGCGCGGCCGGGCTCACTCCACCTGGGTCCGGTCGCGTCCCCGGCGCAGCGCCCACGTGCCCGCCCCGACCAGCGCGACGGCCGCGCCGCCGAGCACCGACGCGAGCGGCAGGGTCGCGGCGAGCACGACGCACCCCGCCAGTCCGAGGACCGCGACCGCGCGGGGCGGCCGGCTCTCGTCGGGTGCCATGCGCAGCGCGCTCGCGTTGGTCAGCGCGTAGTAGGTCAGGACGCCGAACGACGAGAAGCCGATCGCCCCGCGCACGTCGAGGGTGGCGACGAGCACGATCACCACGGCGGCCACCGCGAGCTCGGCGCGGTACGGCACCCCGTGCCGCGGGTGGATCGCCGCGAGGAACGGCGGGAGCTCACGGTCGCGGGCCATGGCCAGCGTCGTGCGGGACACCCCGAGGATCAGCGCCAGCAGCGCCCCCAGCGAGGCGACGGCGGCGCCGACCTGCACGACGGGGCTCAGGGCGGCGAGCGAACCGGCCTCCACCACGGCGCGCAGCGGAGCGGTCGTCGCGGCGAGCCCGTCGGCGCCGACCGCGAGCAGCGAGCTCACGCCGACGACGACGTACACGACCAGCACGATCCCGAGCGCGACGGGGATCGCCCGCGGGATGGTCCGGCGCGGGTCGACCACCTCCTCGCCGAGCGTCGCGATCCGCGCGTAGCCGGCGAACGCGAAGAACAGCAGCCCCGCCGACTGCAGGATGCCGCGCAGGTCGCCGCCGGGGAACGGGCTCAGCCGTTCGGCGTTCGCCGTGCCCCCGGCCAGGGCCGCCACCACCACGACCACGAGCGTGAGCAGCGTGAGGGCGACGATCACGCGCGTGACCAGGGCCGACTTCTGCACGCCGCGGTAGTTGAGGGCGGTCAGCGCGACGACGGCGAGGATCCCGACCAGCCGCTCCTGACCGAGGGCGGCGTAGGACGCGAAGGTCAGGGCCATCGCCGCGCAGCTCGCCGTCTTGCCGACGACGAACGACCAGCCGGCCTGGAAGCCCCAGAACTCGCCGAGACGACGACGCGCGTAGACGTACGTGCCGCCCGACTCCGGGTGGACGGCCGCCAGCCGCGCCGACGACGTGGCGTTGCAGAACGCGACCACGGCCGCGATCGCCAGCCCGATCAGCAGGCCCGATCCCGCGGCCTGGGCGGCCGGGGCGAACGCGGCGAACACGCCGGCACCGAGCATCGCGCCCAGCCCGATGACGACGGCGTCGGTGACCCCGAGCCGCCGGACGAGGGTGGTCATGCGCCGACCGGCGCCACGCCCAGCTCGTCGAGAAGCGTGAGGATCCGACCGCGGATCTCGTCGCGGATCGGGCGCACCGAGTCGATGCCCTGACCCGCGGGGTCCTCGAGCACCCAGTCCTCGTACCGCTTGCCCGGGAAGTACGGGCACGCGTCGCCGCAGCCCATGGTCACGACGACGTCGGACGCCTGCACCGCCTCGGTCGTGAGCACCTTGGGCTGCTCGGCGCGGATGTCGATGCCGACCTCGGCCATGGCGTCGACCGCCACCGGGTTGACCTGGTCCGCGGGCATCGACCCGGCGGAACGGACCTCGACGGCCCCGCCGGACAGCGCGGTGAGGAACCCTGCCGCCATCTGGGACCGGCCGGCGTTGTGCACGCAGACGAAAAGGACGCTGGGCGTGGTCATGACTCTCCTGGGGTGTCGAGGGAGGCGAGCAGGTGTCGGACGCGGGTGTCGAGGTCGGCGCGGATGGCCGCGACGCCCTCGGGGGACGCGAGGGCAGGGTCGCCGACGGCCCAGTCCTCGTAGCGGATGCCGGGGTAGACGGGGCAGACGTCGCCGCAGCCCAGGGTCACCACGACGTCGGCCGCGCGGACCGCGTCGTCGGTCAGCGGCTTGGGGAACCCGTCGGCGCCGAGGGCCTCGAGCTCGGGACGGACGTGGGTGTGGATCGCCGCGGCCGGTCGCGACCCCGCCGACCGCGCGAGCACCGAGTCGCCGGCGTGGTGCTGCAGCAGGGCGGCGGCCAGCTGCGAGCGACCGGCGTTGGCCACGCAGACGAACAGCACCCGCGGCACCGTGGCGCCGCCCTCGATGTGGACCAGGTCGTCCAGCCGCTGCCGGGCGAACCGGTCCGTCAGCCCGACGAGCCGGGGGTGCACGCCGCCGGTGCGGGCGAGCGCCGTGGACGAGTCGCGCACCACGTCCCGCACGCGGGCCGGGTCGATCGTCGGGTAGCGCGGCACGAGCGCCGCGGCGACGTCGTCGAGGAGGTGGTCGAGCTCGTGCACCGACGCCGTGGGTCGGGGGTCCGCCGCAGCGAAGGCCTCGAGCACCGCCCGGACGGCGGCGCGGTGGTTGGGCGCGATGCGGTACCAGACCCAGGTGCCGCGCCGCTCGGCGGTGACCAGCCCGACGTCCTTGAGCACCTTGAGGTGGTGGGACACCGTCGGCTGCGAGACGGCCGTGAGCTCACTGATGTCCAGCACGCACGCCTCGCCGGCCGGGCTCGCCGCGATGAGCGACAGGGCGCGGAGGCGGAGCGGGTCGGCGAGCGCCTTGAGCGCCCGGGCGAGGTCCTCCGCCGCGGGTGCGCTCATGGCGGTCGCGGCGATCACCTGCCTATATTGAAGTTTCTCGATGCAGAGGTCAAGTCATCACGCGCGTGCGGGCGCGTCCCGCTCGTCGGTGTGCGCGACGTGCCGCAGCTGGTGCCAGATGAGCACGACGAAGATCGCGGAGCCCACGAACGCGAACCAGAACGGGGCCGTCACGCCGTAGCGCTGCGCGAGCACCCCGCCGATCGCGGCGCCGACCACGAGGCCACCGAACACGCCCACCAGGTTGACGCTGCCCACCCGGCCCTGGAGCTCGGTCGGGACGGCCCGCTGCCGGATCGTCACGGACGTGGTCCCCCACACGAAGGCGTGCGCGCCGAACACGAAGAACACGATCAGCGCGAACCAGGCCGTCGTCGTCAGCGCGAGCGCGAGGTGGGTGAGCGTCTCGACGATGAGCCCGATGCGCATGAGGTTCGCCAGGCTGACGCGCCGGGTGATCCACCCGTAGGACACGGTGCCGACCAGGCCGCCGACCGCCCCGACGGTCGTGATGATCCCGAAGCCGACCGCCCCCAGCCCCAGGTGCTCGCGGGCGTAGAGCACCAGCACCGACCACGCGGCCCCGAAGGTCACGTTGAAGATCAGGATGGTCAGCACCAGCGTCCGGACGGCGGCGTGGTGCCGGACCCAGCGGACGCCCTCGGCGATGTCGTGGCGGATGTGGGTGTCCGGCCGCTCGCTGCGGTGCGGCGGCAGCGCGATCCGGGAGACCAGGACCGCACCCGCGGCGACCAGCAGGGCCTCCGCGGCGAACGGCAGCGCCTGCCCGGCCGCGAACAGCAGGGCGCCCAGGGGCGGGCCGACCAGCTGGTTGACGGTGACGAACCCCGCCTGGATGCGGCTGTTGGCCAGGGCGAGGTCGTCGCGCTGGACGAGCATCGGCACCAGCGTGCTGGACGCGTTGTCCGCGAACGTCTCGGCGGTGCCGAGCAGGAACATCGCGACCAGGACGAGCAGGATCGACGCGACGTCGGTGGCGACGGCGACGGCGAGCAGGACGAGCACGACCGTCCGGAGGGAGTCGACCAGGATCACCAGCCGCCGGCGGTCGAGCCGGTCCGTCAGCGCGCCGGCCCACAGCCCGAACAGCAGCGGCGGCAGCCACTGCAGCAGTGCGGCCAGCGCGACGAGGAAGGCGTCGTCGGTCCGGCTCGCCACCAGGAGGGGACCGGCGGCGATCACGATCCCGTCGCCCAGGTTCGAGCTCCACGACGAGGCCAGCAGCCACCGGAACCTGGTCCCGAGTCGCTGCGGGACGACGGTGTCGACGATCCGGCTCACAAGGGCGAGACAGTAGTCGTCCCGACGGTCGTGGTCCCGTGCATAGTGTGGAGTCGTTCCGCAGACCCGAGCGAAGGAGCTCCCGTGGACTGGACCCTCGAAGTCGTCGTCGTGCCGGTGAGCGATCTCGCAGCGTCGATCGCGTTCTACCGCGACCAGGTCGGGTTCGACCTCGACCACGAGACGGAGAACGAGTTCATGCACGTCGCGCAGCTGACCCCGCGCGGCTCCGGCTGCTCGATCGTCATCGGCAACCTGCCGTCGCAGTCGGAGATGGCGCCGGGCTCGCTGAAGGGCGTGCAGCTGGTGGTCGCCGACGCGGCGGCCGCCCGCGACGAGCTCGTCTCCCGCGGCGTGCAGGCGTCGGAGATCACGGTGTTCGACGAGCGCGACGGCGGCACGTTCTTCGGTTTCAGCGACCCCGACGGGAACACCTGGGCGGTGCAGCAGCTCAAGGTCCGCGGCGAGAAGCCGCTGATCCCGCACGAGGCGCGGGGCCGCTTCGGCGCCGAGTGACGCCTCAGCGCGACGAGAAGCCGCCGTCCGACGCGATGGTCTGGCCGGTGACCCAGTCGGCCTCGTCGCTGAGCAGCCAGCCGACCAGCCGGGCCGTGTCCGCAGGGGTGCTCCACCGTCCGCCCGGGCTGAGGGCGCTGACGGCCGCGATCGCCTCGGCGTCCGCGTACCCGGTGTCGTTCGGCCCGGGGTTCACGCAGTTCACCGTGATGCCGCGGGGCATGAGGTGGACGGCCAGGCTCGGGGTGAGCTCGTGCAGCGCCGCCTTCGACGCGATGTACGGCAGCTCGTCGGGCATCGCGCCGCGGTACTGGCCGGACGTGAACAGGACCACGCGGCCGCCCGGCGAGCCGTCGTGCCCGGCAGCGAACGCCTGGACCAGCAGCAGCGTGGCCCGGGTGTTCACGGCGTAGGACAGGTCGATCTCCGCCGCGGTGAGCTGCTCGAGGGACTGCCCGGAGCTGCGCGCGTGGTTGGCGACGACCGCGTCGAGCCGGCCGAACGCGTCGTGCGCGGCGCCGACGAGAGCATGCGGCGCCGCGGCATCGGCAAGGTCCATCGACACGTGCTCGGCGCGACCGCCCGCGGCGCGCAGCTCCTCGACGAGCACGTCGGCTCCGCCGTCGTCGGCACCCCAGGGCTGCTCGGCGTCGTGCGGGGACCAGGAGTGCAGCAGGACCGCGGCACCGTCGGCGACGACTCGGCGGGCGACCGCGGCGCCGATCGCGATCCGGCGGCTGGCGCCGGTGACCAGGACGACGCGTCCGTCGAGGGCGGGCATGGCTGACCTCCAAGGCTCGGGCGGCGTCACTCTGGCAGGCGCGGGCCCGGGGGCCAAGGTCATTCCGAGGCGAACACCCGCGGCCGGGGCGTCGGCTCGCCGTACCCCGACCGCCGTGCGCGCAGGGCCCGCGCGACGAGCGACGGCCGCACCAGCAGCAGGGGCGAGCCCATGAGGTGGTAGACGCGCGCCATCGACGCCTGCGCCACCTCGTCGCGGTGCGCCCCCAGCCGCCCGAGCTCGCGCGTCCAGCGCGAGAAGAGCGCGGAGAACCGCGGCACCCGACCGCCGGCGGCGGGGTAGCGCAGGTCCTCGCTCGTGGCGATCCGCCACGGCAGGTCGGTCACGTGCGCGAACCGACGCAGCAGCCGGCGGGTGTGCAGGGGTCCGCGGGCGGCGTCGCGCAGCGCGAGGGCCTCGAGCGCGGCGACGGCGACGCCCTGGCCGTAGATCGGGTTGAAGGCGCACAGCGCGTCCCCGACGACCAGCAGCCCGTCCGGCCAGCTCGGCACCCGGTCGTAGTGGTGGCGGATGTTGCCGGTCTGCCGGTGCAGCACGACCTCGCCGTCGGACGCCCCGACGAGGTCGGCCAGGGCGCGGTCGGGCAGCGAGGCGAGGGTGCCGACGAACGACGCGCGCTCGCGCCCGGGCCGCCGGTCGCCGGACCCGACCGCCCCCACGAGCCAGCGACCGCCCTCGACGGGCAGCGCGAGGCCACCGGACCGCTCGGGCGTCTGCTGGACCACGATGCCGTCCACGGCAACGGTCCCCGCGGGCACCGAGACCTCCGTCGTGGCGTACCCGACCCGGGCATCCACCTGCGACGTGCGCGCCGCCGGGACGCCCAGCTCGGCGAGCCAGCGGGGGAGCCGCGAGGACCGTCCGGACGCGTCGACCACCAGGTCGGCCGGCACCGACGAGCCGGTGGTCTCGACGTGCCAGCGCGGGCCGCCCGACCACCCGCGGCGCAGACCCTCGACCGTGGTCCGGTCGCGCACCTCGACCCCGGACAGCTCGGCCACCCGGCGGCGGAGCACGTGCTCGAACAGCGGCCGCGTCGCCGAGGCGATCCCGTACTGCTGCGCCAGCGGTGCCCACCCCGACTCGCCGAGCCATGCCAGCTGCCCGGTGTCGAGCGGCACGGCGCCGGCCGCGCGCAGGTCGTCGCCGAACCCGGGCAGCAGCTCCTCGATGGCGAGCAGCCCGCGGTGGAGGAACACGTGCGGCTGCCGGCCCTGCGGGACGCCCTTGCGCGGCGTCGGATGGTCGGGGAGCTCGTCGCGGTCGAGCACGGTCACGGTGCGCGCCGGACCGGCGAGCGCGGCGGCTGCCAGCAGCCCGGCGACACTGCCGCCCACGACCACGACCCGGCGGACCTCGTCCCGTCTCAGCACGGGTCCAGCATGGCCCGAACCGTCACCGCCCGGGGAGGGTCAGCCCAGGAGCAGGAGCGCCTGCCCGAGGAGGGCCGCGCCGCCGACGCCGATCAGGGTCCAGGCGAGCATGCTCCCGGCCAGGTAGACGACGTAGCGCCCGTGCTCGGCCGCGGTGCCGCCCCAGCGCGGAGCGGGCGCCCAGCGCACGGTCTCGAGCAGCTCGGCGAAGCGCCGGGAGGGCCGCATCGTCGGGAGGGTGGCTGTGGCGGCGGACATCGGGGCTCCTGGTGGGTGCGACTTCGGGCGTCGGGATCGCCGACGCTCCCATTCTCCCCCCGCCGCGCGATCGCGACCTGGGCCGAAAGGCCCGTACGGTCGCCTGGTGACCAGCACCCTCGTGATGCGGACGCTGAGCGGCGTCCACCGCGTGATCCTCCGCGTGAGCGGCGGCCGGCTCGGGGCTGCGCTGGTCGGCCTGCCGGCTCTCGAGCTCACCACGCGGGGCCGGAGGTCCGGACGGCCGAGGGTGTCGATGCTCACGGTGCCCGTGCAGGTCGGGCAGACCCTGGTGATCGTCGCGTCGGCCGGCGGCGACGACCGTCATCCCGCTTGGTACCTCAACCTCGTCGACGAGCCGCGCGTGCAGGTGGCGGTCTCCGGCGGCCCACGTCGCCCGATGGTGGCCCGCGTCGCGACGCCCGACGAGCGCGCCGAGCTCTGGCCGCGCGTGACCGCGGCGCTGGCCAACTACGCGGAGTACCAGACGCGGACGTCGCGCGTGATCCCGCTGGTGCTTCTGGAGCCGGCGTGACCGGTCCGGCGGCGTACTGGGACGAGCAGGCGCCGACGTACGACCGCACCACCGCGTTCCTCGAGCCGCGGCTCTTCGCGCCTGCCCGGTCCTGGATCGCCGACCGCGTCTCGGGCCGGACCCTGGAGGTCGCCGTAGGCACGGGCGCCAACCTGCCCTACTACGCGCACCGCGTGACCGACCTGACGCTCACCGACGTCAGCCCGGCGATGCTCCGGGCGGCGACGGCCCGGGCGGCCTCCCTGCACGTGCCGGTCCGCACCCTGCTCGCGGACGCGTCCGACCTCGGCCTTCCCGACGACTCGTTCGACACCGTCGTCTGCACGCTGTCGATGTGCTGCGTCGCCGACGAGCTCGCCGTCCTGCGCGAGCTGGCGCGCGTGCTGCGGCCGGGCGGTCGGCTGCTCATGGCCGACCACGTGGAGTCGTCGGCGCGGCTGGGCCGGGGGGTGCAGCGGATCCTCGACGTGGTGACGCCGGCGCGGGCCGGCGAGCACCACCGCCGCCGACCCCTGCTGCTGCTGGAGCCCTCGGGGCTCACGCTGGTGGAGAGCGCCGCCTCGCGCTGGCGGCTGGTCGAGCGGATCCACGCGACGACCGGCTGACGCCGGCTCGACGGGGGTGCCGACCGTCGTCGGCACCCCCGTCGTCATGTGCTCAGGTCGCGCAGGTGGCGGCCGGGGTCGTGCTGTTGCCGTTCTTGTAGAAGGTGACGCCGAACGTGTTGCCGGAGCCGTTCGGTTTGACGGTCCGGGTGGAGCCGCTGCCGGACAGCGTCGCGTTCCAGCTGCTCTGGACGCTCTGGCTGCCGTTGAGGGTGAGCGTCACGGTCCACGCGCTGCTGCCGCTGACGGCGTAGGTCACGTTGAACCGGTCGGACCACTCGTCGGCGCGCGTCACGGTCACGGAGCAGGAGCTCGCGCCCCCGCCCGTGGAGCCGCCGCTGCCGGACGGTGCCACGGCGCGGCCCGTGTCGGGCGAGACGACGCCCGGGCACAGGTTGCGCGAACGGAGGTCCTGCAGGATGCCCGGGAGCGCCGCGACGGTGTTGGCCGGCCAGTCGTGCATGAGGATGATCTGGCCGTTCTGCAGCTGGCTCGCCGCCTGCCGGATGGACGCCGCGCTGGCGTTGTTCCAGTCCTGCGAGTCGACGTCCCAGATGATCTCCCGGAGGCTCAGCGAGGCCTCGACGCTCTTGAGCGTCGCGTTGGTCTCGCCGTACGGCGGCCGGAACAGGCGGGGGGCCGTGCCCACGGTCTGCTGGATGATCTGCTGGGTCCGCGACAGCTGCGACTGGATGTCCGCCTGGCTGAGGTTCACCAGGTGCGGGTGGTCCCAGCTGTGGTTGCCGATCACCAGCCCGGCGTTCTTGTAGACCTGCAGGAGCGCGGGGTTGGCCTGGACGTACTGGCCCTCGGGGAACACCGTGGCGGTCGCACCGTTGCTGGTCAGGACGTTGACCAGGTTCTGCGTGTTACCCGCCGTCGGCCCGTCGTCGAACGTGAGGCCGACGTAGCCGGCGGTGCAGCTGCCGGTCCACCCCCCGCTCGAGGGCGGTGGCGTCGTCGTCGTCCCGCCTGACGACGAGCAGGTGGCCGACGGCGTGGTGGCGTTGCCGTTCTTGTAGAACGTCACCCCGAACGTGTTGCCGGAGCCGTTCGGCGTGACGGTCCGGGTGGACCCGCTACCGGTGACGTTGGCGTTCCAGCTGCTCTGCACGCTCTGGCTGCCGTTGAGGGCGAGGTTCACCGTCCACGCGCTGCTGCCGGTGACGGCGTACGTGACGTTGAACCGGTCGGACCACTCGTCGCCGCGCGTCGCCGTGACCGTGCAGCCGGTGCTGCCACCCCCGCCCGACGGCGGAGGCGTCGTGGTGCCGCCGCCGCCCGACCCCTCGCTGACGGTGATGTTCGAGCTGCCGCTCGACTGGTAGCCCTCGGTCGCCATGATCATGTAGTTGTGCGTGCCCAGGTTCATGCCCTTGGACGCCCACGCGTCGAAGAAGTTGCCGGTCGTGATCGTGCCGCCGGTCCGCTTGGCCTGCCGCACGGCCCAGTACTGGGAGAACGTCGAGCGGTCGCCCTCGATGGAGGGCTGGTTGACGCGCTGCGTGCGGTAGATGTCGTACGTGCCGCCGTCGCTGGTGACGGTCCCCATGAACGTGCCGGTGGGCCGGTACGTGCCCCAGTTGTCGACGATGTAGTACTCGACCAGCGGGCTCGTGGTCCAGCCGTAGAGCGCGAGGTAGGCGTTGCCCGACGGGTTGAACGACCCGGAGTAGCTGACCGTCTTGCGGCCCCCGGTGCTCCAGCCCTTCCCCGCGACGAAGTTGCCGGTGTTGGACCACTGGGTGCTGTACTGGCCGGCCGCGCCCATGTCCATGGACACGGTGCCGGGGCTGTCGGTCCAGAACGAGTACCAGAAGCCGTTGTTCGTGCCGGTCGAGTTGGAGGTCGTCGCCGCCGTGGCGGGACTGGCCGCGACCATGGCGGTGGCGACGAGCGCGCCGGCGGCGAGGAAGCCCACCAGGGCTCTCAGCGAGCGCCGCCGTGGGGGCGCGCCGCGCGTCTGAGCGAAACTATCGGACATCGTGCACTCCTTTGTGCCGTCTTTCGGATCGGGACACACGTGGCGCACGTCGGAGTCCGAGCCGGGTTCGACGGTGCGCCGGAGGTTGGCGATCGATATCGACAACGTTATCGAGCAGTGTGCCGCCGTCCTCGAGGCACAGGAACAGCTCCCTGGGCCCGTGAACCGTTTAGGTGGCGCAATGCCGCGTGACGCGGCTGAGTATCGAAACTCTCGACGCCCGTGGCCGGCGGCCCGTCGACGCCGAATCCGGATCAGCACCGCAGAACGGACGTCGTGCCCTAGTCTCGGCCCATGCTCATCCTCGGCCTGATCCTCTTCGGGATGCTCATCGGCGCCCTCGCCCAGCTCCTGCTCGGCAAGGACCGCAAAGGCATCGACTGGACCATGGCGATCGTCGCGGGCCTCGTCGGCTCGTTCGTCGGCGGCCTGCTCGCCAGCCTGATCGCCGGCGACGGTCTCGAGCTGCGGCCCAGCGGCATCATCGGCTCGATCGTCGGCGCGCTGATCATCACCGCGATCTGGCGCTGGACCCGCGGACGCGCGCGAGCCTGACGCTCTAGGCCCAGGCGTCGGCCGACGCCTCGGTCCGCGAGAGCACGGTCGCCGGACGTGTCGCGCACGACGACCCCGCCCTTCTCCGCGGGTGCCGCCCGCAGTACGGTCGGCGCACGGATCGCGGGGGGCGCCGGCGATGAAGGTGGCAGGCAGGACGGTCGTCGTCACGGGAGGTGGCGACGGCATCGGTCGAGCGCTGGTGCTCGCTCTCCTTGCGCGCGGCGCCCGGGTCGCGGCGGTCGGGCGCACTGCCCAGCACCTGCGGGAGACCGCCGAGTGCGCCGGTCCGGCGGCCGCGGGGCTGTCGACCCACGTCGTCGACGTCACCGACCGCGCGGCGGTCGACGAGCTCCCCGCGGTCGTCGTCGGAACCCACGGGCAGGTCGACGGACTCATCAACTGCGCCGGGATCATCCAGCCGTTCGTCCCGCTGCTCGACCTGGGCTACCCCGAGATCGAGCGGGTGATGGCCGTGAACTTCTGGGGGCCGGTGCACACCACCAAGGCGTTCCTGCCCCATCTCGTCGCCCGGCCGACGGCGCACGTGGTCAACATCTCGAGCATGGGGGGCTTCCTGCCGGTGCCCGGGCAGACGGCGTACGGAGCGTCGAAGGCGGCCGTGACGCTGCTGACGGAGGGGCTGCACGCCGAGCTCGCCGGCACCTCCGTGTCGGTCACGGTCGTCGTGCCGGGCGCCGTTCGCACGCGGATCGTCGAGAACTCCGGCGTGACCGCGCCGAGGATCTCTGGAGCGACCGCCCGGCGCGTCGAGCGGATGATGACGTCCGCGCCGACGGCCGCGCGCCGCATCCTCGACGCCGTCGAGCGCGACGCCTACCGGGTGACCGTCGGCAAGGACGCCGCGATCCTCGATGTCCTCGCCCGCCTGGCGCCCGAGCGGGCCGCACGGCTCGTCAGGTCGCGGATGACGGCGCTGCTCGACTGACCTCCGTGCGTCCAGCGGGCCGTGCGTCGGCGACGACCCGCTCGAGCCAGTCGGTCAGGAGTGCCGCCACCAGGCCGGGCCGGTCCAGGTGGACGTTGTGCCCGGCGGTGTCCAGGGTCGAGAAGGTCGCGCGCGGGTAGTGCTCGACCCGGGCCCAGGCGTCCGCGTAGCCGACCACGTCGTCCTGACGGCCGGTCACCACGAGACAGGGTTGCGTGAACGGCTCGGGTGCGGCGTCCTCCGGTTCCTGGTCGAACCCGTACCGCTCGGCGATCCGCGCGAGGCCGACCTCGTCCGCCGACCGCAGACCGGGCAGGACGTGCTCGACGAACACCCGCAGGTTTGCCGGGCTCTGCACCACGGCCTGCTCGGCGTAGTCCTCGCCGCCGTCCACCGTCGGGTCGGCGACCAGCACGGTCCTCGGCGGCACGGCACGGCGGTCGTGCTCGGCGACGAACACCCCGGCCAGCGTCGCGAGCCCGAGCACCTGGGGTCGCAGGTCGTGCGCGATCCGCCGGGCGATCATGGCCCCGAAGGAGCTGCCGACGAGGGCGAACGGCCGGTCACCGACGCGGCTGCGGATCTCGTCGGTGACCACCCGCGCGACGTCCTCCGCGCTCGCGACGTCACCGATCGGGGTGCCGCCGGAACCCGGCAGGTCGACGTACAGCCGCGTCCAGCCCTCGAACACAGGGTCCAGCGGCAGCAGGATCCGGTGGTCGACGCCGAACCCGTGCAGCAGGACGACGGGCGTGCCCGATCCGCGCTCGATGACGTGCATCCAGGCACCGTAGAGGGAGGGGGTGACACCGCCCGACAGCCTCAGCCCGAGAGCCGGGCGACCTGTGCGTCGAGGTACCGACGCTCGGCCACGTTCGTCGCCCGGCCCGCCGCGCGGCGGTAGTGCACGAGGGCGAGGTCACGCTCGCCGGCGCGCTCGTGCAGGTAGGCCCGGAGCTGGTCGACGCGCGGCAGGGTCTCGTCCACGCCGTCCAGGATCGCCAGACCGGCGGCGGGCCCGTGGACCATCCCCGCCGCGACCGCCCGGTTGAGCGTCACCACGGGACTGCGCGTCATCCGTTCCAGCAGGTCGTACAGCGCGAGGATCTGGGGCCAGTCGGTCGCGTCCGCGCTGGCGGCCCGGTCGTGGATCGCGGCGATCGCGGCCTGGAGCTGGTACTCGCCGACCACCCCGCGGCCGAACGCGCCGTCCAGCAGCGCGGTCCCCTCGGCGATCCGGGCGTGGTCCCACAGGCGGCGGTCCTGCTCGGCCAACGTCACGGGCGCCCCCGAGCCGTCGGTCCGCGCCGGCCGGCGGGCGTCCGTCAGGAGCATGAGGGCGAGCAGGCCGGTGACCTCGGCGTCGTCGTCGGCCTCGTGCAGCAGCCGCGCGATCCGGATGGCCTCGTCGGACAGGTCGACACGGGTCAGGTCCGGGCCCGCGCTGCCGGTGTAGCCCTCGTTGAACATCAGGTACAGCACGCGCAGGACGCTGCGGAGGCGGGCGGCACGCTCGGCGGGGTCGGGCATCGAGAAGCGCTCGCCCGCGACCTTCTGCTTGGCGCGGCTGATGCGCTGCGCCATGGTCGCCTCGGGCACGAGGAACGCGCGAGCGATCTCCGCCGTGGCCAGCCCGCCGACCGCGCGCAGGGTCAGCGCGATCGCGGACGTCGGGGTGAGGACCGGGTGGCAGCACAGGAACAGGACGGTCAACGTGTCGTCCTCCTCCGCGCCGCCGCCGACCGCCGGCTCGGCCGCGGCCCGGAGCTCGCGGTCCCGGCGTGCGGTGTCGCTGCGCCAGCGGTCGACCATGCGCCGCGACGCGGTCTGCAGCAGCCACCCGCGCGGTTGCTCCGGGACGCCGTCGGTCGACCAGTGCGTCGCCGCCGCGATCAGCGCCTCCTGCACCGCGTCCTCCGCCGCGTCGAAGTCGCCCCAGCGTCGGGCCAGCGCGCCGACGACCTGCGGCGCCAGCCGGCGCAGCAGGTCCTCGACGTCGCGCGGGACGTTCAGCGCGGGTCGCTCGCCGTCTCGAGGAACGCGTTCATCTCCTCGACGTCGGAGGGGCCGTCGTCCATGATCCGACGCACCTGGATGGGCTGCTGCGTCGGGACGCCGCCCCGGCCCGGCACCGCGGACACCAGCCCCGCGATCTCCAGCGCGCGCGCCTCGGTCTCCGTCTCCACGATCTGGTAGCCCGCCACCCACTCCTTGAACTCCTGGAAGGGGCCGTCGGTCACCACCGTGGTCGACCCGTCCGACGTGACGACCTTGGCCAGGTCCGGGCCGGTGAGGATCTCGCCGCCGACCAGCTCTCCGCTGGCGAGCAGCTGCTCGTTGAGCCGCCCGTAGTAGCTCAGGTGGTCCGCGACCTCCTGGTCCGACCACTCCGACATGGGCGCGTCGTCGGGACCGCTCTGGAAGTCCACGATCAGCAGGTACTTGGCCATGTTGCTCCTCCTTCGTCGTGCCCAGGTTGGCACCTTCACTCGTCGAACGGAGCCGTTCCTCGGTTCTCTACATGTGCCGGCACGGGGAGCAGGAGTAGTTTCCCGGCATGGACCCGACGTCCTCGACCCGGATGCCCGGCCGCCTCGTGCCCGCGAGCGGCGGCCACGTGCCCGTGCGGGTCCGCGGGTTCCTCGAGGCCTCAGCGCCGGCGCGCGCCGGGCGCTCCGAGCGCGGGTTCGCCGTCGCGCTGGCCCGCTCCGAGCACGACGTGGTCAAGGTCCTCGACGGACCGACGGTCCTGGGCTTCCTGCCGCCGGCCTGGTCGCAGACCGTCGACTTCGAGCTCTGGTCGTGCGAGCAGGCGGGTGAGGCGGCAGTGGCCCGGGCCGTGCTGGAGGGCGCGCCCGGCGAGCGCGACCTGTTCGTGATGCTGGACTGGCGACGCCCGCGGCCGTGACGCTCACCTGCTGAGGAACGTCGAGACCCACACGAGCGGCGCGTTCCAGCGGATGCAGACGTCGTTGGTGACCTCGGACGTCGGCTCGTCGAGGTAGCAGAGCTGGGGCGGCAGGCCCAGCAGTCGCTCGTCGTACGGGAAGTCCGGTGCCGGGCACGAGTTCGCCCCGCCGGCCAGTGCTCCGGGCGGGGGCGGCGGCATCGCCGGGTCGCGGTCGTGGCCGAACTGGCGGGTGCGCTGGTGGCGGCTGTGGTCGGTGCCATGACCGGTGACGTAGCTCTGGCCGAGCGCGTTGCGGCCGAGCAGGTAGTCCATGCCCGAGGCGACCGCGTCGCGGTAGGCGGCTTCGCCGGTGACGAGGTGCGCCACCCCGAGCACCACGAGGTTGTTCAGCAGGCGACCGTTGGACCCCCACCCCCACCCGTCGGCGGGCGCGTACGGCTGGCCCCACGGCTGGCGCGCCTGCAGCTCGCGCAGACGGTCGGCGCCGGCCAGCAGGCTGGCGACCACGCGCTCGTGCTCGGCGAGGTGGCCGCCGTGCAGGGCGAGGTCGAGGCGGGCGGGCGCCCCGACGCGGTCGAAGTCGAACCCAGCCGGGTCGAAGGGGTCGGGCGAGTCGAGGGCCCGGTCCGCGTAGCCCGCGTCGCCGGTCGCGAGCCAGAGCTCGGTCGCCGCCCAGCAGAAGTCGTCCGCGACGTCGCGGTCGTCGTACGGACCACCGCCATGACGCGCGTGGTCGTTCGGCGCGACGAGGTCGGGATGCCGTCGCGCCGCGTCGTAGGCCGTGCGGGCGGCGGTGACGAGGGCGTCGGCGTAGGCGGCGTCGACCGACCGGAGGTGGCGCGCGCCGGCGGCCGCAGCCGCGGCCAGGTGCAGCGCGGCGGTGGTGGACGGCCGGTGCAGGACGCGCTCGGTCGGGTCGAGGTGCGGCCAGCCCGGCAGCGGCGACCAGGTGACGCCGTGGACCCGGTGGAACGCGAGGCCCGCCCACGGTCGGCCGGGGGGCACCTGCATGCGCAGCAGCCAGTCCAGCTGCCACCGGCACTCGGCCAGGACGGCACCTCGCGCGGGGTTGCCGGCCGGGAGGAGGTCGAGGGTCGCCAGCAGCTGCCACACCGCCAGGGCGCCGCTGGTCACGTACTTGCCGTAGTCGCCGGCGTCGTACCACCCGCCCGAGACGTCGTACGTGCCGTCGTCGTGCCACCCGGGGTAGAGCCGCTCGGCATCGGGCCCGGTCCACGCCCGGACGGCGACGTCCCCGCGGTTGGGCGGGCGACCGACGTGACCGGCCGGGCGGCGGTAGCCGGGGACGTCGATCGCGGTCCCCGACCGCATGAGCGCGAAGAAGCGCAGGGCGTCCGCAGCCAGGTCGGCGTACAGCGCGGGGTCCACCCGGAACGGGTGGCTGCGGAGGTCGGCGGTGCGCACGTGGAACGTGCCGGGCGGCAGGCCGGTGAGCTCGAGCACGTGCACGCAGGAGCCCGACGTGGGTTCCGGTCGCACGGGCCACGGCTCGGAGGTGCCCTCGTGCACGACGACGCCGTCGTCGCGGACCACGACGAAAGCGACGGGGTCGACCGCGTCCGAGACGAGCGTGGCGCGCATCGGCCGGTCCGGCAGGTAGCCCCGCTGGTTGACGCGCACCGCGGGCCGGCTCGCGACGACCTCGTCGACGGACCAGCGCGGCCAGCTCACCCGCGGCAGCCTACGGCCCGGCCCCCCGGTGGTAGGAAGGCGAGCATGCCGATCCTGCCGGCCGAGCGTGTCCCCGGCTCATCACCCTCCGCCGTGGCGGCACCCTGACCGACGACCACCACCGCCTGCTGGCCGGCTGGGCGCTCGCGTGCGCGGAGCACGTGCTGCACCTCTTCGAGGACGAGCAGCCGGGTGACGGCCGCCCGCGCGAGGCCCTCGACATCGGGCACGCCTGGATCCGCGGCGAGGTGCCCATGCGCGTCGCGCACCAGGCGGCCTTCACGGCGAACGCCGCCGGCCGCGGCCTGCCCGACCCGGCCCGGTTCGCTGCGCTGTCGGCGGGCCAGGCGGTCGCGGTGGCGCACGTCGCCGCCCACGACCTCGGCGCCGCGGCCTACGCCATCCGCTCGGTCGGCGCGTCCGTTCCTGCCGACGACGCGGCTCGCGCGCGGGAGCGCGAGTGGCAGCGGGAGCGCATCCCGGCGGACGTGCGCGAGCTCGTCCTCGAGGACCAACGACTCCGGAGCGCCCTCTGCTGGCACGTCTTCGACGACTGAGCCGCGGCCGGATGGTCGTCCGCGTGTCCTCTCGGCATCCTGGACCGGTGACGTCCCGCCCTCGACGAGACCCGCGCCCGGTGGCTGTGCGGCGCGGCGACCGCTGATGCGGGCGGCACCCCGGGCCGGAGGCCGGTTCGCCGTCGTGGCGCTCGCCGCCTCGCTCGTCCTGACCGAGTTCCTCGCCGGGATGCAGCGCTACCTGTCCCAGACGGTCCTGCCGCTGGTGGCCGCGGACCTGCATGGCGAGCACCTGTACGGCCCGCTGGACGCCGCGGCCCAGGCGCCGATGTTCCTCACCATGCCGCTGGGGGCGTGGCTGCTGTCACGCTGGACCGTCGGCCGCCTGATGGTCCTCTTCACGATGGTCACCGTCGCCGGGGCGGTCCTGTGCGCGACGGCCCAGTCGATGGGGGCGTTCGTCGGCGGGACGGCGGTCCGGGCGCTCGCGGCGGGCGCGCTGGCGACGGTCGGCATGGGGGCGATCAGTCGGGGCCTCCCGCCGAGATACCGCCAGCTCGTCCTGGCCGGCATGTCGGGCGTGTGGCTGTTCTCCTCGGTCCTGGGCCCCGTCTACGCCGTGTCGGTCGCGTCGACCCTCGGCTGGAGATGGGCGATGGTCCTGTACCTGCCCGTGCTCCTGCTGGCCCGGTTCGTGATCGCCCGGACGATGCCCGAGCGCACGGGTGAGGTCGCCCAGGAGCGGGCGCCGTGGTCGTGGGCGGTCCTGCTCGCCACCGGATCGGTGCTCCTGTCGCTCCCGCTCGGGCTGTGGTCGGTCGCTGCCGTGCTCGTCGGCGGCGGTCTCATGCTGTGGGCGACCGCGGCGATCCTGCCGGCCGGGACGTTCCGCGCGCGGGACGGCCGTCGCGCCGATCTCGCGGCGCTCCTGCTGACCGCGGCGGTGTTCTTCGGCGCCTCGATGGTCCTGTCGGTGGTCGCGCACGACGCCTTCGGCCTCGACGCACGGCAGTTCGGGTTCGTCATCGCCGCGCCGGGGTTCCTCTGGGCGGTCGCGGCGCTGTGGACGGGCGCGCACCCCGCCCTGGAGGACCGCGCGTTCCGGCGCCGGGCCGTCCCCGCCGGGCTGACGATCGCGGCCGGGGTCGCGGTGCTCCTGGCCACGACGCTGCGGGCGGACGGCTCGTCGGCCGCCTTCGCCGGGCTGCTGCTCGGGGCCGCCCTGCTCGGCGCCGGGATGGGCTCGCTGTACCCCGACCTGCTCGGCCGTTGCCTGAGCCCGCCGGACGCCGACGACGGGATCTCGTCGGACCGGATGGCGGCGGCCGTGGTGGTCACCGAGTCCGTGGGCCTGGCCGTCGCCACCACGACCGCGTTCGCGTGGCTGGGTGCCGGACTCGGTCTGGTGGACGCACCGGTCCACCGTGCCCAGCTGCTCTATGCCGCGCTCGTCCCCGTGGCGATCGCCATGGTCGTCCGTCTTGCCGCGGCCGGCCGGACCTCGGGCGCTCGTCGGCCCGCGCGGCTCCGGGCGTGACGCCTCACCAGCGGCGGCGCACCGATGCCTTCGGGCCGGCCACCAGGCTCGCGGCCGGGACGTCGTCGGCGACGATCGCCCCGGCGGCGATGACGGCGTCGCGACCGATGCTCACCCCCGGCAGGATCGTCGCCCCCGCGCCGATCCACACGTTCTCGGCCACGTCGATCGGTGCGCCGGTCAGGTACAGCGCGCGGTCCGCGGGATCCACCGGGTGCCCGCCGGTGATGAACGTGACCTGCGGACCGATCATCACGCGCTCGGCGATGCGGATGCCCGCGTAGTCGAGGAACGTGCAGCCCTGGTTGATGAAGACGCGCTCGCCGAGCTCCAGGTGCAGCCCGTGGTCCGTGTAGAAGGGCGGGTAGATCGTGAGCCGTGCGGGCAGGGGCCGGCCCAGGATCTGCTCGAGCAGCGCCGCCTTGCCCGCCTCGTCGTCGAAGGGCAGCACGTTCAGTCGCGAGGTGAGCGCCGTGACCTGCAGCACCCGGTCGGCCATCGCCTGGAACTCCGGACTGTGGATGCGCATGAGGCGACCGCTGGGCATCGCACGATCCTCTCCCTCGCGGGCGGGCGGCCGACCACGAGACACGCCGCCGCGGGCTCGAGGAGCGGAGCGGCCGTCGCGGCGGCCATACTCGGCCTGTGGAGGAATCCGACGCGCGGGACCGACGGATCGACTGGCGCGAGGTGGTCGTCGTCGTCCTGCTCTCGGTGACGACGATCCTGACGGCCTGGGTCGGGTTCCAGGCGAGCAAGTGGGGCGGGGCGATGTCGATCTCGTTCAGCCAGGCGTCGACGGCCCGGATCGAGGCGACGCGCTACGAGGGCGTCGCCAACCGCAAGCTCTCCGTGCAGGCGACGCTGTTCTCGCAGTGGGCCGCCGCGTACGCCGCGAACGACATGGCCCTCGCCGACTTCCTGTCGCAGCGGTTCCCCGAACCGCTGGCCACGGCGTTCCCGGTGTGGCTGGACTCGAAGCCCTTGCAGAACGCCGACGCCGCCGCGACGCCGTTCGACCTGCCCGAGTACAAGATCCCCGAGCTGGCCGAGGCCAAGAAGTCGGACGCGCGAGCGGACGCGAAGTACCAGCAGGCGCTGACCAACAACCAGCGCGGGGACAACTACACGGTGCTGACCGTGGCCTTCGCCGCCGTGCTCTTCTTCGCGGCCATGTCCGGGCGGATGAAGTCCACCCGGGGCGGTGACGTGCTGCTCGGGCTCGCCATCGCCTTGTTCCTCGTCACCTCGTCGTTCCTGATCGCCTTCCCCAAGCTCGTGTAGCGGGACTAGCCCGACCGGTGGGTCGTGGGTGCAGGTGCTTGCGGCGGGCGACCGGGACCACCACGATCAGGCCCGCGGCTGGCACCATGCCGGCAGCCCGATCTCGGGAGCGTCCGCATGTCGCAGCACACCGTCCCGGCCCGACCGACCGCCGCGTTCGTCGGCGCGTCCTGGGTCGCCCTCGTCATCGCCGTCAGCGCCTTCGCCATCGGGCTGTGGAACGCGGAGATGACGTTGTCCGAGAAGGGGTTCTACGGCACCCTGCTCCTGCTCGGTCTGTTCTCCGCGATCGCGCTGCAGAAGTCGGTCCGGGACCGTGCCGAGGGCATCCCCGTGACGTCGATCTTCCTGGGGCTGTCGTGGGCCATGGTCCTCGTGTCGCTCGTGCTCGTGGCCACGGGCCTGGCGAACTCGTCGCTGGCGTTGTCCGAGAAGGGCTTCTACGGCCTCGGCTACGCGATGGCTCTGTTCTCCGTCGTCGCCGTGCAGAAGAACGTCCGTGACCTCGCGGCGGCCGCTCCCGCACCCGCCCCGGCACCTGCCGTGTCGGCCCAGCCGGACGTGAAGGCGACCGTCTGGCAGTGATGTCGGAGGGTCGTCCTACGGTGGCGCGATGACCGTGCGACCGTTCGCCGTCGACGTCCCTCAGGCGGTTCTCGACGACCTGCGCGACCGCCTGTCGCGCACGCGCTTCCTCGACGACTCGCCCCGCCGCCCGTCGTCGGGCATGACGTCGGCCTACCTGCAGACCCTCGTGTCGTCGTGGCAGTCGTTCGACTGGCGAGCGCGAGAGGCGTGGCTGAACGACCACCCGCAGTTCCTCGCCGATGTCGACGGCACCACGCTGCACTTCGCCCACCTGCGGTCGAGCACCCCCGACGCGCCCGCGCTCCTGGTGATGCACGGCTGGCCGCACACCTTCGCGCTGCAGCTCGACTTCGCCGACCTGCTGCCGGAGCTGGACGTGGTGGTGGTCAGCCTGCCGGGGTTCGCGTTCTCGCCCGCGCTGGACGAGGCGATCACCGAGCAGCGCCTCGCCGGGCTGATGCACGCCCTCATGGCGGACGTCCTCGGCTACGACCGCTACCTCGTCTACGGCGAGGACCTCACCGCGAACGTCAGCGACCTCGTCGCCGCGACGCACCCCGAAGCCGTCGCGGGGATCGTCGTCACGCACGCGCACTTCCTGTCCCAGGAGGAGCAGGCGGCGACGACCGACCCGACCGAGCGCGCGTTCTACGACCGCATGTCGGAGGGCTGGTACCAGCAGGCCGGCTACGCCCACGCCCAGGGGACCCGGCCCGACACGCTCGCGGCCGCACTGAACGACTCGCCCGCCGGGCTGCTCGCCTGGATCACCGAGAAGCTGGTCGAGTGGAGCGACACCCCGGCCGGCGACCCGGCGGCGGTCGAGCGACGCCTCTCGCGCGAGCGGATCCTCACCGAGGCGACGGTGTACTGGGCCACCCAGAGCATCGGGACGTCGTTCCGGCCGTACTTCGACGGCGGTGACGCCGTGATACCGGCGGTCGAGGTGCCCGCCGCCGTCTTCATCCAGCGGCACGAGCACGACAACCCCGAGTCCGTGGCGCGGCGCTTCTACCGGGACCTCCGCGTCTTCGAGCGGCTGGACGAGGGCGGCCACTTCGCCGTCGCCGAGGTCCCGGAGGCGATGGCGGAGCGCGTGCGACGCTTCGCGGCGGAGCTGGCGAGACACCGCTGAGCTGCCTGACCGTCGACGAAGGGGAGCGGGGATGCCGGGCTGGGCGTGGTCGCTGATCGGCGTGCTGGGCGGCCTCCTCGTGCTGTGGCTCGTCCTCGTCGCGGTGCTGTGGGCCGCCGGCTACTCACGCGTGAACGTGACGTGAGTGGTGCCGCTCTCGGCCACCTCCGTCGTCACCGTGTGGGTGAGCTCGAGACCGCGCAGGTCGTCCCACAGCCGGTCGCCGCGGCCCAGGACGACCGGGGCGACCATGAGGTGCAGGTGGTCCACCAGGCCCGCGCGCAGGAAGTCGCGCGCGGTGCTGGACCCGCCGCCGACGCGCACGTCCCGCCCGTCGGCGGCCTCGGTCGCCTCCCCCAGGACGTCGTCGAGCGCGCCGCTGCGGAAGTGGAACGTGGTGCCGCCCTCCATCGCGATCGGCGGCCGCGGAGCGGTGTGGGTGAGCACGTAGACCGGGGTGCCGAACGGCGGCCGGTCGCCCCACCAGCCCTTCCACTCCGGGTCGGCGGGGAACGTGTGCAGGCCGAACATGGCGGCGCCCATGATCTCGGCGCCGACGCCCTCGAAGAACGCGGCGGCGTGGGCGTCGTCGATACCGGTCGTGCCCGCGCCGCTGGTGTCGCCGAGCACGCGCTCGCGGAACGTGCGGGTCGTGACGTAGGTCCCCGTCAGGCGTCCCCAGTCCTCGCCCATCGGGTTGTCGGCGGTGCCGTCGGCGATCGAGGTGTAGCCGTCGATCGAGACGAACATGTCGAGGCGAACGCGAGTCATGTCAGGTGTCCTTTGTCGTGGTGCGGGTCAGGTAGGTGCCGAGCCGGTCGGCGCGGCGTTCCGCAGGGGTGCGTTGCTCGCCGAGCCACAGGTGCAGGGCGTCGAGTGCGCCCGGTCGCAGGCTCACGGTGCGCACGCGCCCGTGCTTCTGGGAGGTGACGACGCCGGCGTCCTCGAGCACCCGCAGGTGCTGCAGGAGCGACGGCAACGCCATGGAGAACGGTGCCGCGAGCTCGGACACGACGGCGGGGGACGTCGCCAGCCGTTCCACGACGGCCCGGCGCGTGGGGTCCGCGAGAGCGCGGAGCACGGCGTCGAGGTCGTCGTAATACTTAGGCACGTACCTAACTATTGGCCCGATCGCCGGTGTCGTCAAGGGGTGAGCGGCGGTCAGTGGTCGTGGCGGTGGTGGGCGTCCGGGTAGTGCTCGTGGGTGTGGGTCACCGCGTCGTGCGTGTGGACGTGGTGGTGCCGTACCCCGGCCGCGACGAGCTCGCCGGACGGGTGCTCGTGGTCGTGGTGCCCGTCGTCGTGGGTGTGCCAGTGCTCGTGCGTGACGGCCTGGTGCGCGTGCTCGTGCCCGTGCTCCTCGCTGAGGTGCAACCACGTGCCCACGGCCATGAGCCCGCCGGCCAGCAGCAGCTGCCACGTGACCGGGTCCCCCAGGGCGACCGCGAGCGCCGCGCCGAAGAACGGGGCGACCGAGAAGTACGCGCCGGCCCGAGCGGCGCCGACATGGCGCAGGCCGACGATGAACAGCACGAGGCTCAGCCCGTACGACACGAACCCCAGACCCATCGCCGCTCCCGACACCGCCACCGACGGCAGGTGAGCGCCCAGCAGCAGCGCGACGACGAGGTTGGTCGGACCGGCGACGGCGCCCTTGACCGTCGCGAGCCAGGTGGCGTCCGTCAGGGAGACCTTGCGGGTCAGGTTGTTGTCGAGCGCCCAGCACGCGCACGCGGCGACGATCGCCACGGCGGGCCACACGCTGGTGACCTCGGCGTGCCCGGTCGGCACCGCGATCACGACGGCGCCCGCCACGATCGCGAGCATGCCCAGCACGAGGCGACGATCCGCCGGCTCCCGGAACACCACCCACGCGATCACAGCGGTGAGCACGCCCTCGGCGTTCAGCAGCAACGACGCGCCCGACGCCGGCATCGACGACAGCCCGACCATCAGCAGCACCGGACCGGCGACGCCGCCGGCCGCGACCGCGCCGACCAGCCACGGGACCTCCCGACGGGGCAGCTGCACCCGCGGGGCCCGTCGCACGAGGCGCCACACGCCCATCCCGACGCCGGCTCCGACGTAGAGCAGACCGGCGAGCAGCCACGGGCTGACCTCGCCGAGCAGCAGCTTGGCCAGCGGCGCGCTCGCCCCGAACAGCACCGCCGCCCACAGCGCCGCCTGGACGCCGACGTTGCGCAACCCACGCGCCGAGTCGCTCACGCACCCATGGTCACCCATGCCGCGCCGGGGAGCAGGTCACCCGCCTCGGCGCCCTGCCACGGTGGTGATGCAGAACGGGTGGCCCGCGACGTCCAGGAGCACCCTCCACCGAGGGTCCGGCTGCGGATCGGCGAGCCGGGCTCCCAGAGCCACGGCGCGCTCCACCGGCTCGTCCAGCTCGTCGCCGGCGGTMAGGTCGAGGTGCACGATCGACGCGCCCGGCCACTGGGGCGGGCGGTAGCTCTCCACCCGCTGCGCGACGAGCAGCAGCCCTGGCACCTGCACGCCCACGCTGCCCGGGCGGCTCCACAGCAGATGTCCTCCCAGCAGCTGGAGGTAGAACTGCGCCAGCTCGGCCGGGTCGGCGCAGTCCAGGGACGCCCCGACGAACCGCAGGGCGCCGGGATCCGCTGACGCCGTCATCGCGCCATGATCCCATCGAGCGGCCGATGAGCCGGGGTCCGGGTCGCGAGGTCGATGCGCATGACCGGCCGACTCGGGTAGGTGCGGCCGATCTCCTGGAAGCCGGCCGCCTGGAACATGGCGAGGGTTCCGGTGAACAGAGCCGAGCCGGAGACCTTCGCGGCGCGGAGCCGGTCGACGTCGACCGGGTGACCCTCGACGGCCGACGCCCCGTGCCGGCGGGCGTGCTCGACGGCGGCCGTCAGCAAGGCCGTCCCGACGCCTGAGCCGCGGTGCTCACGGCGAACCGCGAAGCAGGTCACCCACCACACCGCGGCATCCTGGTCGAGGAGGCGTCGCAAGGCCTTGTTGTTCATGACGCCCGGCAAGGACGCGCGCGGAACGACCCGCGACCACCCTGCGGGGCGGCCGTCGACGTAGGCGATCAGGCCCACGGGGATGTCGGCCGCCTCGATCTCCCGGTGCAGCTCGTCGCGATTGCTCGGCTGGTCGTGCGCACGAAATCGCTGGCACCAGCACGCGTCGGGTGTCGACGCTCGGGCGCCGAACGCCTCGACCACGTCGGGCCAGCGATCCGGCACCGCGGTCTCGACGCGGATCTGCGCGCCCACGCCCGGCGACACGAACGCGTTGTGCTCGCCCACCCCGTGCTCCCTCGTCCCCGCGGGCCGCGGCGGCGCGATCGCCGCCGTGGCGAGTGTACGAACGCGCGGACGCCACGGCGCCACTCTGGGGGGAGACTGGGCGACAGCAACCCATTGCTTCGACGAGGAGATCCACCGTGCCCCAGGGAACTGTCCGCTGGTTCGACGCCGAGCGGGGGTTCGGCTTCCTCTTCTTGGGAGAGGAGTCCGACGACCTGTTCGTGCACGCGTCCGAGATCGTCGGCGACGACGGCGCGAGGGTCCTCCGGGAAGGGCAGGTCGTCGAGTTCGAGCTCGGCGAGGGCGACCGCGGTCCGCAGGCCCGGCGCGTCCGGGTCACGGGCGACCTCGGCCCCGACGCCACGCTGGGTGTGCTCGGCACGATCACCTGGTACGAGCCGGGCAAGGGATACGGCTTCGCCGCACCCGACGGCGGTGGCGCGGAGATCTTCGTGCACAGCTCGGCCATCGTGGGCGGCGGCGTGGTCTCGGAGGGGCAGCGGGTGGCGTTCCTCGTCGTCGAGGGGGAGAAGGGGCCGCAGGCGGACCACCTGCTTCCGCTCGGGCCCGAGACGACTGGTCGACCTCGGGCGTCCGACGGAGCGGACGGCACCGTGTCCTGGTACGACGGTGAGAAGGGCTTCGGGTTCGTGACACCCGACTCCGGCGGCGAGGACCTCTTCGTGCACGTCCGGGCCCTGCCCGGCGGGGTGAGCGAGCTGTCCGAGGGCGATCGCGTGACCTACGACGTCGGCGCCAGCGACAAGGGACTCCAGGCCCGCAACATCCGGCTCGTCGGGGCTGCCCCCGCGGTGCCGGACCGCGGTCGGTCGGCTTCCCCCAGGGAGTCCGGCGGCTCCGTGCGCGGCGGCGAGGGCGTGGTCGCGCGCTACGACGACGAGCGCGGGTTCGGCTTCATCACCCCCGATGCGGGGGGCGCGGACCTGTTCGTGCACGTGTCGGTCGTGCGGGGCGCCGAGGGGCTGCAGGAGGGCGACCGGGTCCGGTACAAGGTGCGCCAGAGCGACCGGGGACCGCAGGCTGACAGCGTCGAACGGGTCTGAGTCTGGTCCGGCCGCGTCAGGACCGGTGCCCGCCGCAGTCCAGCCAGACCGGGCCCAGCGCGGAGTTCACGGCGGCCGTGTAGGCCTTGTACCCGTTGACCGTGGGGTGGAACGCTCCGGGGTCGGACGGCCCCAGGATCCAGGGGTCCGGCGAGTTCGCCCCGTGGCCGTCGAAGCGTTCGCGGACGTCCACGAACTGGAACCCGGCGCGGGTGGCCGCGGCAGCGATCACCGCGTCGAGGGTGTCCGCTGCGGCGTTGAGCGTGCTGAGCTCTGTGGGCGACGCGGCGAGGTAGGCGCCGTACTCCGGCGAGAAGAGGCGTGGGTACCCGGTCACCACGACACGGGCGTTCGGGGCGGCCGCCGCCACGTCGGCATACACCGTGTCGAGGAGGGTCGGCAGCTGGCTCGTCGTGCGGGCCTCGACGACACCGACGGTGCCCGCGCACTGGGCGTCCGTGCCGCCGAGGCACGCCGTGACCGCGGTCGACCATCCGATGTCGTTGCCGCCGATGGTCAACGTGACCAGGCCCGTGTCCGCGTCCAGCGCGGCGAGCTGGCCGCCCGTGACCAGGGAGGTCGTGGTCGCGCCCGCGCAGGCGACGAAGTCGTCGAGCCGGAGCCGGTGACGACCGTCGAGCTGCACCGCGTAGGCGCTCTGCGATCGGCCGCACTCGGCGTAGGGCGGGACGCCGTACCCGGAGGCGTAGGAGTCCCCGAGGGCGTCGTAGACCACGCGGGAGGCGGCGGCCGGTGTCGCGCTCGCGGCGGAACCAGCGGCCCCGACGAGGGCGAACGCGGCGGTCACGGCCAGAACGGCGGACAGCGTCGTCCGCAAGATGCGCTCCATCTCCGCACCGTACTCCTGGCGGGGCGCGGCCCCGGAAGAAGCCCGTCGACCGACCGCGGCCCCGGAGCGCCCGGGTCGCGACAGCACTGTCAGGGGACGCTTCCTGCCCGAGAACCGCGGGCGCCGCGTCGAGGAGCTAGTTCGCCGGCCGAGGGCGCCCGATCAGTTGATGATCTCGGCGCGTTCGTCCGCGCGGATCGCCGCGATCCGATCGCGCCACGCCTGCAACGCCTCGGGGGTGAGCCGTGTCCAGTCGGTCACCTCGCCGACGATCCTGAGGGGCTCGCTGCTGCGATAGGACCGGGTCGGGTTGCCGGGGAACTTCTTGTCGGTGACGTTGGGGTCGTCCTCGAACGCACCCGTCGGCTCGACGACGTAGACGCGCGGAGGAGCGTCGCCGGCCGCGAGCTCAGCGGCGAGCCCGGCCCCGTCGCGCAGCGCCGTGAAGTAGACGTGGTTCATCACGACCTCGGGCCGGTAGTTCGACCGGAAGCCGGCGGTGAGGAGGTCGCCCACCTGCAGGTCGGCCTTCGTGCCATGGAAGAACTGGTCCGGGCCCGCCGCGTCACTCACCGTGCCAGCCTACGAGGCTGACACCGCGCCCGCTCGGAGCCCCGGGCGAGGCATGCTGCCGGTGGTCAGCCGCGCGGCTCGCCAGAGAGGCGTGACGCGGTGCGCACCAGGCCGGCCACGCCCGACGAGGTGCTCTGCGGCGGCCAGGCGATGAGCGTGGTGACCTGAGCGGCGTCCGAGACCGGTACGACCGCCAGCCCGTCGCCCACGTTGATGCGCGACGACTCCGGCAGCACGATCGAGGCGCGGCCGAGCCGCACGAGCTGCAGCACCTGTGTCAGGTCGCGCATCTCGGGACCTCGGGCGTCGGGGTAGGTGCCGTCGAGCCGGGGCCAACGTGGCGGCGGAAGGTCGGGGATCGACGTCGCCTCGGCGACGGTCAGCGAGGTCCTGCGGCTCACGGGATGGCCCGCGGGCAGGATCAGGACCTGGTCCTCGACGTTCAGCGTCTCCACGTCGAAGCCGCTGGTGTCGTCGTACGGATGGTGCAGGATCGCGACGTCGGCGCGCCCGTCACGCAGCATCGGGGCCTGGTGACCGGGCGGGCTCAGCACCACCTCGACGTCGACGGCGTCCGGCTCGGCGGCATACGCGTCGAGCACCTTGGCCATCAGCTCGCTGGACGCGCCCGCCTTGGCCGTGAGCACCACGGGCGCCGGGCCGGCCGCCGCGATGGTGCGGCGGGTGCGGCGCTCCGCCGCATCGACCGCAGCCAGAGCCGCTCGGCCCTCGCGCAGCAGGGTCTCGCCGGCGATCGTGAGGGTCATCCCGCGCGGAGAGCGGACGAAGAGGTGAGCGCCGATCCGGCGTTCGAGCTGGGCGATGGCACGCGACAGCGGAGGCTGGGCCATCCCCAGGCGTTGGGCCGCACGGCCGACGTGCGCCTCCTCGGCGACGGCGACGAAGTAGCGCAGCTCGCGGGTCTCCACGCCTGCAGAGTACGCCGATGGCCTCGCGTCATACCGGCGCGGTATCGCACGGCACCGGATCGGTGTTGGAAAGTCCTCGCGGCGGCGCCGGACGATCGACGCATGACAGAGAACAGCAGCGCGACGAAGAAGACGGCACTCGTGACGGGCGCGAACAAGGGCATCGGCTACGAGATCGCCGCGGGGCTGGCCCGGCTCGGGTTCCGCGTCGGCGTGGGTGCACGCGACACCGGTCGGCGGAACGACGCCGTGCTGAAGCTGCGGGCCGAGGGGCTCGACGTCTTCGGCGTCCCGCTGGACGTGACCGACGACGCGAGCGTCGCCGCCGCCGCCGCGCAGCTCGACGACCAGGGTGGCCTCGACGTGCTCGTCAACAATGCCGCCATCACCGGTGGCATGCCGCAAGAGCCGAGCAAGGTCAGCGCCGAGCAGGTCCTGAGGGTGGTCGACACGAACGTCGTCGGCGTCATCCGGGTCACCAACGCGATGCTGCCCCTGCTGCGTCGGGCCGGGTCGCCGCGCATCGTCAACGTGTCCAGCACGGTCGGGTCGCTCACCATGCAGACGGCGCAGGCCGAGGCCGTCGGCCCGGTCTCCGGTGCGTACTCGCCGTCGAAGTCGTACCTCAACGCCGTCACGGTCCAGTACGCGAAGGAGCTCGCCGGGACCGGGATCCTGATCAACGCGGGGTGCCCGGGGTACGTGGCGACGGACCTCAACGGCCACCGCGGGACCCGTACGCCCGAGCAGGGCGCCGCTGTCTTCCTCGAGCTCGCCACGTTGCCCGACGGCGGCCCGAACGGCACCTTCCGCGACGACGCGGGCACCCAGCCGTGGTGATGAGGAGGATGCTCCGGGCCGTCGGGACGCTGCGGCCGGTCAGCCCCGGGGCGGCCGTGGGACCTCGTCAGGTCTCGCGAAGCGGTCGTCCGGGCGTGGGACCAGTCAGCAGCCTCACCCGGCCGGGATGCCGTCGATCACGGCCCGCAGCGCGGCCACGTGCCCGTCGAGCGCCGTCCGGCCCGTCGTGGTGAGGGCGATCCAGGTGGTGCGGCGTCCGCGGTGCACACCTTTGCGGCTCACGACGTAGCCGGCCGCCGCCAGCGCGGACACGTGCTTGGAGAGCACCGAGTCGCTGACGTCGAGCTGGTCGCGCACGGTCACGAACTCCGCCTCGGACACCGCGGTCAGCATGGACAGGAGCATCAGCCGGGCGGGCGGGTTGATCAGGGGGTCGAGCGCCGCGCTCATCGCGCGTTCGCAGCCAGCAGGCCGAGCGCGACGATCGCGACGGCGACGTAGAGCCCGAGGAGCACCCTCGACTCGGTCCGCAGTCCGCGCTCGGGAACCTCCCGGTAGCGGCGCATCCAGCGCCGGCCGCACAACGCGTAGGCCGCGCCGCCCGCGGACGAGACCAGCAGGGCCAGCCACCAGAGCCCGCGGTCCGCCGCGAGGTAGGCGACGACCGCGGCGGCACCGTACGAGAACGACGCCCACAGGTCGGTGCCCAGGACGACCCGACCCGTGAACCCGTCCAGCCGCACGCCGTTGATCCGACGGAACCGCACGACCTCGACCAGCGCGCCGACGAGGAAGACGACGACACCGGCGGCCACCCAACCGAGGACGGTTCCCTCCGTCGCACCGACGTCGTCGGCACGTGCGATCCCGATGACCGCCGTGGCGATCTGCACCGCGACCGCGGCCCCGATGACCACGTCGTGGCCGCGTGGCACCCGGACCGACCGTGCGATGGCGGAGCGCGCCCGGTCGGACGCGTCCAGGGCGGCTGCCGCCGCGGCGGGCTCCATGTTTTCCATGTTGGAAAGTATGCGTCCAACTTTCCAACATGGCAAGTGTCGGCGCGGCGGGGCCCCGGCTGACGGCGGCCGCATCGTGCGCCGCGTGCAGTTGCGCGTCGGGCGTGCGGCCCCACCCGCCGGCGTCGGGCCGGGCCTGGGTGAGGAGGTACTAGAGGGCCTCGCGCTGGTTCAGCCAAGTGAGAATCGCGTGGGTCGTCTCTTCCGGCTCCTCCTCCTGGATCCAATGACCGCAGTCCAGGGTGACCACGTCCACGTTCGGCACGAAGTGGGTCAGGTTCTCGGACCTGGCGACCGCATCCTCGTCGAGCGCTACAGCTGAGACCTGGCGGACCTCGGCAGTGTCTCCGGGTCGTCGCCAACGAGGAGCGGTGGTCAGAGCAGCTCCGCACGGTGCCGGCTGCTGGCCGGGTGAATGAAGTCGGCAGCCGGTTTGCGTAGCCACTGGGTCAGTCGCATCGCGAGAGCCATGTCAGCAAATCGCGCGCGGCGCAGCCCTGTCAGCCGAGCGGGCGTGCAGCCGATGTGATCGGCCAGTCCCACCCACGTGAGGCCCTGCTGCCGCCGCTGCTCGTCGACCGCGGCATGGAGCTGGGGCAGGTCCCAACGGAGTCGGCTGTCGGGGCCAGGTTCCGGGAGCCTCGTGTCGCCGACGTCCACGGCGGGGCCCACGAGGAACGCCTCGGGCGCGTCGCCGAGCCAGCGCAGCATGTAGAGCGCGTACTGGCACGACGTCTCACCTCGCGCACCGAGCCGGGAGACGGCACCGCCGCAGAGCGGGTGGTCGTCGCGTTCGGCATTCAGCTGCACGGACAGGTCCCACAGCTCGTCGGCAAACGCGTACCAGTGCAGGCCCTGCCTTCGGCGCGCTTCGTCGACAGCACTGAAGAACGCGGCGAAGTCGAACGTGGCGAGCGCATCGGTCGTCTCGCTCACGTGTCTCCCTGCCGTCCCACCTGCTTCCGGCCGCACAGGACAAGCCTGACCTACCTGGTGAGTCTTGCGATAGGTCTCGTGGGTGCGTCAGCGACGGAGCCTCATGACAACGAGCTCGTGGCCCGCGTCGATGCTCAGGTGCGAACCCGCGGGCAGGTGGACGAGTCGTAGCAGCCTCGTGATCTTCGCCGCGGCGGCGGTGGTGTCCGTCGGGTACACCCAGACCTCCGCCCCGTCCGGCCCGAGCAGGTTGCCGTCGACCTCGCCCTGCGAGGCGCGCAGCCCCAACCGCAACCACGGCTCAACCACGCGGGCCGCCCGCACTCCTGTGGGGCCCGGCAGCACCACGACGATGCGGTCGGGCAGGCCTGCTTCGCGACGGTTCTCCACGCTCGCATTCTGGCGCGTGGACGCCGGGCAGCGCGCCACGCTTGCCGCGTGATCTGGTGTCGTGCGGGGACCCCGAGAACGAGGTGGACGTCGTGGCGCAGGTCGAGGTGTACCTGTCGGGCCGACCGGAGTCGACGCATGCAGACGTGCGGCAGCTTCACGCGGACACGCGCGCTGCGTTCCCTGGCTAGATCATCGTGCCGCTGACGCTGCAGCCGCGGCCCGCGCCAACCACCCCGGAACGTCGCCGTAGCGTTGGTTCGGCACGAGCTGGCCCGCGGCGCTGCACTCGATCAGCTGTGCCATCCGGCGGGCGCGGGTGACGTCCTGCTTGGCTGAGGTGACCCAGACGGCGCAGACCTTGCGGTACGTCGCAGTCGAGGCCTCCCAGAAGGCGGTGGCCGCCGGCGACGCAGCCAGGTCCTCCGCATACGAGTCCGGTAGTCCGTCCCAAGGTCGTTCGTGACTGTAGGGCGCCTCTTCGCGGGTGCGTTGCTCCCAGATCGCCAAGCCGCTCGGCTGCATCCGCCCCTCGGCGCGCAGCCTCTCGACGAGATCGAGATTGACCCGGCTCCAGTGGGAGGTCTTCTTGCGAGGGGTCCAGCGCTGCCGCCGGGACTGGTCGTCGATGCGTTGCGCGGTCGAGTCGATCCATCCCCAGCAGAGTGCTTCGACGACCGCTTGCTCCCAGGTCAGGCCGCGATCGGCCACGCCCTTCTTCTTCAAGCCCATCCACAGCACCGTCTCAGTGGCATGGTGCAGTGCCAGCCACGCACCGAACTCCTCGGGACTGTCGAAGAAGCGCGCAGGTCGTTCGGGTGAGCCGCCCATCCGACCCGGAGTCTCTGCCTGGTCGGGTGTCATGCCGTCGGCAGTGGACGGATCGCGATGGCCTCCACCTCGACCAGCTGGTCGTCATAGCCGAGCACGGTGACGCCAAGCAACGTGCTGGGCACCTCGTGATCCCCGAACGCCGCATGGACGACGTCCCAGGCGGTCCCGAGGTCTGACTGCCGCGACGAGGCGACGTAGACGGTCGTCTTGACGACGTCGGTCAGCTGCGCCCCGGCGGCGTGCAGCGCGGTCACGAGATTGGCCACCACTTGGCGCGCCTGTCCGGCGACGTCGCCGACGGCGACCGTCCTGCCATCGGCGTCCAGCGGGCAGGCGCCGGCGGTGAAGACGAACTCACCGGGGCCGGCCACTGCGGCGTAGGCGTAGGGCGCCTTCGCCGTCAGCTGCTCGGGTCGGATGAGGGTGATGGCGGGCTCGAGAGGCATGCGCCCATGATCCATGCCCGGCGGCTGCGGCTCGCGAGGGCGAGCGCCGGAGGCGGGACTCGCTGGTATCTGGATCGTCATTCGGGGCACCGCCGGGGTCCGTTACGGACCTCTGGCGGGTGCTCACGCAGTCAGACGTTGGCGCGCATGACCCAGCGCCACTTGGCGATGCGCCGGTCCCTCACAAACCCATGCCGCTCATACAGCTCTTCGGGTCCGGTATGGAGAAATGCGCCCCGCTGCGGGGGTCGATCCGCCGTCTGTTCCGGATAAGCCTCGACGACGCCACCGCCCGCGCGTCCGATCTCGTCCAGGGCACCTCTCACGGCGGCACCAGCGATCCCCTTGCCGCGGTCCTTCGAGTTCGTGAAGATGCAGCCGATCCGCCAGTCGGGCGGATCCTGCGCTGCCGCCTCGTAGGTGCGGCGGCTCTTGATGTTGGGGAGCTGCGGTGGCGTGCCGAACTGGCACCAGCCCACACATCTGTCCGCGTCGTAGACCAGTACTTGGCGCACCGCCCCCTGCTGCACGAGCTGCTGCTTGGCATCACGGTTGCCCTGGCGTGTTCCGGTGGACCCCCCCGGATGGAATCCCATGCACCAGCAGCCACCCCACACGCCGTTGTTCGCCTCGACGAGCGCAGCGAAGTCGTCCCACGTGTCCGGCGTCAGCATCCGCGTGGTCAGCGCCATGGCGCAATTCTCACCGAAGCCGGCCACGCACTCAATGGCCCGGCTCGGCCCGAACGCTCAGCCCGCTCGGATCTCGACCGCTGATGGAGTCCGATCCCTACGTTCAGGAACTCACGCGGCACGGTCTGCGCGTGGCCCGCCGTGCTGCTGCCGTCTGTTCGCCTCGACGGCGCCTCAAACTCGCCATGGCGCCACCTGTACGGGGCGCCGTCGCGGTCGGCGGGCGCCCTCGGCGCAGGCTGGCGTCGCATCGCGGGCTGCGAAAAGCGGCGCCACGAGCGGTGCATCCCTGTCACAAGGTGCGCGGCGGTGACGCAGGACCCGCCTAGGTCGCTCCCCGAGCCGGGAATGCATAGAGCCTCGGCAAGGTTGAGCCCAACAGACTCAAGTTCGACCGACTCGGAGTTGCGCGCGACCGAAGGCCGCCGCAGACTTGAGCCAGCCGGACTCAAGAGCGACAGACGTAGTCCCCGGAAGCACACGAAAGAAGGCACACACATGGCACGAGCAGTCGGCATCGACCTCGGTACCACCAACTCGGTGGTCGCTGTCCTCGAGGGCGGCGAGCCCACGGTCATCGCCAACGCCGAGGGGTCGCGCACGACGCCGTCGGTGGTCGCGTTCTCCAAGACGGGTGAGGTGCTGGTCGGCGAGATCGCCAAGCGTCAGGCCGTCACCAACGTCGACCGCACGATCACGTCCGTGAAGCGCCACATGGGCACGGACTGGTCCGCGACGATCGACGACAAGAAGTACACGCCGCAGGAGATCAGCGCGCGCGTGCTCTCGAAGCTGAAGCGCGACGCCGAGGCGTACCTGGGCGAGCCGGTCACCGACGCGGTCATCACCGTCCCGGCGTACTTCAACGACGCCGAGCGCCAGGCCACCAAGGACGCGGGCGCCATCGCGGGCCTCAACGTCCTGCGCATCATCAACGAGCCGACCGCGGCCGCCCTGGCCTACGGCCTTGAGCGCGGCAAGGAGGACGAGCTCATCCTCGTCTTCGACCTCGGTGGCGGCACGTTCGACGTGTCCCTCCTCGAGGTGGGCAAGGACGACGACGGCTTCTCGACGATCGAGGTCCGCGCCACGTCCGGTGACAACCGGCTCGGCGGCGACGACTGGGACCAGCGCATCGTCGAGTTCCTCATCTCCGAGGTGAAGAACTCCACGGGCGTCGACCTGGGCAAGGACAAGATCGCCGTGCAGCGTCTGCGCGAGGCGGCGGAGCAGGCCAAGAAGGAGCTCTCGTCGGCGACGAGCACCAACATCTCGCTGCAGTACCTGTCGATGAGCGAGAACGGCCCGGTCCACCTGGACACCAAGCTCACGCGCGCGCAGTTCCAGCAGATGACGCAGGACCTGCTCGACCGCACCAAGGAGCCGTTCCGCTCGGTCATCCGTGACGCGGGCATCAAGCTCGCGGACATCGACCACGTGGTCCTCGTCGGCGGCTCGACCCGTATGCCCGCGGTCACCGAGGTGGTCAAGGAGCTCACGGGCGGCAAGGAGCCCAACAAGGGCGTCAACCCGGACGAGGTCGTCGCCGTCGGTGCCGCGCTGCAGGCCGGCGTCATGAAGGGCGACCGCAAGGACGTCCTGCTCATCGACGTCACCCCGCTGAGCCTCGGCATCGAGACCAAGGGCGGCGTGATGACCAAGCTCATCGAGCGCAACACGGCCATCCCCACCAAGCGGTCGGAGATCTTCTCCACGGCCGAGGACAACCAGCCGTCCGTGCTGATCCAGGTGTTCCAGGGCGAGCGCGAGTTCGCGCGGGACAACAAGCCGCTCGGCACCTTCGAGCTCACGGGCATCGCGCCCGCGCCGCGTGGCGTGCCGCAGATCGAGGTCACGTTCGACATCGACGCCAACGGCATCGTGCACGTGTCCGCCAAGGACCGCGGCACCAACAAGGAGCAGTCGATGACGATCACCGGCGGCTCGGCCCTCCCCAAGGAGGACATCGAGCGCATGGTGCGCGAGGCCGAGGAGCACGCGGCCGAGGACAAGGCGCGTCGCGAGGAGGCCGAGGTCCGCAACTCTGCCGAGCAGCTCGTCTACTCGACCGAGAAGCTGCTGGTCGACAACGCGGACAAGCTGCCCGAGGACGTCAAGACCGAGGTCCAGGCCGCGGTCGGCGAGCTCAAGACGGCGCTCGCGGGCACCGACGTCGACGACGTCAAGGCCAAGCACTCGGCCCTGCTCGCCGCGAGCCAGAAGATCGGCGAGGCGATCTACTCGGCGGACAACATGGCGGCAGGTGCGCCGGCCGACGAGCAGCCAACGGCTGACGCGTCGTCCGACGAGGACGTCGTGGACGCCGAGATCGTCGACGACGAGGACGAGGCGGTCAAGTGACCACCACGCCCGACGACGCCGGCGACGACCTGACTCCTGAGGAGCAGGTGCTCGCCGACGCCGAGTCGATCGCAGCAGGCGCCGAGGAGGAGGTCGTCCTCGAGGGCCTCGTGGCGGCCGAGGCGCTCGCGGCGGAGCGGCTGGAGGAGCTCCAGCGCTCCAAGGCGGCGTACTACAACCTCGAGCAGCAGTACTCCGGGTTCGTGAAGCGGTCGAAGGCCGACGCCCTCGCCGCCCACGACCGCGGGGTGCACGCCATCGTCGAGGCGCTGATCCCGGTGCTCGACGACATCGAGCTGGCGCGCCAGCACGGTGACCTCACCGGCCCGTTCGTGTCCATCGCGGAAAAGCTCGAGGCGACCCTCGGTCGCTTCGGGGTGGTCCGCTACGGCGAGGCCGGGGAGCCGTTCGACCCCGCGGTGCACGAGGCGCTCATGCACTCGCACTCCGCGGACGTGACGGAGTCGACCGTGCAGATGGTGCTGCAGCCGGGCTACCGCACCGCCGACCGGGTGCTCCGCGCCGCGCGCGTCGCGGTCGTGGACCCCGAGGCGTAGAACCCGAGTAGCGTCCGGGCAACGGCACAGTCGTTGCCCGGACGCTGCACACAGACAGCAAGGAAGGAGCGGCGTGACCGGTCAGGACTGGCTCGAGAAGGACTTCTACTCGGTCCTCGGCGTCCCCAAGGATGCCGACGCCGCGACGATCAAGAAGGCGTACCGCAAGCTCGCGCGGCAGATGCACCCGGACCACAACCCCGGTGACGCCAAGGCGGAGGCGAAGTTCAAGGACGTCGGCGAGGCCTACGCGGTCCTCTCCGACGCGGAGCAGCGCGGCCAGTACGACCAGCTGCGCGCCATGGCCGGTGGTCCGCGGTTCACGTCCGGCGGACGCGGCGGCACCGCCGGCTTCGAGGACGTCTTCGGCGGCATGTTCGGCGGCGGTCAGCAAGGCGGTCGGGTCCGGTACACCAACGCCCCCGGCGGCGCGGCCGGCTTCGAGGACATCCTCGGCGGGCTCTTCGGCAACGGCGGCGGTGGGGGCTTCGCGCCCGGCCCGCAGCAGGGTGCCGACCTCGCGACGAGCGCGACCCTGCCCTTCCGGCAGGCGGTCGAGGGCTCGACCGTCTCGCTCAGCGTCGAGGGTCGCACCGTCAACGCGCGCATCCCGGCCGGCGTCCGCGACGGCCAGAAGATCCGCCTGCGCGGCAAGGGCCGGCCCGGCGACCGTGGCGGCCCCTCGGGCGACCTGGTCATCACCGTACGGGTCACCCCGCACCCTGTGTTCTCGCTCGACGGCGACAACCTGCGGATCACCGTCCCGGTCGCCTTCGACGAGGCCGCCCTCGGCGCCACCATCGAGGTGCCGACCCTCGATGGGTCCACCGTCCGGGTCCGCGTCCCCGAGGGCACGCCGTCCGGGCGCGCGCTGCGCGTCAAGGGTCGCGGAGTCCCCGGCACCAAGGGCGACCTGCTGATCACCGTCCAGGTCGTCGTCCCCCAGCGGCTCAACCCCGCCGCCCGCGAGGCGGTCCAGGCCTTCGGCATCGCGACCTCCGGTGAGGACGTGCGCGCGGGCCTGCTCGACGCGGCGAAGACGTAGCCATGGCCACCGAGGACGCCAAGGTCTACGTCATCTCGGTCGCCGCCGAGCTGGCGGGCATGCACCCGCAGACACTGCGCCAGTACGACCGGCTGGGGCTCGTGAGTCCCAGCCGCGCCAGCGGGCGCGGGCGGCGCTACTCCCTGCGCGACATCGCGACGCTCCGCGAGGTGCAGCGGCTGTCCCAGGACGAGGGCGTCAACCTCGCCGGGATCAAGCGGATCCTCGAGCTCGAGGCGGAGCTCGACGGCCTACGCCGGCAGATCGAGTACCTCCGCGCGTTCGTCGAGCCGGGCCGCCGCGTGTTCACCGCCGACCCTCGCGGCGACGTCGTCGCCGTCAACCGCACGGCCAGCCGCAGCCGGCGCCCGACGACCACGGCGGACCGCGCCGCCGTCGTCCTCTGGCGCCAGACCTCCCGCTGACGCCGGCGCAGAACGACTCGAGGCCGCCCGGCCCACCCTCCGACAAGGAAGGTGGGCCTGGCGGCCTCAGTGCTGGGTGCGAACGTCAGGCGCGGCGACGACGGCGGGCGAGCAGGACGCCGCCGATCCCCGCGAGCACGAGCGCGCCTGCCACGGCGGCCGTCGGGCCGTTCTGCGAGCCGGTGACCGCGAGCTCGGCGGCGGCCTGGGCCGAGGCGCTCGGCGACGGCGTGACGGCGGCCGGTGCCGGCGTCGTCGGGGCCGGTGTTGCGGCGGGCGCCGCCGGTGCGACGAACGGCGTCACGAGCGAGCTGTTCGTGATGTCGATCCTCCAGGCGCCGTCGGGGTCCGTGAGGCCCGTCGAGTCTGTGTAGGCGCCGGCGCGGGCTCGCACGAACGGCACGAACTCCGTGCTGGCGTCGCCGGGGAGAGTGCCGGAGTAGGTGGGCGGCACGTCGAGCGAGACGAAGGACGTCACCACATGGCCGGCCGCGTCGAGCGGGACGACCGTGCCCGTCCAGGTGCCGTCGGCCGCGATCGTGACCGTGTAGCGCTCGGTCGAGATCTGGTCCATGTCGGAGCCGTCGGCGTTGTCCTTCGGCAGCACGCAGTGCTCACCGGGCCCGAAGACGAAGGCGCCGCCGACGAAGAACTTGTCGTTGCTGCAGAACGCCATACCGCCGACGCCGGAGCCGGCGCCCTGGTTGTCCTGGCCCCAGATGACCGGGTCCTGGTCGTGCGCAGGGCTGGCCAGCGGCGTGCCCTGGACGACGGTCTCGCTGGCGACGACCCGCAGGAAGCCGACGGCGTAGAGGTTCGCCTGCGAGTCCGCCGGGTTCTTCCAGTGCGCAGCGTTCGGGTTCGCCGCGATGGTCGTCGTGAACGTGACGCTCTCACCCGCCGCGAGGTCGGACACCGAGAAGCCGAGGGTCGGGTCGTACCGGAAGTACGCCGGGCGAGTGGTGCCGTCCGTCGCCGAGGCGCGCGGGCCGGTGGCGATCCCGTCGTAGCCGCTCGGGGCCGCGGCGGCGGGTCCGGCGAGGGCGAACGTCAGGGGAACTGCGGCGACTGCGCCGAGCGTGAGGGCGAGGGTGCGCCGCATCGGAGGGCCTTTCGGAGTCAGAGTTCTGGACAAGCGTCCAAATGAAGTGCTCCATGGAAGCACCCGGTAGGCAGAGCCCCGACCGAACCGTCGTCGCCGACTCCGGCCGGTGTCCGTTCCCTCCTGGGACCTCCTGACTCGCGGCGTGACGAGGTGACCGATGTCATACGCGCTGCGGCCGCGCCGGCGTGTGGTGCCGCCGCTGGGGCAGCCACTTCCTGGTAGGTGGCCATGGGGTCGACGGCGGCGGCTGCCTAGACTCGGCGACCGTGACGACCGACCTCGACATCGACCTCGACAAGGCCCGCCGCGACACGCCCGGCGTCGACCACGTCGCCCACCTCAACAACGCCGGCGGAGCGCTGCGCCCGAGCGTCGTGACGGACACGGTGATCGCCCACCTGCGCCGCGAGGCGGAGATCGGTCCGTACGAGGCCGAGGAGGAGGCCGAGGAGCGGGTCGCGGCGGTGTACGACTCGGTGGCGACGCTCGTCGGCGCCCACCGCGACGAGATCGCGCTGGTCCAGAGCGCGACCGCCGCGTGGAACGTCGCGTTCTCGTCGATCGCCCTGCGTCCCGACCAGCGCATCCTCACGGCGCGCACCGAGTACATCAGCAACGCGATCGGCCTGCTCCAGGCGTGTGAGCGCACCGGCGCGACGCTGGAGGTGATCGAGGACGACGAGCACGGCCAGGTCGACCTCGACAGGCTCGAGCGCCGCCTGGACGACGACGTCGCGCTCGTCGCGCTCACCCACGTGCCCACCGGCGGCGGCGTGGTCAACCCGGCCGGCGAGGTGGGTGCCCTGACCCGGAAGGCGGGCGTCCCGTTCCTGCTCGACGCGTGCCAGTCGGTCGGCCAGCTCGACGTCGACGTCGAGGAGCTCGGCTGCGACCTGCTCGCTGCGACCGGCCGCAAGTTCCTGCGCGGTCCGCGGGGGACGGGCTTCCTCTACGCGAGCCGCGGGATCGTCGACCGGCTGGTCCCACCGGTCCTCGGCCTCGGCGCCGCGCGCTGGACGTCGGCCACCACCTACGAGGTCGTGCCCGGTGCGCTGCGCTTCGAGACCTGGGAGCGGTCGATCGCCGACAACCTCGGCCTCGGCGCCGCGGCCGACTACGCGCTCGGGATCGGGCTGCCCGCGATCGAGCAGCGGGTCACCGCGCTGGCGGCACGCCTGCGCGACGACCTGGCGCAGGTCCCGCGCGTCACCGTGCGCGACAAGGGTGTGCGGCGGTCGGGCATCGTCACCTTCACGGTGGAGGGGCGGTCTGCCGACGACGTCCGCGCCCAGGTGGCCGCGGCCGGCGTGAACGTCAGCGTCACGCGAGTCTCGTCGGCCCAGCTCGACTTCGGCGCCCGCGGCCTGACGGAGGTCGTCCGCGCCTCCCCGCACTACTACACGTCCGACGACGAGCTCGACCGCCTGCTGGCCGCCCTGCGCTGACCGGGCGCGCCCGCCTCAGTACCGGCGGAGGACGGCGGCGAGGTCCAGCTGGGCCCCATCGTCGACCGTGGAGAGCGTCCGCTCCTCCACGGCGACGATGTGCTGCACGACGAGCGCCTCGGCGCCGTCCGCGTCACCCGCGGCGAGCAGCTGGACGAGCCGACGGTGCTCGGCGACGGACCCGCGCTGGTCATGGTCGCGACCGTGCACCGCGAGGATCAGGGCGCAGCGCCAGACGACCTCGCTCAGATACCGCTGGAGCAGGGCGTTGCCGCAGAGCTCGGCGAGCAGGATGTGGAACTCGGCGCCGAGCCGGCCGGACACCTGAGGGCGCGGGGTGGCGGCCGCGGCGAGCTCCTGGTCGACGTGCGCGTCCAGCGTGGCGCCCATCGCGGGCTGCCAGGAGGTCGCGATACGTCGCACGGCATCGCGCTCGAGGCAGCGCCGGACCTCGAAGGTCTCCTTCGCCTCGGTCAGTGACGGGTCCGCCACGAGCGCCGACTTCGCCTTGCCGGTCTCGACCAGCCCGGCGGCGGTGAGCCGCGCGAGCGTGCCGCGGATCAGGGTGCGGCTGACGCCGTACTGCTGTGCCAGCAGGTCCTCCGGCAAACGGGTGCCCGGGGGCAGGGCGGCCTCGACGATCGCGGACCGCAGGCTCAGGAACGCGGCGTTGGCGCGGTCGGCGGGCCGGGATGCTCCGGCTGCATCGGCGGTCTGACTGTCCATGGCGCTCACCGTATACGGGGATGCGGAGACGAAACCTGCCGGCAATCGAGTATTGACGCATACGAAACCGTTGTCGTCGGTATACCAAGTACGTTCCTTCGGTATACGAAGGAGAGTGCATGTCGCAGATCATCGTCCACCTCACCGAGCAGCAGCTCGAGCTCGTCGACGCCTCAGTCACCGCCGGGGAGGCCGTCGACGCCCCGGCCCTCGTGCGCCTCGCCCTGCGAGAGTCCGCCACCGCCGTGGTCAGCCGACCGCACCCGCGCTCGACCGGCCGCCCGTGGACCTGGTGGGACGCCGTGGACGCTCCGGTCCCCGCCGAGCGCGAGCTCGTGCACGAGATGGTGCTCGAGCCGGGGACGGGCAAGGCGTTCGAGGTGCGGGCCGGACAGGTCCTGCGCGTCGAGCAGCTCACCGGCGACCAGTGCGTGGACCTCAACGTCTTCAACCTGCACGACTACCGCGAGTTCATGCACGTCGGGCGGACGCGGACCCTGCACGGGACCAACCCGAGCGCGGGCACGTTCCTGTGGTCGGCGCCGCCGCGCGAGCGGGCGCTGATGTACCTGCAGACCGACACCGCCGGCATCAACGACACCCTCTTCCCGCGGTGCTCCGCGAACATGTACGAGTCGATGCACGGCTTCGCCGAGCACACCAACTGCGCCGACATCCAGGCGGAGGCGCAGCGTGAGTACGGCCTGACTCCGGACGACGTGCACGACTCGTTCAACCTGTTCATGGCGACGCGGGTCGTCGACGGCATGCCCGAGATCCTGCGCCAGTCCACGGCCCCGGGGGACCACGTCGAGCTCCTCGCGCTGGTCGACGTCCTCGCGGTGCCCAACATCTGCGGCAACGACATCCTGGGCACCAGCAACTTCTCGCTCGACCCGGTCAAGGTCCAGGTGCTGGCGACGACCCAGGCCGAGATCGACGCCGTGCCGCCGCTGCAGCGCTACGCGACGCAACGCACGCCGGCCGACTTTCGCCAGCCGGTCATCCGCACGGAGCGGGCGCTGCGCAAGGTGGCGGGCTACGAGCCGTCCTTCGCCAGGACGCCGGTGCGGCTGGTCGCGCTCGACGTCGACCTCACCGACGCGGACGTCACCCACCTGGCGACGGTCCGCGACCCCACGCGGTACGCCGACGACGACGGCGCCGCGCTGCGGGACGTGCTGCTCACCTGGTGGGGCGCGACGCATGGCTGACGGGCTCGACGTCGACTTCGACGCCCTGGGCCCCTACGAGCGCTACAAGCTCATGGCCAGCCTCATCGTGCCGCGCCCGATCGCTCTGGTGACCACTGTCAGCCCGGACGGCGTGGTGAACGCGGCGCCGTTCAGCATGTTCGGGATGGTCGGTGAGGACCCGCCGTTGCTGATGATCAGCGTGAACCGGCTGGAGGACGGGGCGCAGAAGGACACCGCCGCCAACCTGGACGCGTCGGGCGAGTTCGTCGTGCACATCCCCGACGAGCCGATGGCCACGCGCATGCACCAGTGCGGTCGGTCCTATCCCTCGGACGTCGACGAGCTCGCGATGGTCGGCCTCACGCCCACGCCGGCCCGCCGCGTGCGGCCGCCCCGGATCGCGGAGGCCCCGGTCGCCTTCGAGTGCACGGTCCACGAGCGGATCCTCACCGCGAGCCGCCAGGTCTACCTGGGCCGCATCCGTCACCTGCACGCGGCCAGCGGGCTGATCGACACCGACCGCTGGCGCGTGATGCTGCAGGACTTCCACCCCGTCGGGCGCTTCGGCGCCAGCTTCTACGTGACCACCGGCGACCGCTTCTCGCTCGCCTCCGACGCCGCCGGCACACCCGTGTCGGCGACCGACATCGACCAGCTCTGACCACCGCGATCGTCCCCGAAGGAGAATCACCCATGGCCATCTCCCGCCTGCGCCTCGGCGCGGCCGCCCTGACCGGGCTCGCCCTGACGCTCTCCGCCGCGGCCTGCGCCGGTGACACCCCTGCCGCCACCGCCACCAGCAGCGACGCGGCGATCGGGTCGGTCGACCTGAGCGGCGTGTGCCCGGCGACTGTCGTGATCCAGACGGACTGGAACCCGCAGGCGGAGCAGGGCGGCCTCTACCAGCTGCTCGGGCCGGACCCGACGATCGACGCCGACGCGAAGGTGGTCCGCGGCCCGTTGTACGCCCACGGCGAGTACACGGGCGTCGACGTCGAGGTCCGCGCGGGCGGCCCGGCGATCGGCTTCCAGCCGGTCCCGTCGCAGATGTACGCGGACAAGGACGTGCTGCTCGGCTGGGTGAACACCGACGAGGCGGTGCAGAACTCGGTCGCGATGCCGACCACGGCGGTCTTCGCGACGTTCGAGAAGGCGCCGTGGATGATCATGTGGGACCCGGCCACCTACCCCGACGTCCAGGCGATCGCCGACCTCAAGGACACCGACGCCACGGTCCGCTACTTCGCCGGCGCGACCTGGATGGAGTACCTGACCGGCTCGGGCCAGCTGCGCGAGGACCAGATCGACGGCTCCTACGACGGGACCCCGGCGAACTTCGTCGCCGCGCAGGGCAAGGACGCGCAGCAGGGCTTCGCCACCGACGAGCCGTACGTCTACCAGAACGAGCTCCCGTCCTGGGGCAAGCCGGTCGACTACCAGCTGATCGCCGACACGGGCTACCCGCTCTACGCGGTCGCCCTCTCGGTCCGCACCGAGGACGTCACCAAGCAGGCCGACTGCCTGAAGAAGCTCATCCCGGTCGTGCAGCAGGCGACGGTCGACTACTTCGCTGACCCGGCCGCCGCCAACGCGCTCGTCGTCGAGGCGGTCGAGAAGTTCAACACCGGCTGGGTCTACGACGCCGGGCAGGCGGACGACGGCACGACGCAGCAGCTCGACCTGGGCATCGTCAGCAACGGCGAGGACGACACGCTCGGCGACTTCGACGAGGCGCGGGTGCAGAAGATCCTCGACATCACGACGCCGATCCTCACCGCGGACGGCACGCCTCCGGCCGACGGGCTGACGGCTGCGGCCCTGTTCACCAACGAGTTCCTGGACCCGAGCATCGGCCTGCCGGCCGACAGCTGAGGTCCCGGCGGACGTCCGAGCAGATGCAGGTCAGGACCGACATCTGCTCGGACGTCGCGCCGACACGGGCGTGTCAGCCACGTGTCGGCGCCCTGTCAGCGGCGCCCGCCACGCTGGAGCCATGACAACAGCTGACCTGGTGATCGAGGCCGAAGGCCTCGTCAAGCACTTCGGCGAGACGAAGGCGCTCCAGGGCGTCGACCTCGCCGTCGCTCGCGGCACCGTCCTCGGTGTGCTCGGCCCCAACGGCGCCGGCAAGACGACGGCCGTCCGCATCCTGTCCACCCTCCTCGTCCCCGATGCCGGCCACGCCCGCATCGCCGGCCACGACGTGGTGAAGGACGCCGAGCGCGTCCGCCAGTCGATCGGCCTCACGGGCCAGTACGCGTCCGTCGACGAGGATCTCTCCGGACGCCAGAACCTCGTGCTCTTCGGCACGCTGCTCGACCTCGGCCGGGCGGGCGCACGTGCCCGCGCCGCCGAGCTGCTCGAGTGGTTCGACCTGACGGCGGCCGCCGACCGGCCCGCCAAGACGTACTCCGGTGGCATGCGCCGCCGCCTCGACCTCGCGGCCAGCCTCGTCGGCCGCCCGGACGTCATCTTCCTCGACGAGCCGACCACCGGCCTGGACCCCTCCAAGCGCGAGGACATGTGGGACGTCGTGCGCTCGCTCGTCACGGACGGCTCGACGGTGCTGCTCACCACCCAGTACCTCGAGGAGGCGGACGCGCTCGCCGACGAGATCACGGTCATCGACCACGGTCGCGTCATCGCGCACGACACCCCCGAGGGCCTCAAGCGCGTCGTCGGCGGTCAGACCCTCGAGATCCGCCCGGCCGACCTGACGCGCATGGAGGAGGCCGCGACGATCCTGGCGCAGGTGTCCTCCGACGGGCGCGCCGAGGAGATCCGCAAGGGCGTGCTCGCGGTCCCGGTGACCGACGACTCCGCGCTGACCGCCACGGTCTCCCGCCTGGCGAGCGTCGGCATCTCCGTGACCGAGCTCTCCCTGCACCTGCCCGGCCTGGACGAGGTCTTCTTCACCCTCACGGGTCGGACCGCGTCCGAGGACGACACCATCGAGACGAAGGAGGTGGCGTGATGACCACCACGACCGCTCCCGCCGGGATCGCCTCGCGGTCCCCCCGCAACACCCCCTCGTCCGCCGTCGCCGTCAAGAAGCGGCCGTTCCCGCTGGTCCGGCACTCGCTGTCGCTGGCCAAGCGCAGCCTGATCAAGACGTGGCGGACGCCCGAGGCGCTCATCGACGTCACCCTGCAGCCGGCGATCTTCCTCGTGATCTTCGTCTACATCTTCGGCGGGGCCGTCGCGGGGGACACGACGACCTACCTGCAGTTCCTGCTCCCCGGCATCCTCGCCCAGACCATCGCGCAGGGCGCCATCGCCATCGGCGTGAACCTCAACACCGACCTGGAGAAGGGCATCTTCGACCGCTTCAAGTCGCTGCCCATCCCGCGTCCGGCGCCCCTGGTCGGGGCCGTGATCGGTGACGTCGTCCGGTACGTCATCGTCATCGTCTCGACGTTCGTCGTCGGCTACCTGATGGGCTTCCGCATCCTCACCGACCCGCTGAGCGCGGTCGCCGGCTGCCTGCTGGCCATCGTCTTCGCCCTGTCGCTGAGCTGGGTCTCGGTGTTCGTCGGCATGAAGGTCCGGACCTCCGGCGCCGTGCAGGGGATCATGTTCCTGATCATCATGCCGCTGAGCTTCGCCTCCAACGTGTTCGTCCCCGCCGCGACGCTGCCCAGCTGGATGCAGACCTTCGTGCAGTGGAACCCGCTGACCCACCTGGTCGCCGCGATGCGCGGGTTCTTCCTCGGGGCGCCGATGGGCAACAGCGTCTACTACACGCTGGCCTGGTGCGTCGGGCTGGTCGCGGTGTTCATGCCGCTGGCCCTGCGGGCGTACCGCCGCAAGGTCTGATCCACCCCGCACGACGAAGGGCGGCCCGGAGCTCCGGGCCGCCCTTCGTGCACCATCAGGCGGCGTCCGCGGTCAGCTCTCGGATTCGGGCGGCGGCGACCGTCGGGGGCTCGTCCCGCCACTGCGCGAGCAGGCGCTCGCGCTCGTCGTCGTCGCCCAGCACGTCGGCCAGGGGCCCGAAGATCCCCAGCTGGAAGAGCATCACGAGGTTGGCGCCCAGCCGCATGCCGAGCGACCACAGGTCCCGCGCCAGGGCGTCGTCGCCGCGGTGMGCCGCGAGCTCGGCGATGCCCAGCGCGAACCCGCCGAGCACGGGCATGTCCTGGGTGACGAGCGCCTCGGGGGTGGCGTCCGAGAGCAGGTCGACGGCGTGCGCCACGGCCGCGGCCCGCCGCTCGGCGTCGACGCCCGCGACGCGCAGGTGGACGACGGCCGCCGCGACGCGGAACGAGATCCGTGCCTGCGGGAGCTGGATGGACATCGACTCGACGAGCGCGGACGCCGCCTGCGCGTCCTGGAGCGCCTCGTCCGCCCGGCCGGCCCGCCACGCGACGTGCGCGAGCCCGAGGAGGGCCTGCGCGGCGTCGACGTCGTCGACCTGCGACGACGCGGTCACCTCGCGGAGCCGCCGCAGCGCGTCGTCGTCACCCTCGAGCGCGCGCTGGACGTCGAGCATGACGCGGATGCTCCGGACGTCCTGCATCGCCCCGACGAGCTCGAGGTGCCGGAGCCCGCGGACCAGCCACTCCTGGGCGTCCGCGCCGCCGCGGGCGCTCTCCCACTGGCCCACGCCCTGAGCGGCCATCCCCATGCCCCAGTGGTCGCCGATGGACTCGAACTGCCGATAGGCCTCGCGGGCGTCGCCGCTGGAGTGCAGCGCGTCGCCGGCGTTCTCCTGGACCGCGGCCCGCATGAACAGCCCCAGCCCGTGCAGGAAGGGGTCCCCGCTGGCCATGAGCCGGGCCGCCGCCACCAGGCTGGTGCCGACGTCGTTGGAGCCGAGCGCCGGCATCGCGCCCGTGAGCGCGGTCATGCGCGCCGACACCTCGTGCGGTCGCTCGGCGAGCACCAGCCGCAGCGCGCGCCACGCGAGCGCGGCGAGCCGCATCGACTCCGACACGCCCGCGTTCACCTCGGCGAACAGGCAGGTCGCGGCCAGGCGGTCGGCGTCCGGGAGGGTGCGGCCGGACGCCGCGCCGACGAACAACGGCGACATTCGGCGGGCGGCACGGTCGTCGGCGAGGAGCAGTCGCTTCGCCCACTCGATGACCTCGACGTGCAGACCCCGCACGCTCCACAGGTGGAACAGCGCCGAGGTGATGTCCACGGCGCCGGCTGCGTCGCCGTGCTCGACGGCCCAGCGCAGCGCCGCGAGGAAGGTCTCCTGCTCGGCGGCGCACCGGTCGAAGGACTCGACCTGCCCGGAGCCGACGAACCCCGCCGCCAGCCGGACGGCCTCGGCGCCCGCCCACCGGACCAGGCCGGTCATGGCGTCGACCCGGTGCCCGGAGGCGTCGAGCCGGGCCTCGCCGTACTCCCGGACGGTCTCGAGCATCCGGTAGCGCGCCTGGCCGCCGTCCTGCTCGTCGAGGGTGAGCAGCGACTGCTCGACCAGCGTGGCCAGGCGACGGCGCACGGTGGGTGCGGTACCGCCTCCGTCCACGGCCACCGCCGTCTCCGCCGTGAAGGGCGCGGGGATGACCGCCAGCCGCTGGAACAGGTCGCGGTCCGGCGGGTCCAGCAGCTCGCGGCTCCAGTCGACCATCGCCCACAGGCTCGCGTGCCGCTCGGGCAGTCCTCGTAGCGCGTCGTCCAGCAGGGCGAACCGGTCGGTGAGCCCGTCGAGCACGTCCTCGACGGTCATCGACCGCAGCCGGGCGGCCGCCAGCTCGAGCGCGAGCGGCAGGTTGTCCAGGCGGTGGCACAGCTCGAGCGCGCGCTCGGGGTCCCACCCGACGCTCTCCCGACCGGCCCGGGCGCGCGTCTCCAGCAGCTCGAGGGCGTCGTCGTCGGGCAGCGTCCGCAGCCGGTGCACGGACTCGCCGACGAGGCCCAGCGGCGCCCGGCTGGTCGCGAGCACGACGACGTCCGGGGACGCGACGCCCAGCAGGTCGCCGACGACGACCGCCGCCGCGTCCAGCACGTGCTCGCAGTTGTCCAGCACCACCAGCCCGTCGAGGTCCTGGGCGGCCAGCCGCAGGCGGTCCTCGGGGGTCAGCAGGCGCCGGTCGATGGTCAGGTCCGCGCGTGCCGCCGTCGTGTCGGACCCGCCGATCGCCGCGAGCACGGTCGGCAGGACCTCGGCCGGTGCGCGCAGGCCGGCCAGCTCGATGACCCGGACGGACCTGCCCGCGGCGACCGCGCGCCGGGCGACCTCGCCCGCGAGCCGGGTCTTGCCGGCGCCACCCGTCGCGACGACCGTGACCAGCGCCGCCGAGCCGAGGGCGGCCTCCACCTGCTCGACGTCGGCGTCGCGACCGACGAGGGCCGTCGCGGGGCGACGCCAGGCGGCGGGCAGCATGTGGACCGCGCGCGGCGGGGCAGGGGTCGGCAGCCTGGCCGGTCCGGGCGCGAGCTCGCCGCGCAGCAGGGCCAGGTGCGCCTGCGCGACGACGGGCGACGGGTCCGTGCCGTAGCGGTCGGCGAGCTCCTCGCGCACCTGCTCGACCACGGCGAGCGCCTCGGCGTCGCGTCCCTGGGCCGCGAGCACGCGGACCAGGAGAGCGACGAGCGGCTCGTCGGGCGGCGTGCGCAGCGCGCACCGGCGCAGGTCCTCGACCATGTCGTCCACCTGGCCGAGCGCCAGGCCCGCCTGCGCCTGCAGGGTGACGACCTCCGCGAGGAGGTGGGCCGTGGCCGTGTCGGTCAGGTCGGGGACGGCCGGCACCAGGTCGCGGGCGTCCCGGCCGAGGTCCCGGGCGCGCGCCGCGTCCCCCGCGCGCAGGGCGTCGCGGCCGCGGGCCAGCAGCTCCTCGGCGTCGACGACGTCGATGCGCAGGCCGTCGGTCGGCAGCCGGTAGCCGCCCGGCGCCGCCTCGATGGCGAGGCCGAGGCGCCGGGCGCGCGAGACGAGCGCCTGCACCGCGCCGGCGGCGTCGTCGGGCGGCACGCCCTCCCAGACGTCCTCGACGAGCGCCGCGGAGGACACGGCGCGGCCGCGGGCGTCGAGGAGTGCTCCGACGAGCGCGACCAGGCGGTCGCCGCGGACGGGGCGGCCGTCGACGGCGAGCGCCCCGAGCGTCGTGATCTGCACGGGGACAGCATCGCGCACCGGGGCGACACGGCGGGCGCCCCGGTCGCGCGCGCCGCCCTCTCGACCGTTCGGGTGCATGTCGCGACGGCCCGCGCCGGACCGTCTGGCGTGTCGCGGCGCGGCATTCCCGACGAATCGGTCGCGGCGGGTGTGGACTGCGATGTGGAGCGACCTGTGGGCGCCGGGCGAGCGCCTGTGGACGCCTGTGCACGGCCCCGTATCGACGCTGGTCGGGGGCCGTGTCAGTGGTCGGCGGTAGCCTGGAACTTCTCCACAGGGTGAAGAATGACACGCTTGTCACTACAACCCCTAGTGGTCCATTGCGTGTGGGACCCCTAGGTGTAGTGTCTAGTCACGACGCAGTGGGGAACGAACTTCTGGTGTGGATGTCCGGCTCGAAGCCCGGTCCCGCCTCTGCATCCGGCCCGGAGACGGGCCCACAAGCATCGAAGAGAACGCTTCGCGAGAGCTCCGGGGGGAGCCGCCGCAGGCAGGACGAGCGGACAGGACAGACAGGACATGGGGAGCCCACGATGACGATCACCGTCTACAGCAAGCCGGCGTGCGTGCAGTGCAACGCGACCTACCGCGCGCTCGACAAGCTCGACGCCGAGTACACCGTCGTGGACATCAGCGAGGACGCCGACGCGCGGGACTACGTCATGTCGCTCGGCCACCTGCAGGCCCCCGTCGTGATCGTCGACGGCGAGCACTGGTCGGGCTACCGCCCGGACCGCATCAAGGCGCTGGCCGACCGTCTGGCGACCGCGGTCGCCTGACACGCAGACTCCCCGGGCCGGCGCTGGCGAATGCCGCGCCGGCTCGGCGGGCTCGTCGCAGCAGCAGCACGACCCGAGCGAGGGGATCCGACCGATGAGCTCCCTGGTCTACTTCTCCTCCGCCTCGGACAACACCCACCGATTCGTGCAGAAGCTCGGTCTGCCTGCCCAGCGCATCCCGCTGCGGCCGACAGATCCGTTCCTGCACGCCTCCGAGCCGTACGTGCTGATCCTGCCGACGTACGGCGGGGGCAACGAGGGTGGCGCAGTACCCAAGCAGGTCATCAAGTTCCTCAACGACGAGGACAACCGTGCGCTGATCCGCGGAGTCATCGCGGCCGGCAACACGAACTTCGGCGAGAAGTACTGCATCGCGGGGGACATCATCGCGGCCAAGTGCCACGTCCCCTACCTGTACGGCTTCGAGCTCATGGGAACGAACGAGGACGTCACAGCCGTCCGTGAGGGATTGGGAAGATTTTGGCAGCGACAGTCGCAGATACCCGCGTAGAGACGTCGGGACTGGATTACCACGCCCTCAACGCCATGCTGAACCTCTATGGCGCGAACGGCGAGATCCAGTTCGACAAGGACCGTGAGGCGGCGCGGGCGTACTTCCTGCAGCACGTCAACCAGAACACGGTCTTCTTCCACGACCTGAACGAGAAGCTCGACTACCTCGTCGAGAACAAGTACTACGACCCCGAGGTGCTCGCGCAGTATGACCGCGCGTTCATCAAGACGCTCTTCGAGTACGCGTACTCGAAGAAGTTCCGTTTCCAGACGTTCCTCGGCGCGTTCAAGTACTACACGTCGTACACGCTGAAGACGTTCGACGGGAAGCGGTACCTCGAGCGCTTCGAGGACCGGGTCTGCATGGTCGCGCTCGCGCTGGCCGAGGGGAACCAGGACTTCGCGATCTCCCTCGTCGACGAGATCGTGTCCGGCCGCTTCCAGCCCGCGACCCCCACGTTCCTCAACCTCGGCAAGGCGCAGCGCGGCGAGCCCGTCTCCTGCTTCCTGCTGCGCATCGAGGACAACATGGAGTCGATCGCGCGCGGCATCAACTCCGCCCTGCAGCTGTCCAAGCGCGGCGGTGGCGTGGCCCTCCTGCTCAGCAACATCCGCGAGCACGGCGCGCCCATCAAGCACATCGAGAACCAGAGCTCCGGCGTCATCCCTGTGATGAAGCTGCTCGAGGACTCGTTCTCGTACGCCAACCAGCTGGGTGCGCGTCAGGGCGCCGGCGCCGTGTACCTGCACGCGCACCACCCGGACATCTACCGGTTCCTCGACACCAAGCGCGAGAACGCCGACGAGAAGATCCGCATCAAGACCCTCTCGCTGGGCGTCGTCATCCCGGACATCACGTTCGAGCTGGCGAAGAAGAACGAGCCCATGTACCTGTTCTCGCCGTACGACGTCGAGCGCGTGTACGGGGTGCCGTTCGCGGACATCAACGTCACCGAGAAGTACTACGAGATGGTCGACGACGCGCGGATCAAGAAGACCAAGATCAGCGCCCGCGAGTTCTTCCAGACGCTGGCGGAGCTGCAGTTCGAGTCCGGCTACCCGTACGTCATGTTCGAGGACACGGTGAACCGGGCCAACCCGATCGCCGGCAAGATCACGCACTCGAACCTGTGCTCGGAGATCCTGCAGGTCTCGACGCCGTCGGAGTACAACGAGGACCTCTCGTACAAGACGGTCGGCCGCGACATCTCCTGCAACCTCGGCTCGATGAACATCGCGCTGTCGATGGACTCGCCCGACTTCGGCAAGTCCGTCGAGGTGGCCATCCGCGCGCTGACCGGCGTCTCCGACCAGACGGACATCGAGTCGGTGCCGTCCATCAAGAAGGCGAACGCCGGCGGCCACGCGATCGGCCTCGGCCAGATGAACCTGCACGGCTACCTGGCGCGCGAGCGCATCTTCTACGGGTCCGACGAGGGCCTCGACTTCACCAACATGTACTTCTACACGGTGGCGTACCACGCCATCCGTGCGTCGAACCTGCTCGCGCAGGAGCGCAAGCAGAAGTTCTTCGGCTTCGAGGACTCCAAGTACGCGACCGGCGAGTACTTCGAGAAGTACACGGAGAAGGAGTGGAAGCCGAGGACCGCCCGCATCGAGGCGCTGTTCGCCGAGGCCGGCGTGCACATCCCGACGCAGGACGACTGGAAGGCGCTCGCTGCCCTGGTGCAGGAGCACGGCATCTACAACCAGAACCTGCAGGCGGTGCCGCCCACCGGCTCGATCTCGTACATCAACCACTCGACGAGCTCGATCCACCCGATCGCGTCGAAGATCGAGATCCGCAAGGAAGGCAAGATCGGCCGCGTCTACTACCCGGCGCCGTTCATGACGAACGACAACCTGGAGTACTACCAGGACGCGTACGAGATCGGCTACGAGAAGGTCATCGACACCTACGCCGAGGCGACGCAGCACGTCGACCAGGGTCTGTCGCTGACGCTCTTCTTCAAGGACACGGCCACCACCCGTGACCTGAACAAGGCGCAGATCTACGCCTGGCGCAAGGGCATCAAGACGATCTACTACATCCGCCTGCGCCAGCTGGCACTGGAGGGGACGGAAGTGGAGGGTTGCGTCTCGTGCATGCTGTGACCCTCACGCCGACCCTGAACGACACGAAGGAAGCACTCCGATGAGCGAGAAGCTCAAGCTCGTCAGCCGCGTCTCCGCGATCAACTGGAACCGGCTCGACGACGACAAGGACGCGGACGTCTGGGACCGCCTCGTCGGCAACTTCTGGCTGCCGGAGAAGGTCCCGGTCTCCAACGACGTGCAGTCGTGGGCCACGCTGACGGAGCAGGAGAAGACGCTCACCATGCGCGTCTTCACCGGCCTGACGCTGCTCGACACCATCCAGGGCACCGTCGGCGCCGTCTCGCTCATCCCCGACGCGATCACGCCGCACGAGGAGGCCGTCTACACGAACATCGCGTTCATGGAGTCGGTGCACGCCAAGTCGTACAGCTCGATCTTCTCGACGCTGTGCTCCACCAAGGAGATCGACGAGGCGTTCCGCTGGTCGGAAGAGAACCCGAACCTGCAGCGCAAGGCCGAGATCGTCATGGACTACTACCGCGGCGACTCGCCCCTGAAGCGGAAGGTCGCGAGCACCCTGCTCGAGTCGTTCCTCTTCTACTCGGGCTTCTACCTGCCGATGTACTGGTCCAGCCGCGCCAAGCTGACCAACACGGCCGACCTCATCCGCCTGATCATCCGCGACGAGGCCGTGCACGGGTACTACATCGGCTACAAGTACCAGAAGGGCCTCGAGAAGCTGTCGGCGGCCGAGAAGGCCGAGCTCAAGGACTACACGTTCGAGCTCCTCTTCGAGCTGTACGACAACGAGGTCGAGTACACCCAGGACCTCTACGACGGCGTCGGCCTGACCGAGGACGTCAAGAAGTTCCTGCGCTACAACGCCAACAAGGCGCTGATGAACCTCGGCTACGAGTCGCTCTTCCCGCGCGACGAGACCGACGTGAACCCGGCGATCCTGTCGGCCCTGTCCCCGAACGCCGACGAGAACCATGACTTCTTCTCCGGCTCGGGCTCGTCGTACGTCATCGGCAAGGCCGTCAACACCGAGGACGACGACTGGGACTTCTGACCCGCGCTCAGCTCGCACCCACGATCGGTTCGGGCTGTTCGACCTTGGGGCGCACGGTGAGAGGGACGTTCATCGCCGGGAGGCTCGTCGGAAGGCTCCAGGCGCGGTTCGCTGCCGATCGCTGAGCAGGAGGAGGGCCGGCACGAGGACGAGAGTGCCGGCCCCGAGCGTCAGCGCCGACCACCCGGCGAGCGCGAGGACCATGGTCGACGTCAGGGTGCCGGCCGCGGCCGAGATCCAGACGACGGCCTCGACGGAGCCCTCCACGTCGGCCCGCTGCTCCGCGGGCAGCCCGACGGCGAGCGACCCGCTGCCGCCGACGAAGCAGAGGTTCCATCCGTAGCCGAGCACGAACAGACCGACCGCCTGAGGGACGAGGGCGCCGGACGCGGCCACCAGCGTCGAGACCAGGAGCGTGAGCAGGCCGAGCGCCATCACCAGCCCCGCGCCCAGGACGTCGACGAGGCGCCCCGTGACCGGTGACAGCACGAACATGCCGAGCGTGTGGGCCGCGAGGACGAGGCCGACGACGGCCAGCCCGTGGTGGTGCAGGTGCAGGTGGACCGGCACCGACGTCATCACGGCCGCCATCACGACCTGGCCGGTGACCATCACGGCGAGGCCGTCGCGGCCGGCCGGGGAGCCCAGGATGGTCCGCACGGGCACCGCCCGTCCGCCGGCGGGTCGTCGGGCGGTGCGCAGCCTGCTCACCGCGAGCGCGGCGAGCAGACCCGCCGGCACGCTGAGCAGGAACGCGCCGGACAGGGCGGGCTCTCCGAGGGCGCCGGCGAGCCGCGCCGTGGGAAGCAGGAGCAGCGGGCCGCCGACTGCGCCGATGGTGCCGGCCCACACGATCAGGCCGATGGCGAACCCGCGGCGTCGGGAGGGCACGAGCTCGGCGGCCGCGTACCGGGACAGCTGCGCGGCGGCGTTCCCCAGCCCGATCAGGAGCATGGCGCCCACCAGCATCCCGACGTTGCCGAGCGGCACCGCGACGGCACCGGCCGCCGCGCCGATCGTGCTCGCGAGGTATCCGAGCCGCAGGGCCGTGGGGGTGCCGGCGCGGCGGGTGACAGAAGTGACGAGGAGGGCGCCGAGCCCGGTGCCGACGACGGCCGCGGTGCTGGGCACCCCGCCCCAGGCCTGCCTGAGGACGTCGACCGTGACCAGTGCGGCCACCGCGCTGGTCGTGGCGATGATCGCGCTGTTCAGGGCGGCGCCGACGAACAGCGCCGACGTCGCCGGGATGACCGCTGTGGGGAGGCGTGCCGTGCTCAGCGTCATGCGTTCGACGCTACGAAGGAGCGGCGCCGCACTGAATGGCCGATCGCAGGCGTTCGTCGCACTTCGCCTCGCGATCGTGACGTGTTCGGGCGATACGGTTTGCAGATGAGCAGAGCGCTCGACGGCACCGACTGGCGCATCCTCTCCGAGCTCCAGGAGGACGGTCGCCTGTCGTTCAACCAGCTCGGCCGCAAGGTCAATCTGTCCGCGCCCGCGGTCGCCGACAGGGTGCGGCGGCTGGAGGACATGGGCGTGATCGCCGGCTACCAGGCCCGGATCGACCCCGCTCGCGCAGGCCTCCCGCTGACCGCGTTCATCAAGCTGCGCTGCTCATCCGGCCTCTGCCTGCTCAAGACCACGGCCTCCGACGACTTCCCCGAGGTCGTCGAGATCCACAAGCTCAGCGGCAGCTCGTGCACCCTGCTGCGGGTCCGTGCCTCGTCGATGCCGCACCTGGAGGAGATCTTCGAGCGCATCGGGCGGCACGGCGAGATGGACACCCAGATCGTGCTGTCCACCCAGTACGAGGGCCGCCCGGTCACAGAACCGCGCGCGGACAACCCCTCCGCACGACCGTCGCCGGGATGGAGCCGCGAGCCTCGGCCGGACCACGCCTGAGCGCGAGGCCCTTCTCTGCTCTCCAGCCTCACCAACGACCGATTCTCTTCGGGTCGGCCGTTCGGCTGTTCCCGAGCACCCCGGCTCAACTCGCGGCCCGGTCGGACCGATTCCGCTCGTGGCCGGCGCGGGGAGCCGTGCCGGCCTGCAGCCGAGGGGAGCCGACGTGAGCGCACCACCACCCGGCTGGTACGCGAGCCCGATTGCCGCGGGGATGCTGCGCTGGTGGGACGGTCTGCGCTGGGCGGACGTCGAGCGGCCGACGGTGGAGGACGCACCGGTCACGCCGGAGCCGTGGCTGCCGGAGCCGATCTCGGTGGTCAGGGCGCGCGACGCCGCGAGCGCCGCCCACCGCCCGAGGACGGTCGACGTGCTGACGCGGAGGCCCTCGATTCGAGGACGTTCTGCCGCGCCGGACCTGATCCGGGGAACCCTCGACCCTCACCCGGAGCCGGTCGGCCCGATAGTCGACGCGCCGATCGCACCCGCAGTGCACCTCGTGAGCGGTCGCATCCTTGCCGGGCTCGCGGGTGTGGTGTCCGCGCTGCCCATGCTGGGGATCGGTTCGATCTTCCTGCTCGTGGGCCTCGTCGGCTTCGTGCCCGAGTGGGAGGCGACGCGGGCCGGCGCCGGGGAGACCTCGACGCACGGCGTCGTCGTCGATCAGCACGAGACCATCAGCAGCGACGGTCGGTCGTGCTCGCCGGAGGCGTCGTTCGCCGTCGACGGATCCCTCTATCGGGCGCGGGCGGGGTTCCGGTCGAGCGGCTGCCCAGCCGTCGGGTCCGCGACGACCGTGATCTACACGACGGCCACGCCCTGGGACGGCACCGCCCGCCTTCCGGAGCCGGCCGGATGGTTGCTGCTCATGGCGATCTTCCCGGTGATCGGGGTGGGGCTGGTGGTCGGCGGGCTCGTGGCCGGGGGCAAAGGGCTCGTCGCCCTGGTGTCGGGCCGACGACCGGAACGTGGCTGATCGCTGCTGCAGGCGGACGAACCGGCTCAACCGGCGGGTCGAGCGCGCCGATCTCTCCCGGACCGACCGTCGACGAAGTGGAGCACCGTGGAGACACCCCCGCCCGGCTGGTACCCGGACCCCCAGCGGGAGGGCATGCTCCGTTGGTGGGACGGCGCGCGGTGGACCGAGAACGTCCAGCCGGCATCGACGGCGGGCCGGCCGGTGCTCGGCCAGGAGGTGACCGGCGGCATCGGCCCGGTGACGTTCCACGGTCCCGGCGAGCAGATCACCCACGCGTACGCACCGATCACCGACGACCGCTACGCCGGCATCGAGCTGGCCGGTCTGCTCGCCGCGCAGGCGCGGGCCGCCAGCGGCGGCGGGGACGTGCGGGTTCCCGCCGAGCACCAGGCCGCGGTCGAGGCGGTCTACCAGCTGCGCCAGAGGGGCGGGATGCTCGGCGCCCTCGCGGGGATCGGTGAGCAGCTGCTCGTCGACACGATCACCGACGCCCTTCCCGAGAAGCCGCGCCCGGCCGCGGCCACCCCCGACCGGGACGGGATCGTCGCGTACGGCTCCGCGAGCCCGAGCGCCTGGCTCCCGACCGCGGACGGCGGCCCGTTGTCGAGCCCGCCTGCCCATGGCGCGGAGCCGATCGTTCCGCGGCCGCCCACGCCGCCGACCGCAGCGTCCTACCCGGCCGCGGGCGGTGCCGCTCGGCTCGATCCTCGACCGGCCGCAGAGGGCGTCTGGACCCAGCCCGTGGCCGCCTCCGACTACCGCGGCACCCGCGCAGCACTACGGGCCGGCGCGGCGATCATGTCGCTGTGGGGCCTCGTCGCCGGCCTGGGTGCCTCCGTGGTCGTGATGCTCGTCGGGGCGGTGATGGCCCACGCCCTCCCGTCCGGCGACGGGCCGACGTGGCTGGTCTGGTTCTTCCCGGCCGTCGGCGCCGTGGGCGTCGTGCTCTCGACGCGCGAGCTCGTCGGCGGGGTGCGCGCGCTCCGGAGACAGCCCGACGGGTCCGGGTCCTGACCTCGGTAAGCCAGCCCTTCCTTGCTAGGCGGCCCGGGTGCAACGGGTCTAGCGTCGAGAGGACCAGCTGCCAGTCCCACGGAGGTCGTCATGAGCACCCTGATGGACATGCCCGCCGTTTCCGAGTGTTCGGTCGCCGGTTGTTCGTACAACGACCACTCGCACTGCCACGCGGCCGCCGTGAACATCGGAGGGGCCACGGGCGACGCGCAGTGCACCACGTTCTTCCCGCTGGGCACCAAGGGCGGCCTCGACAAGGTCATCACCCACGTCGGCGCCTGCCAACGGGCCGAGTGCGTGCACAACTCCTCGCTCGAGTGCTCGGCGGAGTCCATCCGCGTCGGCGCGGGCCACGAGGAAGCCGACTGCCTCACCTTCGCTCCCCGCTGACCGCGCGGAACCGACCCACGGCCGTCCCCAGCAAGGGGGGCGGCCGTCGTCGTGCGTGGCGTCAGGGGTGGGCGGCGACCTCGACCAGGTCGCGGATGAGGACGGCGGCCGCGGGCACGAGCTCCCGCTCGCCGGGCACGAGGGACGGGTCCTGGGCGCGCAACGCTGCCGCGTCGTCGAGGGCCGCGAGGGGATCGACCGTCGTCGCCTGCAGGAAGGCGGCGAGCAGGGCGCGGGCGGCCTGGGAGTAGACGCCGCCCGCGTCGACCGCGACCTCGGCGACGATCAGCGCCGTGAGCGCGACATCGAGCTCAGCGGTGCCGGTGCGCGCGTTCGTCCAGTCGACGAGCGCCGGGCCGTGGCACTCCGTGAGGATGACGTTGCCCGGGTGGAGGTCGAGGTGCACGATCGCCGGCCCGGCGGCGACGAGGGGCCAGGAGCCGGGCTCGTCCGGTCCCCAGTTCTCCGGCGGGGCGATGGCGTGCAGCCGGTCGTGCAGGTCGGTGAGGATCGCGGCGGCGTCGGCGATCGAGACCTCACCGGCGGCCAGCGCCTGGAGGAGGGTCGGGCCGTGCAGGCGCTCGAGCACGAGGTCGGGTCCGCTGGCCTGGTGGACGGCGGGCGCGGGGAAGCCGTGCGCGACCACGTGCCGCAGGAGCTCCACCTCGGGCGAGGCGTCCCGTCCGGAGCGGTAGCGGCGCAGGACGTAGTGGTCGTCGAGCGCGAACACGTCGGCGGTCTCGCCTGCGGCGAGCACCGGTCCGGGCTCGTCGGATGCTGCCAGGGCGGGGTCGACGGCCGGGACGGGGTGGCCGAGGGGGAGAGCGGAGCGACGGTCGGGCTGGGTCGGAAGATCGGGTGAGGCGTCGTGCGGGTGGTTCTCAGCGGCCTCGGCCGCCCTCTGTTCCGAAGGCGTCGCGGGATCGCTCGGAGCTAGTCCGGCGGAGTTCATGGATCGACGGTAGACGCATTCGCCCGGGATGTCCCCTGACGACTACCAAGAAGTCCCTGACCTGCGCTTGACCAGCGGGACACCAGGCGGACACCTGTCGGACAGTCCGCGTCAGGGCCGGGAGACCCGCTCGAGCGTCTGCAGCGCCTGCTCGTGGGTGGCGGGGAGCGGCTCGACCCACACGCGGACCGGCTGTCGCGCCGAGGCTCGGACCTCGAGCAGCTCGCAGCGCCGCGCGATCTCGCGATGGAGCTTCTCGAGCGGCGGGTGCGGGTCCTCGTCGGCCCGCGCCAGGATCGCGAAGACCCCGCCGCCCAACGTCGCCATCGGGTGACCCTCGCCGTAGGTCGTCGTCAGCGCTGCACCGACCGCGGCCGACCTCGCTGCACGCGTGAAGGGGTCGACGGTCCCTGCGGCCACGTCCACGAGCACCAGGTGGTGGCCGAGGTCGGCGACCGTCCGCGCACGTTGGGTGGGGAGTGCGGCGTCGCGGTAGGTCTCCGCGAGCCGGATGGCCAGGTACTGCCGGCTGGGCAGGCCCGACTCGGGGTCGAGCGCGGTGCCGAACGCGATCGAGCCGGACTGGGCGTCGGCCCACCCTTCGCACAGCGAGCGCAGGACGGCCATCGGCGGCTCGTCGGCGCCCAGCGTGCGGTACAGGCAGGTGAGGTCGTCCATCGTCTCGCCGATGCCGACGCCGTCGTAGCCCCGCGCCCGGCCCAGCTCGGCCGCGGCGGCGTCACGATCGCCATCGGCGAGGAGCGCGGCGGCGAGAGCATCCACGGCGGGGTGGTACCAGTCGGACGGGCGCAACCAGACGGAGCGGACGCTCTCGTCGCGCCAGCGGTCCCGCAGCGCGGCTGGTAGCGCGCCGTCGGGGAGCGGGCCCGGAAGTGCGGGCAGGGCAGCGTTGTTCGACCCTGGAATCATCGTCACGCCGGATGAGAGGCCGACACCTGTCGGCCATGACGCCGGTCCGACGCTTTTCACCCGGCGAATTTCACCCTGCTTATGTGGAAACGCCGCATATGGCAGGCTGTGCCGTCGTACAAGGAAGCCGACGGGAGATTTCGTGTCAGCAAGCGCGGAGCTCGACGACGGGGTCGTGGGGGATGCGGAGCTCATCGCATCCGCTCGTTCCGGCGACGCCGCTGCGCTCGGCGCGCTCTACGAACGGCACTCCGGCGCGGCCTGGGTGGTCGCCCGGCAGTACACCGACTCCCCGGCCGACGCCGACGACGTCGTCGCCGACTCGTTCGCTGCCGTGTTCGGTGCCCTGCAGCGTGGCAGCGGGCCCGAGTCCGCGTTCCGCGCGTACCTGTTCACCGTCGTCCGTCGAGTGGCAGGGCTGCGGCGCGAGAAGGCGCGGCGGGTCCAGCCCACCGACGACATCGCGGTCCTCGAGGCCGGCACGGCGCTGGCCGGGACGGCCGAAGAGCCGGCGCTCGCGGGCTTCGAGCGGGGAGTCGTCGCGCGCGCCTTCCACTCGCTGCCGGAGCGGTGGCAGGCCGTGCTGTGGCACACGGAGGTCGAAGGGCTGAGCCCCGCGGAGATCGCCCCGACGTTGGGGCTGACCGCCAACGGTGTGGCCGCTCTTGCTTATCGCGCGCGCGAGGGACTGCGTCAGGCCTACCTGCAGGAGCACCTGCAGCACCCGCTCGACGAGGGCTGTCGCTCGGTCGCGGGAAAGCTCGGCGCATACGTGCGCGGCGGCCTCGGCAGCCGCGAGACGGCGCAGGTCGAGGCGCACCTGGAGAGCTGCGGGACGTGTCGGGGCCTGGTGCTCGAGCTCGGCGACGTCAACCACGGCATGCGCTCCGTCATCGCGCCCCTGGTGCTCGGGTTCGCCGGGATCGCGGCGCTGGGCGTGCTGCTGCCCGTCGGCGGCGGGATCGCGGCGGGCGCAGCGGCCACGGGTGCGGGTGCCGGTGCCGGTGGCTTCGGTGCGGGCGGCGGTGCCGGTGGGCTGGCGACCGCCGGTGGAGCCGCCGGCGCGACCGGTCTGAGCGCCGTGACGGCGGGCACGGCCGCCACGGGTGCGGTCGGGGTCGTGGGTGCCGGTGCAGCGGGTGGGGCCGCCGCTGCGGGCGGGGTGGCGGCGTTCCTCGCGGCGATCCCCCTCGGTGCGGCCGCGATCGCCGTCGGCAGCGTCGCGCTGGCTGCCGCGGCTGCGATCAGCATCGTCACCCTGCTCGGTTCCCCCGACGACGCCACCGTCGCAGCCCCGACCTCGTCCGCGAGCGAGTCGAGTTCGGCGACCCCCGATCCGTCGTCGACCGCGGGCGCTCTCGTCCTCCCGCAGCCGACCGACATCCCCACCATGGACCCGACGCCGGAGCCCACCACCGACCCCACGGCGGACCCGACCGCGGTCCCCACCCCTGAGCCCACCGGGCTGGCGGCCGACGACGGCACCGTGCCCCCCGAGGGAGCGGTGACCGCCGACCCAGTGACGACGGACCCGGTGGTCGCAGGCCCGACGGATCCCACGGGCCCCACCGACCCCGTGCCGCCGACGCCGGCCGCCGTCAGCGTCGAGCTGCCGCCGGGAGGGCTGACGCTCGAGGCTGGCCTGGGCGACCAGGAGCTGTCCTTCGGGCTGCACAACAGCGGTGAGGCCACCGCGACCGATCTGGTCGCTGACGTGACCTTGCCCCAGGGCGTGACGCTGGACGGCGTGGCGGCCTCCGCGTTCGCGGGAGCCACCAGCGGGCGGTTCGCCGTGGTCGGTGCGGGGGGATGGGTGTGCGTGACCGGCGACGCCACGGGGATCGCCCGGTGCACGCTCGACTCTCTGCCCGGCGGCGCGACGTCGACCGTCGTGCTGCGCGTCTCGATCGACGAGTCCTACGACCGGGAGGACGGCGAGGTCGGCTTCCGGGTGCTCGGCTCCGGGATCGACTACGTCGCGCCGCCCATCCGGGTCGCCATCGCGGCCGCGCCCGCCCGACTCACGCTGCGCGCCCGCCCGGGCACCGTCGGGCTCGTGAGCGGACGCACCCGCCAGCTCGACCTGGCGGTCGCCAACGTCGGCGGGACGGCGCTCGCGGCGGGCGCGGGCGGGGTGGCGGTGTACCTCCCGGCCGGTGTGACGGCCGCGGCCGCCCCCGGCTCGGCCACCTGGACCTGCACGGGCGCCCAGCCGCTGACCTGCCGACCGGGCGCCGTGGCCGCGCGGGCGGACGTGCCGTTGTCCCTCCTGCTCACCGCTGGCTCGCCGGAGGCCGTCGTCAGCCGGTCGCTCTCGGTCCAGCTCTCACCCAGCGGGCGGCAGACCGCCGAGAACATCGCGGTGCCGTTCACTCTGCAGCGCCCGGCCGCCCTGGCGATCACCGGTCCCAGCGGTGCGACGGTCGCGCTGGGGTCGCCCGCGCAGGTGCCGGTGCGCGTCACGAACACGGGTGACCTGCCCGCCGTCGGCGTCCAGGTGACGCTGCGTCGGCCCGGCACGGTCGCGTTCGGCTCGCCCGTCGTGAGCGGGGACGCGTGGAGCTGCTCCGACGCGTCGTCGGCGACCGTGGTCTGCAGCGCTGCGAGGCTCGACCCGGGTGCCGGCCTCGACGTCCCGGTCGGGCTGCTGGCCGTCCCTGCGGCGTTCGGGCAGCTGGGGACCGTCACGGTGTCCGCCCAGGCGCCCGACGCCGACCCGGCTCCCGACCTCAGCATCGCGGTCAGCGCCCTGTCCCCGGTGCTCGCCCTCGACAAGGCGGACCCCTACATCCTGCTGGGCGCGGACGGCACGGGGACCGCCCGGTTCACGGTGAGCGCGAGCGTCGCGGACGCGGTCGAGCCGACCGCCGTCCTCACGCTGCCCGTGAACCTCCGCGCCGACCCGGGCAGCCCCGCGCMCGACGTGCCCGGCTGCGTCTCGTCGCCGGACCGGCGCACGGTCGTCTGCAAGCTCGCGACGATCCCCGCGGGCGGGTCGCAGCAGGTGCTGGTCAACGTGCGGTGGGCCGGCAGCGCGAAGGGCCCGGCGATCGTCGTGGTCGCAGCCCCCGGGGTGGCGGCCGTCCGCGCTGTCGGGACGGTGCAGACGTCGTCGGCAGGGCTGACCGCCCGCGACAGCTTCGAGAACGCCGACGTCACCGAGATCGGCGCGCCCCTGCTGAGCTGCGCCGCGGCCCTGCCGGAGTGCGCGGCGGCGCTGGCCAACGGCACCCGCGACAACAACAGCCTCACCATGGTCCCGCTCGACGACGCGCCGCCCGCCCCCAAGACGCCGCGCGCGAAGGTCCCGGTGTCGTCGACGGCCCGGCTCACCGTCCCCACCGGCCGGCCGATCCTGTTCGCAGGTCTGTACTGGTCGGCGAACGCCGGCCCCGGCGACAAGTGGAGCGGACCGCTGACCCAGGCGCTGGTGCGGGCCCCGGGCGGGTCCTACGACCACGTCAACGGTCAGGTGCTGGCCCAGCCGACCGACAACGCGGGCCGGAGCTACTACCAGTCGTTCGCGGACGTCACGTCGCTGGTCGCCGCCTCGGGTGCGGGGGACTGGTCGGTGGCCGACGTGGCGGTGAGCGCGACCGCCAAGGACAACGACCGGACGTACTACGCGGGCTGGTCGCTGCTCGTCGTGTATGGCGACCCGGGCTCCGACGCGTCCGTGACCGTCTACGACGGCGGCCAGTGGATCGGGACGTCGGCCGTGCCGCCGGCGTTCGAGTTCGCGTCCGTCGCCGGCACCACGGCACGGATCGGCGTCGTGGCATGGGAAGGGGACCGCACGGGCACGGGCGACCGCCTGCTGCTCGGGGACACCTGCCAGGGTGGTGGCTCGAACGCGCGTCGCGCTCTCGTCCCGACGCGCTGGGACGGCACGGCCGGCTCGGACACGAACGCCTTCGACTCCACGGCGACCGGATGGCGCGCGAACAACTCGCTGGGGACCGACGCCAAGGCGTTCCAACAGGTCACGCTCGCGTGCGACGTGAGCTCGCTGACCCCGACGACCGCCGGCGACCAGTACCTCATCGGTGCGATCACCCTGCGGACCACGCCCGCCGACGACGTCGGGACGCCCGCGGTCGGCTGATCAGGCGAGCGCGGCGGCCACGGCCGCGGTCACGGGCACGTCCCCGCTGACCAGCTCGAGCACGAGCCGAGCCGATCGCGGCTCGTGCAGCAGCGCGACGAGCACCGCCGCGACGTCCGCGCGCGGCACCGCGCCGCGTGCGACCGACGGCTCGAGCGCCACCGTCCCGGAGGCGGGGTCGTCCGTGAGCGCGCCGGGTCGCAGGATCGTCCAGGCGAGCTCGCGCGCGCGGAGGTCCTGCTCGGCGGCGCGCTTGGCCACGAGGTACGCGGCGAACACCTCGTCGGTGCCCGGCGGCGGGGGCGCGCCTGCGCCCATCGACGAGACGAGCACGTACCGACGTACGCCGGCCTGCTCGGCGCCGTCGGCCAAGAGGCCCGCGGCGGCGCGGTCGACGCTGTCCTTGCGGTCGATGCCGCTGCCCGGACCTGCTCCCGCGGCGAACACGACGGCATCGGCACCGGCGATGGCCTCGGCGACGTCGCGCGCGTTCGCCCGCTCGAGGTCGAGCACGACCGCCTCCGCACCGTCGGAGACGACGTCGTCGACGTGCCCGAGCTGGCGGACGAGGGCGACGGGGACGTCCCCGCGCGCTGTGAGGGCGCGGGACAACTGACGGGCGACCTGCCCGTGACCCCCCGCGATGGCGACCCGCATGCCGTCCACGGTATGCACGGCGGCGGGCTCAGGCGACCGGAGCGCCCACGCTCAGCCGGCCTCGCCCGGGTCGGCCTCGACGTCGAGGAGCCGTAGGTGACTGAGCCGGTCGCCGAGGCGGTGCACGTCGTCGGAACCGGCCGGGGCCAGGGACAACGCCGTGTACGTGTCCGCGCCGGGGATCATCTCGGTGGCGAGCTCGCGGAGCACCTCGGCCACCTCGGCCAGGTCACCGGGCGCGTGGGCGGTGCCTAGCGGGACGCTGACGTAGAGCACGAGTCCCGGCTGGGGACGGGGTGGGGGAAGAGGGACGGGCAGGGCCATGGGGATCTCCGGGTGCGCGGTCCGCGGCGCCCGAGCGGGCGGCGGTCTGGTCGAGGGGCCTGGGGGATCAGGACCGATGACACGCGCACGGATACGCGGCGACGGGGCGCAGCGCAGACGTGGTCATGAAGGGACTGTCGCACGCCGACTCGTCGGCACCAAGGGCGATTCCTCGGTGTCCCAGGGGGTGGGACGGGCTACACGACCCCGTAGAGCCGGTCGCCCGCGTCGCCGAGGCCCGGCACGATGTACGCCTTGTCGTTGAGCCGCTCGTCCACGGCGGCCACGACGACCGAGACGTCGGCCCGGTCGCCCACGAACTGCTCGACCACGGCGAGCCCCTCGGGCGCCGCCAGGAGGCAGACGGCGGTCACGTCGCGGGCGCCGCGCTTGAGCAGGTAGTCGATCGCCGCCACGAGCGTGCCGCCGGTGGCGAGCATGGGGTCGAGGAGGAAGCACTGCCGGCCCGAGAGGTCGTCGGGGAGCCGGTTCGCGTACGTGATCGCCTCGAGCGTCTGCTCGTCGCGCTGCATCCCGAGGAAGCCCACCTCGGCGGTGGGCAGCAGGCGGGTCATCCCGTCGAGCATGCCGAGCCCGGCGCGCAGGATGGGCACGACGATCGGGCGGGGGTCGGCCAGCTTGACGCCCGTGGTCGCCGTCACCGGCGTGACGATGTCGACCGCCTCGACGTGCACCTCGCGCGTCGCCTCGTAGGCGAGCAGGGTCACCAGCTCGTCGACCAGGAGCCGGAAGGTGGGCGACGCGGTCTTCTCGTCGCGCAGGACGGTGAGCTTGTGGGCGACCAGGGGGTGGTCCGCGACGTGCAGGCGCATGGCCACAACCTACCGGCCTCCTGCCGTCTCGCTGCTGCCTGCGCGATGATGCCCGCATGACCGACGCCGACCGTCCGTGGCAACCCGTCGACGCGTGGGCGATGGGGCTCGCGCTCGACGAGGCGCGCCGGGCCGTGCTCACCGACGACGTCCCGGTCGGCGCGGTCGTCGTGGGGCCGCGCGGCGAGGTGGTCGGGCGCGGTCGCAACTCCCGCGAGGCGCACGCCGACCCCACCGGGCACGCGGAGGTCCTCGCCCTGCGCTCGGCGGCGGAGACCCTGGGGCGCTGGCGGCTGGACGACTGCACTCTCGTCGTCACCCTCGAGCCGTGCCTGATGTGTGCCGGCGCGACGGTGCTCGCCCGGATCCCCCGACTGGTGCTCGGCGCGTGGGACCCCAAGGCCGGCGCGTGCGGGTCGCAGTGGGACGTGGTGCGCGACCGGCGGCTCAACCACCGTGTCGAGGTGGTGGGCGGCGTGCGGGCCGAGGAGTGCGGGCTGCTGCTGCGCCGCTTCTTCGAGGCTCAGCGCGACTGACGTGGCGTCGGCAGCGACTCCGAGAGGTCGGTGAGCGTCTCCGACGTCCCCGCGTCGAGCGTCACGGCCGCGTACTTGTCCCCGCGCGTGGCCCCCCGGTTCACGACGACCACCGGCTTGCCGGTCTGCGCCGCGTGGCGCACGAACCGCAGGCCCGACTGCACGGTGAGCGACGAGCCGGCGACCAGCAGCGCGTCGGCGGCGTCGACCATCGCGTACGCCCGCTCGACCCGCTCCCGCGGGACGGTCTCGCCGAAGTACACGATGTCCGGCTTGAGCATGCCGCCGCACGCACTGCAGGCGGCGACGACGAAGCCGCTGGTCTGCTCGAGGACGGCGTCGGCGTCGGGCGCGATCTCGACGTCCGCGACCGCTTCCGCGAAACCGGGGTTGAGGGCGTCGAGCCGGTCGGCCAGCTCGGCGCGGGAGATCACCCTGCCGCAGGACAGGCAGCGGACCCGGTCGTAGCGGCCGTGCAGGTCGATCACGTGCCGCGAGCCGGCGGCCTCGTGCAGGAGGTCGACGTTCTGCGTGATGAGCCCGGTGACGACGCCGCGGTGCTCGAGCGCCGCGAGCGCCCGGTGCCCGGCGTTCGGCATGGTCCGGTGCACGTGCCGCCACCCGACGTGGTTGCGTGCCCAGTAGTGCCGACGGAAGCCCTCGTCGCCCGTGAACTGCTGGAACGTCATCGGCGTGCGCGGCGGGGAGTCCGGCCCGCGGTAGTCGGGGATGCCGGAGTCCGTCGAGACCCCCGCGCCCGTGAGCACCGCCAGGCGGTGCCCGGCGAGCACCTCGACGACGTCGGCGAGGGAGCCGGCGGTCATCGGGACGGCGTCGTTCGTCGTGCTCACCGGTCCACGGTACGACGCCGATTCGGAGGACGGGCTCCCGACCAGGTACTCTTCTCGCCGAGGTAGCGTGTCCGAGCGGCCTAAGGAGCACGCCTCGAAAGCGTGTGTGGGTGAAAGTCCACCGTGGGTTCAAATCCCACCGCTACCGCCAGTCGAAGGGCCCCACCCGCACGAACATGCGGAAGTGGGGTCCTTCGTCGTTCCGGTCACTGGATGCTCGCCGGATTCGTCGAAGAGGCGGTGCGGACGGGAGCGCGGCACGATGATCGTGCTGTGAGAGCTGACGAAGCGACCGTGACGATCGATCGGGCGGATGCCGCTGCCCTGATCGGCGTCGTGGCGATCCTTGCTGGGAGTGCGGCCGTCGGAGATGTGACGCCGCACGCGATGGCGCACCTGCAGCGACGTCTGGCTGCCGACCTTGGTGTCCCTGCCTCGGCCTCCCTCGACGAGCTGCTGACCATGGTCAACCAACGCCTTCGCCGCGCGCTCGGTGAGCCGGAGGAGAAGTAGCCACGAGCGGTCGACCCGCTCGGTAGTGTCCGGCCATGACACGGCGGCTTGAGCTGCAAGAGGTCGAGCTGCTCGACGAGGACGCCACCGAACCGGCGGCGCACCAGGACGAGCGTCGCCGAGCGCCACGGCGGCGGTGGTTGGCCGGCGGTGTCGTCGGTGTGGTCGTCGTGCTGGGTGCCGTGCAGGGCGTTGCCGTGCTGCGGGAGCGGGCCGCCGTCGCCGAGCTGGCCACCGTCTCGGGGGTGGTCGCTCCGGTCGGCGAGACGCTCGTCGCCGACCGGACGATCTCGTCGGACGACATCAACACGATGTTCGGGTACGCCGGCGGCAGCGTCGAGCACGCCGCCGACGGGTCGCAATCGTTCACGTGGTTCGACGGTGGACCGCAGTGGACGGCGAACCTGGCGGGGCCCTCTGCGGCACTGGCTGACCTCATGTCGCCCCAGATCGTTGCGGGCAGCACCTGCGTGAGCGACATCGCGCCCGGGTTCGGCGCCGTCGACGTCGTGCCTCGGGGCGATGCCGCGCTTGTTGCCTGCCTGGTCATGGACGGCGCGTTCGTCACCGACAGCTCCGTCGACGACGGCGGCGGCCTGCGTCGCGTGCCGGCGACGGTCCGGAAGGTGATCGTCATGTCCCCCGAGGACGGCAGCGTCGTGTCGACCTGGCCTCTCGACGTCGGCGACATGATCTCCGTGCTTCCCGGAGGCATCGTCGCTGTCGGGTCCGGCTCCGCAGATGGCGCGGTGCTCACGGCGTTCGATGCGTTGACCGGAGAGGTGCGCTGGTCCCGGACGGACCCGTGGCTAGCTCCCTTCGTGTACTCCGAGGGCGAGCTGTTGAGCACGTCGGTCTTCCCGGTCGGGAATCTCCTCGGGTACATCCCGCCGGACGGGCATCTGCTGTTGCTGTCCTCAGGCGGTGAGCTGGTGCGCGAGCTGGGGGGTGACGGTACCCATGTGTCGTTCAGCGGGGGCGGGGTGGTGATCGAGCCGTTCGGGATGGTCATGGTGCAGCTCCAGGACGGGAGCAAGTCGATGTTCCTCGCGCCCGACGGCGACCCGGCGTCCGACGTCACCGTGGACGGGCAGGTCGTGTACCGGGTGCTCGATGACGGCAGCGTCCCGGGGCTGCTGCTGACGTCGGACTCGGCACTGCACGCATGGGATGTCAGGACGGGGACGGAGCTGTGGTCGGACAAGCGCGTCAGTCCGGCGATGGTCCTGATGATGCGCGGCCGGGCGTTCGTGCTGACCAACGGGCAGATCATCGCGTACGACGCGCGCACCGGGGAGCGGCTGTGGGACGCGAAGATCGAGACCGAGATGAGGGCGGGGCTGATGTTCACCGACGGACGCCACCTGCTCGTCCCGTTCGACAGCCTCCCCGACGCCGCCGGCCCGGGGGTGGTCGCGTACGACCCGGCCACGGGGGAGGTGGCGTTCCGGACGCCGTTCCCGGCGGGGATCCGTCAGGTCGTCGCCGCACCGCACGACCTCGTCTGGTACAACCCGGCTACCGGCGAGTACGTCCTGATGCGCTAGGTCTCACCCCGAGGCCCCGGGCGCGACGGCCAGCGCGGGTCGGTCGCACTCGAGGGTGAGCAGCAGTCCCGCCCAGCCGCCGGTCAGGACGTCGACCGGCTGCGTCAGGTCCGATCCCAGGAACGCGGCGACGCCGCGGGCGGCCGCCAACGACGACGGCCGACCCGTGCGGGCGTGGGTGGCGAGCGCCCGGTGTGCTCGGCAGAGCGGGCTGCCCGCGGGCGGCGCGGGAGGTGCGGCGTGGCGGCTGCGGGCCGACCAGAGCAGCGCGAGGTCGAACGCGAGCGGGTCGCCGGTGAGGGCGGCCACGCGGTCGAGGAACCAGGCGACGTGGGCAGCGCGGGCGTCGTCTGCCGACGACCACGCCGGGCCGTCGACGTCGAGCGCGAGCAGGACGCCGCGCAGGTCGGGCCGATGGGTCGTGGGCTCGGTCCGGGCCGCGACGAAGGCGTCGCGGAACGTGCGCACCGAGGCGTACCGACGGGCGGGGTCGGTGGACAGCGCCCGGCGCAGGACGCGCTCGACCGCGTGCCGGCTGGGCGCGCCGACCGCGACGAAGGGACGCGGTCGGTCGTGGGCGAGCCGGCGCAGGGCCTCCTCGCGCTCGCAGGCGAGGTCGAGCGGCGGGGCGCCCGTGAGCAGGCGGTAGACCACGGCCGCCACGGCGTACTGCTCGGCGGCGGCGTCGAGCGGAGGCGTCGGGGCAGCGGCCAGGAGGGCCGCCGCGGCCCGCGGGTCGAGGTACTCGCCGCCGCCTGGGCGGGGCGGGGGCGCACCGCCGGTGCCCGCGAGGCCGAAGTCGACGAGCGTGACGCGGCCGTCGGGGCCGACGAGCACGTTGCCGGGGTGGACGTCGCCGTGCAGGACGCCGCGCGCGTGCAGCTTGACGTAGGCGTCAAGCACCGCCGCGGCCACGCGCCGGCGGGCGTCGCCGTCGACCGTGAGAACCGCCAGGTCGGCCGGGTCGCCGTCGACCTCGTCGAGCACGAGCGTGCCGCCGGTCGGGGAGAGCTCGTGCCACACGAGCCGCGGGGCGACGGAGCCGTCCAGCCGCTCGAGGGCCGCGAGCTCGCGGGTCACCAGGCCGGCGCCGTGGACGTCGTCGTCGACGACCTTGACCACGACTCGCGTGCCGTCCGCCAGCGTCGCCCGCCAGATCTCGCTGTCGCGCAGCACGCGGATGCGGGACGTGATCGTGGCCGGCCCGACCTGCTCGCCGATCCGGTGCCGGTCCCGCAGCGACTCGGCGGGCGCGGTGCCGTCCGCCACGAGGATGTCGCTGCGCGTGAGGGCGACGAGGACGCCGAACGACTGGTCGAGCGTGCTCATCGGGTCCGTGCCCGCCGCGGCGGCGTAGGCGAGGACGGCCTCGACCAGGGTCGACGGGTGGCGGAAGTGCTCCAGCAGCGCCATCGCGTCGCCGGAGAGCAGCTGCGGTGGGACGCGGCTGCCGCGCCGCGCGACGAGCACCTCGTCCTGGTCCGGCATCGGCACGGTCTCGACGTCGCCGTGCAGGACGTAGCGCAGCTCGGCGGCGGTCATGCGGGGACCCGGGTCTCGGGCTGCCAGGTGGCGACGTCGACGGCCGGCGCGAGGGACGCCAGGGCATCGTCGGCGACCTGCTGGTGCGGGGCGTCGGGCCCGAGGACGAGGCGCCGGTCGGCCAGGGCCTCGGCGACGGCGCGGCACACGACGGCGCGCCAGCTCTGCCGGCCGTGGTCGCGGCCGCGGGACACGATGCCGGTGTCGCCGACCTGCCCGGTGAACGGGACGCCTTGCGCGTCGAGACCGCCGAGCGCGTCCGCGAGGAGCGCGGCGCACTCGTCGGCCCGCCGCGCCGACGGGAGGTAGAGCACGACCTTGTCGGGCCGGTGCAGCCCCGCCGTGTCGGCGCCCACCTTCCACGACGGCACCCCGAGCGCGGCGGCGGTGGCGAAGACGACCGGCAGCGCCGCGGGCAGGCACGGCAGCGTCGGGCTCACGTAGACCTTGTGCACCTGCGTCGAGGTGTCGGTCCCCGGTGCCGTCCACCCGTTCCAGTGCTCGGTGCGGGACCGGTCGTAGCCCTCCAGCCCGCCGGGCGCCGACCGCTCGGCGCGGTCGGCGAGGACACGCGGCAGGCGGGGGTCCTCGCGCGGGTCCGGTGCGGTGCCGCCCGACCGGTAGAGGACCGCGGTGAGCTCGTCCGGCCCGACCCACCCGGCGAGCGCGGCCGCCCGGACGACCGCGGTGCGGGTCATCTGGGCGAGGCGCCCGCCGGGAGGGGTCGGCATCGGTCAGCCCTTGAGGACGGACGTCGCGTAGGACAGGTCCTCCGCGGTCGGCTGCATGGCCTCGATCTGCTGCTCGACGGCCTTGAGCGTCACGGTGAGCGTCTCGCGCACCTGCTGCAGGTCGGCCTCCTGGAGCCGGCCGACCGGCGTGACGATCGGGGTGATCGAGGTCGGGATCGTGTAGAGCGTGGTGTCGTCGGCGGGCAGGAAGACGCCCCCGCCGCCGCCGCGCTCCTGCACGTGCGCGATCTGCGGCGACAGTGCCGCGACACGGATGATCGGCGACGTCTCGGGGACGGTCGGCGGGTTGGTCAGCTTGTCGTGCCACTGGAACTTCGGCACGCGCTGGACGTACAGGTCTTTCACGTAGAACCCCATGGCTACCCCTCCCAGGTGTGCCCGCGCCGGACGGCGCCGGGCCCGGCGACCTCGGTGCGGTCGCTCATGGGAGAGGAGCCGACGCGGGAGGGGGAGATACGGGCGGCGGCCCGATCAGGCCAGGTTCGCCCGGCGCATCTCGGCCGCGAGCGCGGCGTGCAGGTCGAACGGCCGCTGCTCGAGCTCCTCGACGAGCCTCTCGACGACCTCCGGTGGCTTGTTCTGGCTCAGCTTCTCCACCATGCGGAAGCTCTCGACGTGCAGCCGGACGCCGACCGTCCCACGGGCGACCGCACGGGCGGGGCCGTCGAAGGCGGGCAGCAGCCGCGCCCCCTCACCCGTGCCCTCGAAGTGCTCGACGAGGCGGCAGAGCACCGCGTAGTTCTCCTCCGCCGAGAGCACCTCGGGCCGGCACGTGAGGTGCGCGCTGACGTGGTTCCACGTCGGCACGAACTGGCCCTCGGGGTACCAGCGGGTCGAGATGTAGGCGTGCGGCCCCTGCACGACCACGAGCACGTCGGACCCGTCGAGTCGGTGGTTGAGCTCGTCGGGACGGCCCAGGTGCGTGACCAGCGATATCGCGTCGTCGCCGCGGTCCTCCCACAGCATCGGGTAGTGGCTCGCCGCGAGACCGGTGTCCGTGGAGGAGACGAGGGTCGCCCACGGATAGCCGTCCACCAGGGCGCGCAGCGCCGCGGGGTCGTCCGTGGCGAACTTCGGGTTCTGGAGCACCTGGCGACTATGCCACGGCGCTCAGCGGCTGAGGCCGACCTGCTCCTTCGCGGTGCCGGTAGTGGCGCCCGACACGTCGCGGCGCAGGTAGTTCCAGGCCAGGAAGGCGCAGACCAGGCCGTTGAGGGCGCCCATGGCCACGTCCGTCGGGCTGTGCATGCCGCGGTAGAGCCGGGCAGTGCCGACGGAGATCGGCACGAGCAGGCACAGGATCGTGACGACGGCACGGGCCACGGGGTTCCCGATCCGCTGGGCCACCATGGCGAGCGTGACGTAGAAGGCCGTCGACGCGCCGGTGTGCCCGCTCGGGTAGGCGGACGTGGGCGGGGAGTCGTCGAGGTGCTCGACCTCGGGGCGCTCGCGGCCGACCACCAGGGCGGCGGTCATGAACACGAGGGCCTGCACCGCGATCGCCTGCGCAGGCACGATCGCGAGCCACCACTGCTTGGTGCGCCACCAGAACAGCCCGACGAACAGCACGCACGCGCCGATGATGAACTCGGTGGTCCCGATCCCCGACAGGACGGCCGTGACGGAGTTCAGCGCCGGCGTGCGCACGGACTCGAACCAGCGGTTCACCGCGGCCTCGCGGGGGAAGCCCCCCAGCGGCCCGGTGATGAGGAACCCGACGCCGACGACGACGACCCACAGCCCGACGGCGGGCAGGAGCACCCGGACGGCGAAGTCCCGCCAGGCCTCCTTGCGGGTGGGGGCGGACGTGTCGAGCTCGTAGCGGTGCAGGAAGGTATGCATCACGTCACCTCCGGATCGGGGGCCGTCGCGGACCAGCCGCTGTACCCGAGGTAGGACGCGCCCGCGAGGGCCGTCCCCAGAGCGAACCCTGCGACGACGTCGGAGGGGAAGTGCACGCCGAGCAGCACGCGGTCGAGGCCCGTGAGCAGGGTGGCGGCGGCGGCGACGACGGGCACCACGACCCGGCCGCGGCGTCCCAGCAGCGGCCAGACCAGCAAAGTCAGGGTCAGCGCGACCGCGGCCGTGTTCGTCGCATGACCCGACGGGAAGCTGGAGCCTGGCGCGTGCTCGAGGGCGTCCTCGACCACCGGCCGGGTCCGCTGCACCAGCCCCTTGGCACCGAGCTGCACCGCCCACGCGGCCATGATCGTGAGGAAGGCCCACAGCGCCCGGGTGGTCAGGCCGTGGCGTCGCCACACCCAGACGCACACCAGGGTCGCGGCGAGGTTCACCCACTTGGCCTGGAAGGCCTGCTGCCACACGACGAGCGCCTGCTGCAGCGCCGGGTGCTCGCGCGTGAACGACGTCGCGGCCTCGATGGCCTGCCGGTCGAGGCGCAGGACGTCCTCGACCTGGGCGCGCACCACGTACGCGAGCACCGCGACGGGGATCGTGAAGGCGACCGCGAACAGCCCGGCGCGCAGGAGCGCGCGGCGACGGAGCGGCAGGGGACGCATCCCCGGAGGGTAGGGGCCAGGCGCCTGGCGCGCGCGTCGAGCGCTCAGCCGACGGTCGTGACGACCGTGCCCGCGGGGGCCTGCCAGAGCAGGTCGAGCACGTCGTCGGCCACGCGGACGCAGCCGTTGGAGACCGGGCCGGTGCCGCGCAGCGTCGTCGTGTGGATCGCGGTCGCCGACGTGTGGGTGACCTTGTCGTAGTCGTCCATGGTCTCGCTCTGCGTGGACAGCAGCAGGACGCGGGGGGTGGTCGTGCCGGGCTCGAGCCACCGCGTGCCGACGAGGAACGCGGGGACGTGGGGGGTCGGCTTGTCCGGGCTGCCGGTCGCCTTGACGGGGAAGACCCGCGTGGCCGTGCCGTCGTCCACGGTGATGGTCTGCGCCGCGGTGTCCACCTGGACCGTCCAGCTGGTGCCGGTGGGGACGGTGTCGGCGGAGTCGATCCACGCGCTGCGGTCGTTGACCTGGGTGGCGTCCTGGCTGGGCAGCGCGCCGCGGGTGGCGAGCATGACGCGCAGCCACCTGCCACGACGGTCGATCACCGGCAGCGTGGTGGGCACCTCGAGCGTGAGTGCGGGCACCACGCCGATGGCCGCGCCCGCCGGGGCCACGCGGGCGGGGGTGTCGCGGGTGACGAGGGCCGTCTGCCAGCGGCCGAGCGTCGGGTCGTCGCTGGCGCGCTGCGTGAGGCCGTCCGTGCCGGGCAGACCGGCGACGACGTGCAGCGGGTCGACCACCGGCAGCGCGGCGAGGTCCGCGACCGGTGGCGGGGCCACCGCGGGTGCGGCGGCCTTCGCGGCGGCGACCGGCGCGGCGA
>NZ_JBFUKJ010000024.1:0-70377 GCF_056400905.1 Cellulomonas sp. P4_H12
GCCCGCGCGCGGGCACGCGCCGCGGGGTCGTCGGCCGCCCGCGCCCGGGCGGTCTCCACCGCGCTCGACGCCAGCCAGCCCTCGAGCTGCCAGCGGATCCGGTCGGTGATCCGCGCCGGGGTCAGCCCGCCCCACCCGCCCAGGTCGGTGCGCCACGTCCGCACCAGGTCGGTGCCCTCGTCGGTGCGCGCGGCGATCTGCAGCCGCCCGCAGGTCACCGAGTGCTGGACCAGCAGGGCGTGCAGCTCCTCGGCCAGGCGCCGGCCCGCGAACGTCGCGGAGTCGACCCGGTCGAGCGGCGGGTCGAGGTCGGCGGCCACCTCCAGGTCCGCCTCGGGCCGCCGCCGCGCGGGCGGCCGCTCGTCGTCCCCGCGGGCGAGCAGCTGCGCCCACGCGCCGAGCCGCCCGAAGCGGGCGTGCACGTCGGTGGGCGGGAGCGCGGCGAGCTGCCCGAGCGTCCGCAGCCCCAGGCGGTGCAGCAGGTCGACCAGCTCCGCCACCGCGGAGGCGGCCTCGTCCGTGACCGCCGCGTGCACCAGCTCGCTCACGCCGCGCGGTGCCAGGTACGCCGCCGACGCCCCTGGCTGCACCACCGCACCGGTCCGGGTGGCCAGCACGGCCGCCAGCAGCCCGTCCGCCGTGCCGACCGCGCACTCGTGCCCCGACCCCGCCGCGACCGCGTCGATGAGCTTCTCCGCCAGGGCGTCCTCGGAGCCGTGGTACCGGCTCGCGCCGCCCGCGGGCAGCAGCAGCATCCCGGCGCGGACCACCTCGATGCCCGCCACCACGGTCTCGGCCGCCGCCGCGACCGGCTCGAACAGCCGCACGTCGCGGGCGTCGTCCGCCGCCAGCAGCACCAGCTCGGGGCAGACCCCCTGCGCCTGCCGACGGCGCATCCCCCGGCGCACGCCCTCCGCCCGGGCGAGGGCGGACACCGCGGTGAGCTGCCGGCCGTCGTGCACGGCGGTCGGCTGGTGCGCCGGGACCTCCTCGGCGGTCGCCGCCGCGACCACGGGCCAGTCGGGGACCCACAGGACGGTCGTGCGCGTGCTCATCCGACGAGCCTCAGGCCGGGTGCCGGCGCCTCGGCCGCGACCTGCGGTACCGGCGACGACCCGATCGGCAGGGTCAGGTCGAGCGCGCGCGGCACGGCGGCGCTCCCCCGGCCGGTGCGCACCAGCCGGATCTCGTGCGTGCGCAGCCGCCCCTCGCCCGCGTCGATCCCCGTCCAGCGGCCGGACTCGACCGTCAGCACGACGCCGGCGCCGGGCCAGTCGGTGGTCGACAGCAGCACGGACCCGCGGTCCCGTGCCCGCGCGGACAGCGTGCGCCGCTCGGCGTCGGACAGGGCGACCTCCGGACCGACGACCACCACGTCCACCCCGTCGAGCAGCGCCGCCACCACCGTCGGCGCCTCGAGGCCGGGCCGCGGCACCACCGCCAGCCGGTCCAGCGACACACCCGCCTGGGACGCCGCGAGCAGGCCGATGGTCGGCTGACCGACGACGGCCGCCCACGCCCCACCGGCGCACGCGTGCGCGAGCATGGCCAGCACCAGCGACGTCGACCCGGTGACCACCGTGGTGCCGCCGCGGCGCAGGCCCTCGGGCAGGATCGGCACCAGCGGCGGCGGCACCGCCATCGGCGGTCGCTCGCTGGTGATGATCCCCGTGGTCGGCTGCTCGGCCGGTCCGTCGGGCAGGTCCGGCACCGCCGCGACCGCCGCCACCGGGACCGCGGCGACCTCCGGAGCCTCGCGCGCGAGGCCACCCAGCGKCAGGACGCTGCGCGCCCCGGTGCGCTGCTCGGCGCGGGCGAGGGCGGCCCGTGCGAGCATGACGCGGTCCTCCCGGGACATGGTGTCGACCGTCATGCTGACCTCCCCTCGTGGGCCGATGAGAGGGTGCTCTCGAGACCTCCATCGAACATCTGTTCGAAGTATCTCAGTACACGCTGACATCCCCGACGGTGTCAATCCGCCGTCACCCGGCTGCTCGCCGGGCGGCGTGCCCCGGGCGCGACGTCGCAGGTCTCGGCTATGTTCTCGTCGCCCGGCAGCGTGGCCGGTGTGGCACACCATCAGCCGGAGGCACGTCATGGGACTCGTCGTCGGGATCTACCGCCTCGCACTGGCGGCGATCACGTTCCTCGCCCTGTTCTGGGCCCCGAGCACCGGGGTGACGTTCGACCTCGAGGACTACGTCTACTTCACCAACCAGTCGAACCTGCTGCTGGCGGTCGTCATGCTCTGGGGCGGCATCGCCGTGCTCGCCCGGCGCACGGAGCCCGCGCCCTGGCTGTTCGGCGCGGTGACGCTCTTCATCCTCATCACCGGGCTCGTCTCGTACCTCATCCTCGACCCCGCCCCGCCCGGGGAGGAGGTCGTCGCGCTCGGCCTCACGCACGACCAGCTGGTGCACCGGCTGACGCCCATCGCCGCGTTCGTGCACTACCTGCTGATGGTCCCGCACCGCCGCCTGCGCATCCGCAACGCGGCCTACTGGCTGCTCTACCCCGTCGCCTACTGCGCCTTCACCACGGTCCGCGGCGTGCTGAGCCCCGGCAGCGACTACCCGTACGGGTTCATCGACGTCTCGGAGCTCGGGTACGGCGGTCTGCTGCTCAACGTGCTGATCTACGGCGTCGGCTTCTTCGTCCTGGGCCTCGCGCTCGTCGGCATCGACCGGCTCCTGCCCGCGCAGCCGATCCTCGGGCGACGCGTGCCCGAGCCGACCCCGCGCGCGCCGCTGGTCCCCGCGGAATGATGTCGGCATGGCCGTCAACCTGACCCGTCCCGTCGCCCCCGACCCCTACTCGCTGCTCCCGCCGGTCCCCGACTTCACGCTGACCAGCGACGACTTCCGGCACGGCGAGCGCCTGTCCGACGTGCACACCAACACCGACGCCGGCCGCAACGTGTCGCCCCAGCTGTCGTGGGAGGGCTTCCCCGAGGGCACACAGTCGTTCCTGGTCAGCTGCTTCGACCCGGACGCCCCGGGCCCGGCCGGCTGGTGGCACTGGACCGTCGTCGACGTCCCCGCGACCACCACGTCCCTGGCCACGGGTGCCGACCTGCCCGCGGGCGCGTTCGCGCTGCGCGGCGACGACGGCGAGGCCGCGTACCGCGGCGCTGCTCCCCCGCCGGGCGACCAGGTGCACCGGTACTTCTTCGTCGTGCACGCCCTCGACGTGCCGTCCCTCGGGTTCGGGCCGGACATGATGCCGGGAGCCGCGAACACCGCGGTCGTCTTCCACACCCTCGCGCGCGCGGTCCTGGTCGGGACCTACCAGCGGTGAGCCCAGAGGTGAGCCCCGCGGTGAGCCCCGGCACGCTGACCTGGGTGCGCGCGCTCGACCGCCCGGACCTGCTCGCCCCGTCCACCCTGGCCGCGGTCACCACCTGGTCCGCGCAGGACGCCGACGTCGCCGACGCCGTCCTGGTGACCGAGATCGACCCGGACCTGGCGGACACCGCCTCCCTCACCACGGCGTACGCGCTGCCGCCGGCGGCCTCGGCCAACTGCGTGCTGGTCGCGGGTCGCCGGGAGGGCGAGGAGCGTGTCGCGGCGGCCGTCGTGCGGGCCACCACGCGCGCCGACGTCAACAACGCCGTCAAGCGGTTGCTCGACGTGCGCAAGGCGTCGTTCCTGCCGATGGACCGCGCGGTCGAGGAGTCGGGCATGGAGTACGGCGGCATCACGCCGCTCGGCCTCCCCGCGCGCTACCGCGTGCTGGTCGACGCCCGCGTCGCGCAGGACGACCCCGGCTCCGGGGCGACGGTCATCATCGGCAGCGGGGTCCGTCGCTCGAAGATCGCCCTGCCCGGTGCGCTGCTCGCGCGGGCGCCCGGTGTCGAGCTGATCGAGGGTCTGGCGCTGGCCTGATCGCTAGGGTGCCCGCATGAGCCGGACGACCAGCCGCGTCATCCGGGACCGGGCCGTCTGCCGCGCGCACGGGATCGCGGGCGTCCTGGCCCGACCCGCCGCCGGGGCCGAGCGCGCCGTCGTGGTGATCGGCGGGTCGGAGGGCGGGCTGCACGAGCGGGACGCCGTCGCGCTCGCCGAGGAGGGCTTCGCCGCGCTCGCCGTCGCGTACTTCGGCGCGCCCGGCGTCCCGCCGGTGCTCGTCGACGTGCCGCTCGAGTACTTCACCCGCGCGCTCGACCTGCTCGAGTCCGAGGGGTTCGTCCCGGGTGCGATCGGGCTGCTCGGCGGCTCGCGGGGCGGCGAGGCCGCGCTGCTCGTGGGCAGCCGCGACGAGCGCGTCGGGTCCGTGGTCAGCGTCGTCGGCAGCGGGGTCGTCACGCAGGGCATCGACTACCGCGCCGGCCGGCTGGACGCGATCCTGCGCACGTCCGGACCCGCCTGGACCGTCGACGGCGAGGCGCTACCGTTCCTCCCGTACGAGGTCACGCCCGAGCTGGTGGACGCCATCGAGCGCCACGAGCCCGTCGCGCTGCGGGACGGCTTCGCCGCGCTGCCGACGGACCCCGACGCGCTCGACCGCATCAGCATCCCGGTCGAGCGCATCCGCGGCGGCGTCCTGCTCGTGGCCGGTGGCGACGACCAGATGTGGGACTCCCCCGGCTACCACCAGGTCGCCGCCGACCGCCTGCGCCGGGCGGACCACCCGTACCCGTGGGCGAACGTCGTCGTGGACCATGTCGGGCACATGATCGCCGGCCCGCCGGGGGCCGCCTCGACCAGCCTCGGCCCGGGACCGGGCGTCACCTTCCGGCACGGCGGGGACCCGGTGATCACGGCGCGGGTGCGCTCCGAGACGTGGGCCCGGACCACCGGCTTCCTGAGGTACACGCTGCCCCACGACGACTAGATAAACTTTCCTCGAGTAGCATCGGAGGCAACTTTACGGCGCTACCGGGGAGGTGAGCATGAGCCGCTACGTCACGCAGCAGTGGACGCCGGCCGTGACCGACGGCGTGCCGCGCCGGTTCACGCGCGCCGGCACCTACCAGGCGTTCGTCCCCGGCTCGCTGTTCGACCTCGACGTCCCCGTCGCCCGGGACCTCGAGGCGCTGCTCGACGAGGCGGAGGTCCGCGCGCGCGAGGCCGCCGAGCTCGCGGGGCCGGCGGGCCTCGGGCAGGTCGGCGACCTGCTGGTGCGCTCCGAGGCAGCGGCGTCCTCCCTGATCGAGGGGTACGAGCCGACCCCCCGGGCCGTCGCGGTCGCCGACTTCGTCGCCCGCGGTCGGGAGGCGGCCGTGACCGTCGCCCGCACGCTGCACGCCGTGCGCGCCTCGGTCGAGCGCGCCCGCGACCCGCAGGTGTCGCTCGTGTGGGACGTCGTCGAGCTGCAGCGGCTGATCGCGCCCCGGCACGCGGGCGTCCGCCACGAGCCGGTGTGGATCGGCGGGCGCACGCCTCTGGAGGCGCACTACAACGCGCCCCCGCACGAGCTCGTACCCGCGCTGCTGGACGACCTCGACGCGTACCTCGCGTCGCGACGGCACCGGCCGGTGCTCGCCGCGGCCCTCGCGCACGTGCAGCTGGAGACCATCCACCCGTTCGCCGACGGGAACGGCCGCGCGGGACGCGTGCTCATCGGCACCGTGCTGGCCCGGTACGGCGTCGCCCCGCAGGTCACGCTGCCGATCAGCACGGCGCTGTTCCGCGACCGCGAGCGATACTACGCCGCGCTGGACGCCTACCGTCGGGGCGACCGCGGCGTCGCCATCGCGACCGTGATCGCCGAGGCCGTCACCGCGGCCGCCGCCGACGCGCTCCGGCTCTCGGGCCAGGTGACGTCCTGGCAGGACCGGCAGACCGCGGCGCTCGACGCCTACCTGCGCGGACGCTCGCCGACGGGCCGGGTGCGCCGTGGGGTCGCCCACCGCCTCGTCGCCGACCTCCCCAGCCACCCGGTGCTGGACGCCGCGTCGGTGGCCGCCCGGTTCGAGGTCACCGGACCGGCCGCGCGCAGCGCGCTCGAGGCCCTGGCCGCCGCCGGCGTGCTGCGCCCCGACCGGAAGGCGGACCGCACGCGCACCGTCTGGGTCGCCACCGAGCTGCTGGACCTCGTCGCGGAACCGGGCGCGACGGCGGACGTCGACCCGCCGTCGGCCGTCGACGTGCCCGTGGCCGCCGTCGACGACCGGGCCGGGACGACGTGCGGCGCGTGGCTCCCCCGCGCCGGACGCACCTGCCGCCTGCCCCGCGGCCACCGCGGCCAGCACCGCTAGCCGGCGTCCGGCACCCGCGTGGCCCAGAACGCGACAGCGGCGGCCGCCGCGACGTTGAGCGAGTCCACCCCGCCGGCCATGGGGATCCGCACCACCAGGTCGGACCCGGCGACGGTCACCGGCTTGAGCCCGTGCCCCTCGGCGCCCAGCACCAGCGCCAGGCGCTCCGGCGGGTCCGCGACGAGGGCGTCGAGGGTGATCGAGTCGTCGGACAGCGCGAGGGCGGCGGTGACGAAGCCCGCCTCGCGCAGCACGTCGATGCCCTCCGGCCACGGGTCGATGCGCGTCCACGGCACCTGGAACACGGTCCCCATCGAGACCCGCACGGACCGTCGGTACAGCGGGTCGGCGCAGCGCGGGGTCACCAGCACGGCGTCGACGCCGAGGGCGGCCGCCGAGCGGAACGCCGCACCGACGTTCGTGTGGTCGACGATGTCCTCGAGCACCGCGACCCGGCGCGCGCCGGCCAGCAGCGACGACACCGGCGCGAGCGGCGGCCGGTGCATGGCGGCGAGCGCACCTCGGTGCACGTGGAACCCCGTGATGGCCTCGAGCACGGGCTCCTCGGCGACGTAGACCGGGATCTCGGTGTCGTCGGCAGGCAGGCCGGCCAGCAGCTGCTCGAGGTCCGGCAGCCAGCGCGGCGACAGCAGGACGGAGCGCGGGCGGTGGCCGGCGGCGAGCGCGCGGCCCAGGACGGTCGAGCTCTCCGCGATGTAGAGCCCCTTGGCGGGCTCCTGCCGCGAGCGCAGCGCGACGTCGGTCAGCGAGACGTAGTCGGCGAGGCGGTCGTCGGCGGGGTCGGTGACGGGCTGCAGGGAGGCGACGGGCACGCGCTCATCCTTCCAGCCGGACGACGACCTCCCCGTCCTGGCCGAGGTCGAACGGCACCCCGTCGACGGAGTACGTGCCGCGGAACCCGCTGACCGGCAGCTGCCCGGACGAGGAGGTCCGAACGGTCGTCGGTGCCAGCCACCACTCGTCCTTCACCAGCCGCCGCAGCGCGTCGTACGCGGGCTTCGGGGTCCCGTCGGCGCGGACCAGCCCGCCCGGCGCACCGAGCCACGCGCCCTCGTCGGTGATCCCCCAGTACGTCGCCGCCTGCACGGCGGGGTGCCCGACGAGCGTGCGGTAGTGGCGCTCGATCTCGTCGGCCTGCCGCGCCTCGCCCTCCGGGGTCGAGGGCCAGGAGGCGACCTGGTGGTCATTGAGGTCCTCGATGTGCGCGGGCATGAGCTCACCGGACACCAGGGTGGTCTCGGTGAGGTGCAGCGGGAGGCCGAACCGCGCGAACCGGTCCAGGATCGCCAGCGTCTTCTCCTCGCCCCAGTAGCCCTGGTGCATGTGGCTCTGCAGGCCGATCGCATCGACCGGGATCCCGACCTCGAGGACGCCCTCGATCAGACACTCGTAGGCGGTGGACATGTCGAAGTCGTTGAGCAGCAGGGTGGCCGACGGGTTGGTCTGCCGCGCCGCGTCGAAGGCGAGCCGGACGGTCGGGATGCGCCCGCGGTCCCACGCCAGCCGGGTCAGGCCGTTCGGCTCCTTGTCGAACACCGGCATGATGACGACCTCGTTGATCACGTCCCAGGTGTCGATCACGCCGGCGAAGTCGGCGACGTCGCGACGGATCCGCGCGTCCTGGGCGTCGGCGATCTCGTCCGTGGTCAGGTCGAGCAGCCAGGGCGCGCCGACGGTGTGCCACGCGAGCGGGTGGCCCTTGACGATGACGCCGCGCTCGGCGAACCAGCGCGCCGCACGCAGCAGCCGCGCGGTGTCGGGCCGCCCGCGGACGGGCTCGAAGGTCCCCCAGTAGAACGGGAGCGTGGCGGCGTTGAACACGTCGAACCAGAGGTCGGCCAGGGACGCGGACGCGCGGTCCGGGTCGAGGAAGTCGAAGCCGATGTTGCCGAAGAGGAACGCGTGCCGCTCCTGCGCGACGAGCACGTCGGTGTGGACCAGCGGGCGGCCGTCGGGACCGAGGACGGTGACGACCGCGTCGGCGCGGCGGTGAGCGAACGGAGGCATGCCGTCACGCTATCGATGCGCCGCCACGTCCGGGACAGGCTGCCCGGCCGGCGCGCGGGCCGCCCGCAGCGCGCGTCCGCCGAGCACCGCGGCCGCCGCGCCGACGAGCGCGACCATCGGCACGACGAGGAACGCCTGGTGCGTGCCGACGGCGTCGGACAGCGCGCCCAGCGCGAAGGGCGCCATCCCCACGGCGAGGCTGCCGACGAAGGTCGCGCGGGCCTGCGTCGCGTCGGGCCGCCCGGGCGCGGTGGCCAGGAGCAGGGCGATGGACAGGGGGTACTGCGCGCCGTACCCGAACCCGGCGACCACGAGCCCGACCATCGCGGCCGCGGGAGTGGTCGCGGTCCACAGGAGCGCCCAGCCGCCGATGGCCACGAGGAACGCGACGGCGAGCAGCAGGGTCGGCGCGATGCGCAGCGAGAGCGGGCTGACGACGAACCGCACGGCGGACATGCCAGCGACGAGCCCGGCCGTCGCCGCGGCGGCCATCCCGGCGCCGGCGCTGGTCTGCTGGAGGATCAGGCTGGTCGACCAGTAGGTGGTGGCGAACTCGAGCGAGATGCCGGCCACGAGCGTGACCAGGAAGCACGCGGCGGGCAGCCGGCTGCCGGCGTGGACCGGTACCGGGGCGACGACGGACCCCGCGCCGGCGACGTGCGCGGGGGTCATCGCCCCACCGACGGGGACGCGAGAGAGAAGAACCGCCGTGACCAGCGCCAGGGCGACCGTCACGAGGACCGCGGGCCGCCAGCCCCAGCCGACCGCCACGCACGCGCCGACGGCCAGCGGGCCGACGAGCCCGACGGAGGAGCCGACGCCGTTGCCCTCGGTCAGGGCGGCCGACGCCTTGGCGCCGTGCCGCAGCGCGAGCCCGGCCTGCGCCGCGCTGATCATGACGTTGCCGCCGAGCGCGAGGACCACCATGGCCAGCAGGCTCCACGCGAGCGCGGGCGCCGCCACCAGCCCGCACGCCCCGAGCATGACGACCCCGGACGCGAGCAGGATCGCCGCCCGGCGTCCCCGGCTGCGGACCAGCCGCGGGGTGACGAACGCGGCGAGGATCCCGCCGGCGGCCATGGCCGTCCCGTGCAGGCCGGCCTGCGCGTCGCTGATGCCCAGCTCGTCGGCCAGCAGCGGCACGCTCGGGTTGAAGCTGTACAGGAGCCAGCCCCACACGGCGAAGCAGCCGTAGAACGCGATCGTCATCCGGTCGCGCTGGAACCCCGGCGGCTCGGCGTCGGGGAGGGTCATGGGGCCGAGCGTACGGGTCCGGTCACATCGATTCGATCAGGTCGTCCACGGCCCGCCGGTACGCCGCCGACCGCGGGTAGTCCGAGTGGCGCGCGGCGACGAACATGTACGCCTCCTCGTCGTACTCGCCGGCCATCCGGTCGAGCGGTCGCGCTGGCCGCGGCGGGCCACCCGGGTCGGCGTGCGGGTCGAGCGGCGGCTCGGGCCACTCGGGCGGCTGGGGCTCCTCGACGTTGCGCGGCGGTCCGACGGTGTACGCGTCCACGGGGAACCCCGCGAAGTCGGTGCGCCGCCACAGGCTCAGCCAGCGCGGCGCGGCGCGCCCGCCCAGGGAGTCCAGCAGGGTGAGCGGGGGCGGGTCGGTCGGTCGCTTCCGCGCCGGCGCGACCGCCGGCTCGCCGACCACCGGCACCCGGCGGTCCTCCGCCCACGGGTCCCGCGCGACCAGCCGCGGAGCGAGGCACGGGCGTGTGCCGAGCACGGCGGGCCCGAACAGCTCGGGGAAGAACCGCCCGAAGAACGGACGCAGCTGGGTGCCGTACGTGAGCAGCGCGATGCGGGGGTCGGTCGAGGACGCGACGCTGGCGGCGCCCATCGGCTGCGCGCCGCCGTCCCAGCGCGCGAACAGCGTCGACACCGCGAGCACGGCGCCCATGCTGTGCGCCGAGAGCACCACCCGTCGCGTGGGGTCCTGCGTCCGGGTCCCCGGCGGGGCACCGGGGTCCTCCAGCTCGAGCCAGTCGTCGATGCGCCGCCGCAGCTCCGGCACGACGCGCTCCGAGTAGCAGGGCGGCCCGAACGGGTGGGCGGCGCGCGGCAGGAAGCACTGCAGGTCCCACAGGAACCCCCACGGGCGTGCCGCGGCGGTCTGGCTGCCGGCCACGACRTTCCCGGCCATGACCGCCACGACACCGGCCAGCAGAGCCGCCACCACGGTCCGCAGCGAGATGCTGTCGCACGCGATGCGGCAGGTGGGCGGAAACTCCTGCGCGCGCAGGTCCGCGGCGACGGCCATCGCGGTGACGAGGACCGCGACGAGCGCGGCACCGAGCAGCGCGGCCAGCGCGCCGACGACGATCTCGGCGCGCTGCACCAGGGCGGCCGCACGGCGTGCGCCGAAGACGACCTCCTGGCCGACGGGGCTCAGGCCGGCGACGGCCTCGAACTTGCCGCCCGGACGGACGGGGATCCGCCCGGCCGTCAGCCCGCGCACGATCGCGGCGCCCGCCGTCAGCGCCAGGCCGATCAGGACGGCCAGGGTCGCGTACCCGGCGGCGGTGTACACCGTGGGCACCGCGAGCACGTGGTGCAGCCCGCTGACGGTCGTCTGGAGGCCGCGCGGGGTGGTGAGCGTGTCTCCCGGCGCCGCCCCGGTGACGGGCGTCGGCGCGTCCGGGGCGTCCAGCACAGCGGCGAGTCCCACGACGACGAGGCTGCTCAGGAGCACCGCGAGACCGGCCGCCAGGGTCATGAAGACCGCCGGCCCCGTGCCCGCCCAGCCCGTGTAGGGGCGCTCGTGCGCGTCGCCCCGGGCCGTGAGCACGATCGTGCACAGCACCACGACCAGGACGCCCGCGACGCACGCGGCGACCACCGCGGCGCCCCGCGACCCGCCGTGCGCGAGCAGCGCCGAGCACAGCGCCGCCACGACCACCGCAGACCCGAGCACCATCCACGTCCGCCCGGGCACGCCGCGCCGCAGCCCCACGCCGACCACGCAGAGCAGCACCAGCAGCCCGACCAGCCCGGTGACCGCCGCGTCCGAGGCGATCGACGTCGGCGAGAGCCGGCCCGGGTCGGCTCCCGGCAGGTAGTCGCCGGCACCGGCGAGCCCGAGCTGGACGGCGACGAGCAGGACGATCGAGGCGGAGAGGAGGATCGCCCCCCACGGCAGGCGGAGCAGCCGAGGTGGGATCGGTGGCGGGGTCGGTGGGCGCTGGGAGGGGGGCCCGTCGCCGTCGACGTCCGGGTACCCCGACGTCTGCCCGACCACCCGCACCGCCACGGCGAGCAGCAGCACCACGGCCAGCGCGAACAGCACMCGCCACGGCCCCAGGGCCGCACCCGCCGGCGGGGCCGCCATGCGCTGCTGGGCCAGCAGGGCGGCCACCAGGGCGAGCCCGCCCGCGACGTGCAGGGACGCGTCGGCGCGGGCCTGCGAGGAGGTGCGCCAGAACCCGGTTCGGGCAAGCACGGGGACGTCCCACGCGTGCACCTCGGCGCTCCCCGGGGTGGTCGCGCGGGTGACGGACACCCGCTGGTCGAAGCGGACGCTGCCGCTCCACGCGATGAGCACGAGGAGCACGAGCAGGAGCGCAGGGACGACGCCCGCGAGCGCGACCCGCTGCCCGTCGGTCATGCCGGCCATCGCACGGATCCCCGACGGCAGGTGGGAGCAGACGAGCCGGGACGTCGTGCTGCGCTGCACGGTGTGTCCGGCGCTGTCGACGAGCGTCGCCGTGGTCGTGCTCAGCGGACCGAAGCACTGCGTCGCGACGACGTCGACCGACGCGACCGCGAAGGTGGCGACGAGCAGCAGGCTGAGCAGCAGGCAGAACAGGCGGACGGCCGCTGCCCCGAACGGCCCCGGCGCACCCGTGGGCCGGCGCAGCCGCACGTCCTCGGGGAGCCGGCGCGCCCAGTACGCCGCGTTGGCCACGCCGAACGGGATCAGGAAGGTCCACCCGGCGCGGATGAGCGCCTGACCGAGACCCGCGACGAACCCCAGGCCGGGCAGCGAGCTCGCGCGGGCGAGGGCGCCCCAGGAGTACGCCTCGACCCGGCGCCGGTCCGAGCCGCCGGCGGCGTGGGGGTCGGTGGTGGTCCAGAAGCTGGCGGACCGGTCGCCGTTGGTGCGCGTGATCTTGTCGGCGTCCACCCCGAGCATGCCCTGCGGCGGCGTGTTGCCGATCCCGTGGATCCTCAGCTCGAGGACCGTCGGCCCGACGGGCGCGGGCGGGCGTCGTGCTCGTTCCGCTGCCATGGCGTTCCCCCCGCACCCTCGCTCGCACGCGACATTGCGGACATTACGCCCGTCGGGCGATCGCGCGTCACTCCACGGGGGCCACCGCCGCCGCGAACTGGCTGGCGTACAGCCGCGCGTACGCGCCGTCCGCGGCGAGCAGCTGGTCGTGCGACCCCTGCTCCACGATGGCGCCGTCCTCCATGACGAGGATGGTGTCGGCGTCGCGGATGGTGGACAGCCGGTGCGCGATGACGAAGGACGTCCGGCCGTGCCGCAGCGCGTTCATCGCCTGCTGCACCAGCACCTCGGTGCGGGTGTCCACGGACGACGTCGCCTCGTCGAGGATGAGGATCGCGGGGTCGGCCAGGAACGCACGGGCGATGGTGAGCAGCTGCTTCTCCCCCGCCGAGACGTTCGAGCCCTCGTCGTCGACCTTCGTCTCGTAGCCGTCGGGGAGCGTGCGCACGAACCGGTCCACGTGGGTGGCCACGGCCGCCTCGACGATCTCCTCCTGGGTCGCGTGCTCGACGCCGTACGCGATGTTCTCGGCGAGCGTGCCGCCGAAGAGCCAGGTGTCCTGCAGGACCATGCCCATCTGCGAGCGCAGCGCGTCACGGGTCATGTCCCGCACGTCGACACCGTCCAGGGTGATCCGGCCGGCATCGACCTCATAGAACCGCATGAGCAGGTTCACCAGCGTCGTCTTGCCGGCGCCCGTGGGTCCGACGATCGCGATGGTCTGGCCCGGCTCCGCCACCAGGGACAGGTCCCGGATGAGCGGCTTCTCCGGCGAGTAGCTGAACGCCACGTTCTCGAACGCGACCCGGCCCTGGATGGGCTGGTCCGGCTGCACCGCGTCGACCGGGTCGGGCTCCTGCTCCTCGGCGTCGAGCAGCTCGAACACCCGCTCCACGGACGCGACGCCCGACTGGAGCAGGTTCGCCATGGACGCGATGGCCGTGATCGGCTGCGTGAACTGCCGGCTGTACTGGATGAACGCCTGGACGCTGCCCAGCGTGAGGGCTCCGGACGCTACCTGCAGGCCGCCGACCACCGCGACGATCACGTAGTTGAGGTTGGCGACGAAGCCGAGCGCCGGCTGGATGATCCCGGAGATGAACTGCGCCTTGAAGCTCGACTCGTACAGCCGCTCGTTGCGCTCCGCGAACACCTCGGCGGCCTCCTTCTGCCGACCGAACACGGTGACCAGGGAGTGCCCGGTGTACATCTCCTCGATGTGGGCGTTCAGCTGCCCGGTCACCGCCCACTGCTGCATGAACTGCGGGCGCGACCGCTTGGCGATCATCCCCGCGATCCACATCGACAGCGGGACCGTGATCAGGGCGATGACCGCGAGCAGCGGCGAGATGAAGAACATCATGGCGAGCACGCCGATGACGGTGAGCACCGACGTGATCAGCTGCGACAGGGTCTGCTGCAACGTCTGGGCGACGTTGTCGATGTCGTTGGTCACCCGGCTGAGCAGCTCGCCGCGCGGCTGGCCGTCGTGGTACTTCAGCGGCAGCCGCGACAGCTTCGCCTCGACCCGCTGCCGCATCTGGTAGACGACCCGCTGCACGACGACGGCCGTCATGCGGCCCTGCAGCCAGCCGAACAGGAACGACCCCAGGTAGATCGCCAGCACCACGAGCAGGATGTTGCGCAGGTGCGTGAAGTCGATGCCGACGCCGGGGATCGCGCCCGACGACTCGACGATGTTGGCCTGCGTCGTCTCCCCGCGGGAGCGCAGGAACTCGACCGCCTGGGCGTTCGTCGTGCCGGCGGGCAGCTGCTTGCCGATGACGCCGGCGAAGATGACGTTGGTCGCGTTGCCCAGAAGCTTCGGCCCGGTGACCGCCAGGACGACGGACGCGGTGCCCATCGCGACGATGGCGACCAGGGGCCAGCGCTCGCCGCGCATCTCGCCCAGGAACCGCCGGGCCGACCCGCGGAAGTTCATCGACTTCTCGCCGGGCATGCCCATGTTCATCATGGGACCGCCGCCGCCTGGTCCGCGGCGCTGCGGGGGCATCCGCTGCGCGGGTGCTGGTCGCTCGTCGGTGCTCATGCCGCCTCCTCCACGCTGACCTGCGAGTACACGATCTCCCGGTACGTCTCGGACGACTCCAGCAGCTCGCTGTGCGTGCCGACGCCGACGACGAGGCCGTCCTCCATCACGACGATGGAGTCGGCGTGGCGGATGGTGGCCACCCGCTGCGCGACGACCAGCACGGTCGCGTCCTGCGTCTCGGGGACGAGGGCCGAGCGCAACGCGGCGTCCGTGCCGTAGTCGAGCGCCGAGAACGAGTCGTCGAACAGGAAGACCGACGGCTTGCGCACCAGCGCCCGGGCGATGGCGAGCCGTTGTCTCTGGCCGCCCGACACGTTGGTGCCACCCTGCGAGATCGGGGCGTCCAGCCCCTCGGGCAGCGCCTCGACGAACGGCCTCGCCTGGGCCACCTCGAGCGCGTGCCACAGCTCCTCGTCGGACGCCCCCGGCTTGCCGTACTCCAGGTTCGACCGGACGGTCCCGGCGAACAGGTACGGCTTCTGCGGGACGAGCCCGATCTGCGTCCAGAGCTGGTCCGGGTCGAGGTCGCGCACGTCGACGCCGTCGAGCAGCACCGCGCCGCCGGTCACGTCGAACAGCCGCGGGATGAGGTTCACCAGCGTCGTCTTGCCGGAACCCGTGGAGCCGATGATGGCCGTCGTCCTGCCCGGCTCGGCCACCAGGTCGATGCCGTGCAGGACGGAGCGCTCGGCGCCCGGGTAGCGGAACTCGACGCCCCGCAGCTCCAGGAGGCCGGGCCGGTTGCCCGGCAGCGCCCGCGGGTGCGGCGACGGGACCACGGACGTGTCGGTGGTGAGGATCTCCCCGATGCGCTCCGACGACACCACGGCCCGCGGAACCATCACGAACATCATCGTCGACATCATGACGGCGATGAGGATGTACGCGATGTAGGACAGGAACGCCGTGAGCTGACCGATCTGCATGGCGCCCGAGTCGACGCGGTACGCACCGAACCAGAGCACCGCGACGCTCGTGAGGTTCAGCACGACCATGACCGACGGGAACATCAGAGCCATGAGCTTGCCGACGCGCAGGGACGTGTCGTAGAGCTCGGTGTTCGCGCCGTCGAACCGCTGCGACTCGCGGCGCTCGCGGACGAACGCACGGACCACGCGGACGCCGGCGATCTGCTCGCGCAGCACCCGGTTGATGGCGTCGATCCGCTTCTGCATCGACCGGAAGTACGGCACCATCCGCGAGATGATCAGGCCGATGACCAGGCCGAGGACCGGCACGGAGACGAGCAGGATGCCGGAGAGCACCACGTCCTCCTGCATCGCCATGATCACGCCGCCGACCAGCATGATCGGCGCCATGATCATCATGGTGAAGGTCATCATCGTGACCATCTGCACCTGCTGGACGTCGTTCGTCGTGCGGGTGATCAGCGTCGGCGCCCCGAACTTGGCCACCTCCTGCGCCGAGAACGTCTGCACCTGGCCGAACAGGCGCTTGCGCACGTCGCGGCCGAACGCCATGGCCGTCCGCGAGCCGTAGTACACGGCGATGATCGCCGCGACGATCTGCACGAAGCTGACCGCGAGCATGACGCCGCCGAGGCGCATGATCTCGGCGGTGTCGCCCTTGACCACGCCGTCGTCGATGATCCGCGCGTTCAGGCTGGGCAGGTAGAGCGTCGCCATCGTCTGGATCAGCTGGAGCACGACGACGGCGATCACGGCACCCTGGTACGGCTTGAGATGCTCCTTGAGCAGCTTGACCAGCATCACGAGCTCCTGTCGGTCGGGGTGGGGGCGAGGACGCCGTGGAGGAGGAGGTCGACCAGCGCTCGGGTGTCCGGCGGACCGGTGTCGACCCCGCGTCGAGCGGCCTCGACGGTACGCATCGTGGCGCCGAGGAGCACCGTGTTAAAGAGCTCGATGACGTCGGGGAGCGGCAGGCGCAGCAGCTGTGCGTCGGGCTCCAGCAGCTCGGACACGACCGCGGTGACCGCGGCGGTCCCGGCCTGCTGACGGAGCCCCCACTGCCGGATGGCGGCCTCGCGGTTCTCGGCGGTCGGACCCGCGGGTTCCAGCCGCCCCACCTCGTGGAGGAGACCCATCCAGCGCATGGACTCCCCCACGTGGGCCTGCGCCTGGTCCATCAGGAGGAGCAGCTTGTCGCGCAGCGGAAGCGTCCGGTCGATGACGGCGATCTCCGGGATGGCGTCCGCGGGGTCGATCGCCGCGAGCACGGCCTCGCGGATCAGCGTGACCTTGTCGGTGAACACGCGAAAGAGCGTTCCCTCGGCGACCCCGGCGGCTTCCGCCAGCTCGCGGGTGGTGACCGCCGCCCCGCGCTCGAGCAGGACGGGGCGCACGGCGAGGAGGATGGCGGCGCGTCGCTCGTCCGGTGGCAGCGGCGCCGCCCGGCCGGCGCGGACAGTGAGATCCATGCGGCGAATCTAACTGAGTGAGCACTCACTCCGAAGCCTGTTCGCTGCAGGCGAACACGCCGGGGACGAGGGAGGGCCGGACCCTGCACGGGTCCGGCCCTCGTCGCGTCACCGGGTCGGCGCGTCCTCCGGCGGCGGCTGCTGCGCGCTCCGCGGCGGCACCGCTCCCCCGCCCGGCCGCTGCCCCAGCTCGACCGACGGGTCGAAGGGCAGACCGCTCAGCGTGCCCGAGCTCGTGGCGTCCGCGGTCGCGGCGGCCGACTCGCGGCGCGCCTCGGCCAGTGCCTCGGCGGGGTCGGTCAGCGTCGTGGGCGGAAGGTCGTCGCCCAGCGGGGACGTCCCGGCCGGCCGGCCGCTGTCGTCGTCCTCGGACGTGAACGGGCCCCCGAACCCCTTGGCGAAGACGCCGAGCGCACTGGTGAGCTCCGACGGCAGGAACCACATCTTGTTCGACGGCGTCGCCGCGATCTTCGGCAGGATCTGCAGGTACTGGTAGGCCAGCAGCTTGGGGTCCGCGTCGCCGCGGTGCACGGCGTCGAACACCTGCAGGATGGCCCGGGCCTCGCCCTCGGCCGTGAGGATCGCCGCCTGCGCGCCACCCTCGGCCCGCAGGATCGCAGCCTGCTTCTCACCCTCGGCGGTGAGGATCTGCGACTGCTTGAACCCCTCGGCCGTCAGGATCGCGGCACGCCGGTCACGCTCCGCGCGCATCTGCTGCTCCATCGAGCCCTTGATGCTCTCCGGCGGGTCGATCGACTTGAGCTCGACGCGGTTGACGCGCACGCCCCAGCGCCCGGTGGCCTCGTCCAGCACCCCGCGCAGCTGGCCGTTGATCTGGTCGCGGCTGGTCAGGGTCTGCTCGAGGTCCATGGACCCGACGACGTTGCGCAGCGTGGTGACCGTGAGCTGCTCGATGCCCTGGATGTAGTTGGCGATCTCGTAGACCGCGGACTTCGGCTCCGTCACCTGGAAGTAGATGACCGTGTCGATGCTGACCACGAGGTTGTCGGAGGTGATCACCGGCTGCGGCGGGAAGGACACGACCTGCTCACGCAGGTCGACGCTCGCCCGCGGACGGTCGACGAACGGGATGAGCAGGTGCAGGCCGGCGTCCAGCGTGCGGGAGTAGCGCCCGAGCCGCTCGACGATGATCGCGACCGCCTGCGGCACGATCTTGACCGCCCGCACCAGCGCGATGATGACGAACAGCAGCACCAGGCCCAGCACGATGTAGAGGGCGATCTGCCCACCGCTCGGGTCGTCCATGGATCCTCCAGGAGGTACACGCGGACGAGGTGCCCGCGGGGGGTTTCAGAACAGGGTCAGGGTCCGGGGACCGGCACGACGACCGCGGTCGCCCCGTCGATGCGCGCGACCCGCACCTCGGTCCCGGGCGGGATGGCCTGGGAGGCGTCGGCGCGTGCGCTCCACACCTCGCCGTTCAGCTTCACGCGGCCGCCCTCGACGGTGACCGTGGAGACGACCACCGCGTCGCGCCCCACCAGGGCCGCGGCGTTGGTCTCCACCAGCGGCATCCGGGCCTTGAGGCGCCGCAGCAGCCAGGGGCGCAGCGTCGCCAGCAGCAGGACCGACGTGAGCGCGGCGACGACGAACTGCGCCGGCACCGGGGCCCCGAGCCAGTACGCGATGGCACCCGCGATCGCTCCGCCCGCGAACATGGCCAGCACGAGGTCGAGCGACAGCATCTCGAGGATGCCGAAGGCGAGCGCCGCGCCGATCCACCACAGCCAACCCATCGGGGCCCACTCCTCCGGTCGGGCAGGGTCCGCCGTCGGCTCCTGCTGTCCAACCGATACTAGGCGTCTTCTTTGCGAAAACCTGGGGAAACGCTCAGCCCTGAGAGGAAGTTGCCCGGGCCGACCAGCGCCCCTCGGTCTTGTCGACGACGAGCGGCAGGTCGAAGGCCCCGGACAGCGTCTCCGCCGTCAGCACCTCGTCGATCGGACCGGCCGCGAAGGCCTTGCCCGCGCGCAGCAGGAGGAGGTGCGTGAACCCCGGCGGGATCTCCTCGACGTGGTGCGTGACCAGCACCAGCACCGGCGAGCGCGAGTCGCCGGCCAGCTCGGCGAGCGCCGCGACCAGCTCCTCGCGCCCCCCGAGGTCCAGCCCGGCGGCGGGCTCGTCGAGCAGCAGCAGCTCGGGGTCGGTCATCAGCGACCGCGCGATCTGCACGCGCTTGCGCTCCCCCTCGGAGAGGGTGCCGAAGTAGCGGTCGGACAGGTGCGCGACCCCGAACGCCGCGAGCAGGTCCCCGGCCCGCGACTCGTCGAGGGACTCGTACTCCTMACGCCACCGGCCGGTCACGCCGTACGCGGCCGTGAGGACCACGTCCCGCACCTGCTCGCCGGCGGGGATCCGGTCCGCCAGGGACGCGCTCGACAGGCCGATCCGCGGCCGCAGCTCGAAGACGTCGACGCGCCCGAGCCGGGAGCCGAGCAGGTCGGCCGTCCCGCTGGTCGGGTGCATGCGCCCCGCGGCGACCTGCAGCAGCGTGGTCTTGCCCGCGCCGTTGCGGCCGAGGACCACCCACCGTTCGCCCTCGCGGACCGTCCAGGTCACCTCGTCGAGGATCGTCGTCGTTCCCCGGCGGATCGTCACGGCCTGCAGGTCGAGCACGTCGGTCATGGGCATGACCATAACCGTCGAGCCGCACGTCGGGGGCCCGCGACGGGCCGCTCGTCGGTGGGTTCGGTCACGTCCTACGGTGGTCCGGTGGACCTGACCCTGGAGCTCCCGCGCTCCGTGCTCCTCGCCCTGTGGCTGGCCGACGACCGCGCCGACCGCTCGGTGCTGGTGGACGCCGTGCAGTCCGACGACGAGCCGCACACCGTGCAGCGCCGACCGGCCGCCGACGAGCCCCTGCGCGACGACCTCACGGACGAGCCCCTCGGCACGCTGCTCGACGCGTGCGCCGGGTCGCCGCGGGACGTCGCCGCGGTCCTGCCCGTGCCGGGCGACCCGGGCGCCACCCCCGCGGCGGTGAGCTCGGCGGCGACCGACGCCGGCGAGGCCGTGCTGGTGCGGACCCCGCAGTCGTGCCTCGTGGCGGTCCCCCTCGTGCAGCGCTTCGGGTCGGCGCTCGAGCCGGGGCACCTGGTGACCTGGGAGGTCTCGGACGTGCCCGACTGGCGGCACGCCGCGCACGCGAGGACCGGGTCGCTGCAGGACGCCGAGCGCGAGCTGCGCCAGGGGCTGCTCCAGGCCACCGAGGCGCTGGTCCGGCTCGACGTCGCGCGGTGGCGGCCCGACGCGGCCGAGCAGGTGGCCGCACTGCGGGATCTCGAGCTGCCGGGCTGGCGGCTTCCCGACGGGCTCGACGGCCGTCGCCTCCGGGTGCTCGCGAGCGCGGCGCGGCTGCGCGCGATCGTCGCGCTGGCCGCCCAGGACGACGGCGCCGCGGTCAACCTGTGGCAGGCCGACCAGCGCTCGACGGCCCTGCGGGACGTCGACCGGATGGCCCGCCGCGCGATGTCGGCCGCAGCGTCCCAGCTGACCCCCTAGGCCAGGGCGGCTGAGCCCGTCAGGCTAACGCCCCCCGATACACCTCGAGGGTGCGCTCGGCGATCGCCTCCCACGTGAAGTGGTCCTCGACCCGCCGGCGGGACGCGATCCCCCACTCGGCGGTCCGCGAGGTGTTGGCCAGCACGTCCGTGAACGCCGCGGCGAGGTCGGCGACGAACCGGTCCGGGTCCACCGGGGTCCCCGTGCCGTCCTGCAGCTGGTCGATCGGCACGAGCCGCCCGGTCACACCGTCGTCGATGACCTCCGGGATGCCCCCCGTGGCCGTCCCCACCACCGGCAGCCCGACGGCCATGGCCTCGAGGTTCACGATGCCGAGGGGCTCGTAGATCGACGGGCAGGCGAACACCGTGCCGTGCATGAGGACCGCGATGAGCTCGTCCCGCGGCAGCATCTGCTCGATCCAGACGACGCCCGACCGCTTGGTGCGCAGCAGGTCGACCAGGCCGGTGACCTCGGCCATGATCGCCGGGGTGTCGGGCGCGCCGGCGCAGAGCACCACCTGCACGTCCGGCGGGAGCTGCTCCGCCGCCCGCAGGAAGTACGGCAGGCCCTTCTGGCGGGTGATCCGACCGACGAACACCACGGCCGGGCGCGACGGGTCGATGCCGAGCGCACGCACCGTCGCGTCCGCCCGGGCGACGGCCTCGTCGTCGGTGGGCCGCTGCCACTGGTCGAGGTCGATGCCGTTGTGCACGACCTTGACCAGCTCCGGGTCGACCTTCGGGTAGGCCCGCAGGATGTCGTCGCGCATGCCGCCGCTGACCGCGATGACGGCCGCGGCGCCCTCGTAGGCGGTCTTCTCGGCCCAGCCCGACAGCGCGTAGCCGCCGCCGAGCTGCTCGGCCTTCCAGGGGCGCAGGGGCTCGAGGCTGTGGGCGCTCACCACGTGCGGGAGGCCGTGCAGCAGGCCGGCCAGGTGGCCGCCGAGGTTGGCGTACCAGGTGTGCGAGTGGACGAGGTCCGACGCGACGCCGTCCGCGCCGACGTGGCCCACGGCGTCGGCCATCTCGAGGTCGATGCCGAAGGTCTGCAGCGCCGCGTTGGCCGTGGCGAGCTCGGTGGGCACGTTGTACCCGCTGACCCTCGGGTCCTCGCGCGGGCCGTCGAAGCAGTGCACCCGCACGTCGATGGTGCGCTCGAGCACGCGGGAGAGCCCCGCGACATGCACGCCCGCACCGCCGTAGATGAACGGTGGGTACTCCCGGGTCAACAGGTCGACACGCACGCGAACCATCCCCTCGCCTCCGGCCCCGACGACCGGCTCTCCCGCCGACACGCTAGCGCGTGGCGGCCGACACGCCTCGCTGGGAGCACGTCGGGGGCCTAGGGTCGTAGCCATGGCAGCGCCGCGCGTCCTCGCTATCGTCCTCGCAGGTGGGGAAGGCAAACGCCTCATGCCCCTCACCGCAGACCGCGCCAAGCCGGCGGTGCCCTTCGGGGGGCTGTACCGGCTCATCGACTTCGCCCTGTCGAACGTCATCAACTCGCGGTACCTGCACGTCATCGTCCTGACGCAGTACAAGTCCCACAGTCTCGACCGGCACGTGTCGAAGACGTGGCGCATGTCGCCGCTGCTGGGCAACTACGTCGCGGCGGTCCCGGCGCAGCAGCGCGTCGGCAAGCACTGGTACCTGGGCAGCGCCGACGCCATCTACCAGTGCCTCAACATCATCGAGGACGAGCGGCCGGACATCGTGGTGGTGGTCGGTGCGGACCACGTCTACCGCATGGACTTCTCCCAGATGGTCGACGCACACATCACGTCGGGCGCCGAGTTCACGGTCGCGGCCATCCGCCAGCCCATCGAGGAGGCCGACCAGTTCGGCGTCATCGAGGTCGACCCCACGGACCCCACGCGCATCAAGGCGTTCCTCGAGAAGCCGACCGACCCCGTCGGCCTGGCCGACTCCCCCGGCGAGATCCTCGCGTCGATGGGCAACTACGTGGCCAACGCGGACGCGCTGGTCGCCGCCGTGACCGCGGACGCGGAGAACGTGACCTCGCGGCACGACATGGGCGGCGACATCGCCCCGTACTTCGTCGAGCGCGGCACCGCGGGCGTGTACGACTTCCTGCGCAACGACGTGCCCGGATCGACGCCGCGCGACCGCGACTACTGGCGTGACGTCGGCACCATCGACGCGTTCTACGAGGCGAACATCGACCTCATCTCGATCGAGCCGGTGTTCAACCTCTACAACGACGAGTGGCCCCTCTACAGCGGGTACACCAGCCTGGCGCCGGCCAAGTTCATCCACGCCGGTGCGGGGCGGCTCGGCCACGCCGTGGACTCGGTGGTCTCCCCCGGCGTCCTGGTCTCCGGTGCGACGGTGTCGGGCTCCGTCCTCTCGCCGGGCGTCCGCCTGCACTCCTGGGCGCAGGTCACGGACTCGGTGCTCTTCGACGACGTCCACATCGGTCGGTACGCGCAGGTCCACCGCGCGATCATCGACAAGAACGTCGTCGTGCCCGAGCGGGCCCGCATCGGCCTCGACCACGACCACGACCGCGCGCGCGGGTTCACCGTCACGGAGTCGGGCATCACCGTCATCCCCAAGGGCACCGTCATCACGGACTGAGCGGGGGGCACACCCGTGCGCACGCGCCGCTACCCTGCGGTCCCGTGAGCCCACCGCTGCCCCGTCTCGTCGTCATGGACGTCGACTCGACCTTCATCACCGGTGAGGTGGTGGAGATGCTCGCCGCGCACGCGGGCTCCGAGGAGCTGGTCACCGAGATCACCGAGCGCGCCATGCGGGGCGAGATCGACTTCGCGGCGTCCCTGCACGAGCGCGTCGCGACGCTGGCTGGGCTGCCGGAGTCGGTGCTCGGGGACGTCCTCGCCGCCGTGGAGCTCTCCCCCGGCGCCCGCGAGCTCGTCGCCGAGCTGCACGCCCGGGGCTGGCCCGTCGGGCTGGTGTCCGGCGGCTTCATCGAGATCGTCGGACCGCTCGCCCTTCCGCTCGGCATCATGCTGACCAGGGCGAACGCCCTCGAGGTGGCCGACGGGCGGCTCACGGGCCGGGTGAGCGGAGCCGTGGTGGACCGTGCGGCCAAGGCGGCCACCCTGCGGGAGTACGCGGCGACCGTCAGCATCCCGATGGAGCGCACCATCGCCATCGGCGACGGCGCCAACGACCTCGACATGCTCGCGGCGGCCGGCTTCGGCATCGCGTACAACGCCAAGCCGCTGGTGTGCGCGGCCGCCGACGCCGTGGTCCGCGACCGGCTCGACGCCGTGCTCGAGCTGCCGGTGTTCGCGCGGTGACCGCATTCGTGCCCGGCACCGACCTGGCACGCGCGCTCTACGCCGCCGTGCGGCCCGCGCTGGTCGCCCACGGCCTGGCGCACACGGCGGCGCTCGTCGGACCCGGCTCGGACGTGCTGGGGTTCGACGACGCGACGTCGACCGACCACGACTGGGGACCGCGGCTGCAGCTGCTGCTGCAGGCCGCCGAGCTGGCGGCCCACGGCGACGACCTGCACGAGGAGCTGCGCCACCGCGTGCCGCCGGAGATCGCCGGCTGGATCACGCGCGCCGCGCCGTCCGCACCGGACGGCACGCGCGGGCTGGGAGACACCGCGGCCGCCGGCCCCGTGGACCACCGGATCGAGATCGGCACGCTCGACGCGCTGCTCGGACGCGTGCTCGGTCCGGTCGACCCGACGACGGCCGCGGACTGGCTCGTCGTCCCGCAGCAGCGGCTGCTCGCGCTCACCGCGGGTGCCGTGTTCCACGACGACCTCGGGCTCGGTGCCGTCCGCGCGCGGCTCGGCTACTACCCGCACGACGTGTGGCTCTACCAGCAGGCGGCGGCCTGGTCGGCGATCGGGCAGGACGAGCACCTCGCCCCGCGCGCGGGCATGGTCGGCGACGACCTCGGATCGCGGATGATCACGGCGCGCGTCTGCCGCACGGCGGCGCTGCTGGCGCTTCTGCAGGAGCGCCGGTACGCACCCTACGACAAGTGGCTCGGCACGGCCCTGGCCCGGATCGACTCGACGCGACCGCTGCGCACGGCGATGGCGTCCACGCTCGCGGCCGACGGCTGGCAGGAGCGCCAGGAGCGGCTGGGCGAGGTCCTGGTCGAGCTGCTGCGCCGGCACAACACCCTCGGCCTGGGCGCCCCGGTGCCCGAGCGCACGACGCCGTTCCACGGCCGTCCGTTCGCGGTCGTCGACGGCGGCTCCGTCGCCCGCCTGCTCGTCGGCGCCCTGACCGACCCGGAGGTCCGCGAGATCGCCCGGCGACCGCTCGTCGGCGGTGTCGACCTGCTCAGCGCGAGCACCGACCTGGCGACGGACCTCGGGCGCACCCGGGCGCTACGCGACCTCTACTGAGGTCACTCGGGGATCGCGAGCCGACGCAGGCTCGCCGACTCGGGGCCGAGCGTGTCCCAGCCATCGACCTCGAGCAACGACCAGCTCGCGGTGGGCACGCCGACCCGCACCCGAGCGAGGGTGGTCGGGTCCGACGCCGGGCCGGCCAGGAGAGCGGCAGCCCGCGACATCGTCGGCTCGTGGCCGACCACGAGCACCGTGCCGACGTCCGCGGGGACGGCTCGGACCAGCTCCACCAGGGCGCTCGACCCGGCGTAGTAGAGGTCCTCGAGGAAGCGCACCTCCGGGTCCGCGCCGAGCACGCCACGCGCGAGCTCCCACGTCTGTCGGGTCCGCACGCTCGACGAGCAGAGCACGAGGTCGGGCACCAGGTCGTCCGCCGCGAGCGCCGCGCCGACCGTCGCCGCCTGCTTGCGCCCCACGAGCGAGAGCGGGCGCTGGATGTCCGCGATGGCGTCCTGGTGCTCGGCCTTCGCGTGGCGCAGCAGAAGCAGTCGCCGGGTGCCGGTCTCGGGCGTCACCGGCTCAGCGTCCCATCCCGCGGGCGGCGGTCACAGACCCATCGCGTGGTAGCCGCCGTCGACGTGCACGATCTCGCCCGTCGTCGCCGGGAACCAGTCCGACAGCAGCGCGGCGACCGCACGGGCCGTCGGCTCGGGGTCGAACGCGTCCCAGCCGAGCGGCGCGCGCTCCGGCCAGCCGCCCTCCATCGCCTCGAAGCCGGGGATCGACTTGGCGGCCGTCGTGCGGATCGGGCCGGCCGAGACCAGGTTGACGCGGATCCCGTGCGGCCCCAGGTCGCGGGCCAGGTAGCGCGAGGTCGACTCGAAGGCCGCCTTGGCCACGCCCATCCAGTCGTAGACCGGCCAGGCGTACCGGGCGTCGAACGTGAGCCCGACGATCGAGCCCCCCGAGCTGAGCAGCGGCTGCGTGGCGACCGCGAGCGACTTCAGCGAGTACGCGCTGACCTGCAGCGCGGTCGCGACGTCGGCCCACTCGCCGGCGAGGAAGTTGCCCCCCATGACCGACTGCGGCGCGAACCCGATCGAGTGCACCACACCGTCCAGCGCGTCGAAGCCCGCCTCACGCACGCGGCCCTCGAGCGCCGCCAGGTCGTCGGCATCGGTGACGTCGAGCTGGAGGACCTGCGCCTCCTTCGGGAGCCGGCGCGCGATCGCCTGCGTCAGTCGGAACTGACGGCCGAACGAGGTGAGCAGCACCTCGGCGCCCTCCTGCTGCGCCAGACGCGCCACGTGGAAGGCGATCGAGCCGTCCGTGAGGACGCCGGTGACCAGGAGCTTCTTGCCGTCGAGCAGACCCATGAGTGTGTTCCGTCCTTCGTGTCGTCTGGGGAGTGTCAGTGGCCCATGCCCAGGCCGCCGTCGACCGGGATCACGGCGCCGGAGATGTAGCCCGCGGCGTCCGACGCGACGAACTCGACCACGCCGGCGACCTCCTCGGGCTCCGCGAACCGGCCCAGCGGGATGGACTCGCGGTAGGCCTTCTGCTTGTCCTCGGGCAGGGCGCGCGTCATGTCGGTGTCGATGAAGCCCGGCGCGACGACGTTCGCGGTGATCGCCCGTCCGCCGAGCTCGCGGGTGATCGAGCGAGCCATCCCGACGAGGGCGGACTTGGACGCCGCGTAGTTGACCTGGCCGGCGGAGCCGTAGAGCCCGACCACCGACGAGATGAAGATGATCCGACCGCGGCGCAGCCGGATCATGCCCTTGCTGGCGCGGCGCGCGCAGCGGAACGCGCCCGTGAGGTTGACGTCGAGGACCTCGGAGAACTCCTCGTCGGTCATCCGCATGAGCAGCTGGTCGCGCGTGACGCCCGCGTTGGCGACGAGCACCTCGACGGGACCGTGCGCGGCCTCGATCTCGGCGAACGCCGCGTCGACGCTGGCGGTGTCCCGCACGTCGCCCACGACGCCGAGGACACCGGCGGGCAGCTCGCCCGCGCGGTAGATCGTGGCGACCTTGTCGCCGTTCGCCACGAACCGCTCGGCGATCGCCCGGCCGATGCCCCGGTTGGCGCCGGTGACGAGGACGCTGCGCGGCGCGGCGGTGGTGGTGTCGTTGTCGGAAGTCTCTGGCACGGGACACGACGCTATCCGACGTCCGCCGCACGCCACGGCAGGGTCCGCGCCCATGTTCGTCGCGCCCCGTTGTGGGACCTACACAACACCGCTCCTCAGCGCCGTCTCAGCGGCGCCGGACTACGATCAGGTAGTGAGCAGCAGCCGTCGGCACCCTGAGGTCCCCGCCGAGGAGGTCCACAGCATCACCTCCGCGCCCGAGGCGCTCACGGACGACCTGGCCCGCCGGCAGAAGCGCTACCTCGTGCAGATGGGGATCCGTGTCGTCTGCTTCGCCGGGGCCGTCTTCTCATGGGGCCACATCCCGCTGTGGGCCTCGCTGATCCTCATCGTCGCCGCCGTCGTCCTGCCCTACTCCGCCGTCCTGTTCGCCAACGCGGGCCGCGAGCGCCGCGACGGCGACGGCACCTTCATGACGACGCGCGAGATCGGCCCGGGCTCGGGCGCACCGCGTGGCCTGGGCTCCTCGGACGACCACCCGGACGGCCGCGCGTGAGCCTGTTCGGCCCTGTCCCGGACGCCGTGGACGAGCTGGTCTGCAGCAGCCGCGGCTGCCGGGCCGAGGCGACCTGGGGCCTGCTCTGGAACAACCCCAAGCTGCACACCCCGGACCGCCGCAAGGTGTGGCTGGCCTGCGACGACCACCGCGAGCACCTGAGCCAGTTCCTCGACACCCGCGGGTTCCTGCGCGACGTCGTCCCCGCGGCGCAGCTCGAGCCCGCCTCCGGATCATGAGCCCCGCGGCGCGCCGGGCGACCGGGCTCGTGCTCCTCGGCGTCGTCGTCGCGGTGGCCTGCACGTTCCTCGGCCGGTGGCAGTGGAACCGGCACGTCTGGCGCGACGCGGCGATCGCCGTGGTGGAGACCAACTGGTCGGCGGACCCCGTGCCGCTCGACACCGTGCTGCCCGCCACCGACACCCCGCTCACCGACGACGACGTCTGGCGGCGCGTGACGGTGGTCGGCCACTACGAGCCGGACGCGACCGTGCTGCTGCGCAACCGACCGGTCGACGGCGCACCCGCCTACCACGTGCTCGTCCCGTTCGTCGTGGAGGACGCCTCCGCGGGGACCTCGTCGGCGCCGACGGGTGCGGGCGCCGTGCTCGTCGTCGACCGCGGCTGGGTGGACCCCGGCGCCGACGCGAGCGCCGACGTCGCCGCCCCTGCCCCGCCCGAAGGCAGCGTGACGCTGACGGCCCGGCTGCGCCACGACGAGCCGACATCCAGCCGGACCGCGCCGCCCGGTCAGGTCCAGGCCATCTCCGCCGAGCAGGTCCTCGCCGCCGGCGGCGTCGAGGGCGAGTCCTACGACGCCTACGTCGCCATGACCGCCGAGGACCCGTCGGTCTCCCCCGTCCCCGGACAGCTCCCGCCGCCCAGCACCGACCCCGGGTCGCACCTGTCCTACGCGTTCCAGTGGTGGACGTTCGCGCTCGGCGGGCTGATCGCGTTCAGCCTGGGCGCGCGGCGCGAGCTCCAGGACGAGCGCGCGCTGCGCGAGGCCGAGGGGCCCGCACCCGAGCCGGCGCCGGTCCAGGTCTCGCCGTCGGGTGTCGAGCTGTGGCCGACACGCGACACCCCGCGGCCCCGGCGTGCGGCGCAGCCCGCTCCCGACGCGCCCCGCCGGCGCGGTGGGCGCGACGAGGACGCCGAGGACGCGCTCATCGACGCGCAGCTCGCCGAGACGTCGGCGCGCGAGGACCGCGCGCGCTGACCCCGCTCGCCGCGCGCGCCCGGGACCTTCGTGGTGTGGTGTGGGTCACACGTCCAACCAGGAGGTATGACCCATGCGACCCAGACTCACCAAGCTCGTCGTCGCTCTCGCCATGGCGTTCGGGCTGACCGCCCTCGGCGCCGCCCCCGCCTTCGCCAGCACCGGCGGGACTCCCGACGGGAACACCCACCCCAACGTCGGACTGATCCTCTTCTACAGCGCCGACGGACGCTTCCGCTGCAGCGCCACCCTCGTCTCCCCCACGGTCGTGCTCACCGCTGCGCACTGCACCGACGGGACGCTGGGCAAGACGCTGGTCACCTTCGACTCCGTCATCGCCGAGCAGCCCCCGACGCCGTTCCCTGTCGCCGCCAACCCGAGCGCCGGATACACGCGGGCCGAGATCGAGGCCGCCGGCTACCTGTCCGGGACCGCGTACACGCACCCCGAGTACTCCGACTTCACCGACCTCGACAACTGGAACGACGTCGGCGTCATCGTGCTCGACCGCCCGGTGACGGACATCAAGCCGGCCCCGCTCGCCACCCTCAACTACCTCGACGCGTACGCGCAGCCGGTGCTCAACAAGACGCTGTTCACCGCCGTCGGCTACGGCACCGAGGTCCGCAAGCCCGACTCCGGGCCGCAGAAGCCGCAGCCGATGAGCTACCCGCTGATCCGTCGGTACGTGGACATGCCGGGCCAGAAGCTCACCGCGCAGATCCTGCAGACCAACGGGAACGAGAAGGACAACCGCGGCACCGGCGGCACCTGCTTCGGCGACTCGGGTGGTCCGGTCTTCCTCAACGGCAGCATCGTCGCGGTCACCAGCTACGGCTACACCGACAACTGCCGGTACCTCGGCGGCTACCAGCGGGTCGACATCGCCGTCGTCCAGGACTGGCTGGCCACGTTCGGCCTCTGACCGACGCGCGACGCCCCAGACCTGCTCGGTCCGGGGCGTCGCGTGCGTCGGGGGTCAGGCCAGGGCGATGAGGTCCAGGTACGCCGGGCTCCACAGGTCCTCGTCTCCGTCGGGCAGCAGCAGGACGCGCTCGGGGTCGAGCGCGGCGACGGCGCCCTCGTCGTGCGACACCAGGACGACGGCGCCGGCATAGCCGCGCAGGGCCGCGAGGATCTCCTCGCGCGACGCCGGGTCGAGGTTGTTCGTCGGCTCGTCGAGCAGCAGCACGTTCGCGCTGGAGACGACGAGGGACGCCAGCGCGAGGCGCGTCTTCTCGCCACCCGACAGCACGCGGGCGGGCTTGTCGGCGTCGTCGCCCGAGAACAGGAACGAGCCCAGCACCGAGCGCACCTGGGTCTCGGTGAGGTCCGGCGCGGACGACTTGAGGTTCTCGACGACCGTCCGGTCCATGTCGAGCGTCTCGTGCTCCTGCGCGTAGTAGCCGAGCTTGAGCCCGTGCCCCGGACGCACCTCGCCGGTGTCGGATTTCTCGATGCCCCCGAGGATGCGCAGCAGCGTGGTCTTGCCGGCGCCGTTGAGGCCCAGCACGACGACCTTGCTGCCCCGGTCGATCGCCAGGTCGACGTCCGTGAAGACCTCCTGCGACCCGTACGTCTTCGACAGGCCCGCGGCGGTGAGCGGCGTCTTGCCGCAGGCCGCCGGCTCGGGGAAGCGCAGGCGCGCGACCTTGTCCGACGCGCGGACCTCCTCGAGGCCGGACAGCAGCCGCTCGGCGCGCCGCGCCATGTTCTGCGCCGCGACGGTCTTGGTCGCCTTGGCGCGCATCTTGTCGGCCTGCGCCATGAGCGCCGACGCCTTCTTCTCGGCGTTGGCCCGCTCGCGGCGGCGACGCTTCTCGTCCGTCTCGCGCTGCTGCAGGTACGCGTCCCAGCCGAGGGCGTACTGGTCCAGCTGCGAGCGGTTGGCGTCCAGGTGGAAGACCTTGTTCACCACGGCCCGCAGCAGGTCGGCGTCGTGCGAGATGACGATCAGGCCGCCCGAGTAGGACTTCAGGTAGTCGCGCAGCCASRTGATCGAGTCGGCGTCGAGGTGGTTGGTCGGCTCGTCGAGCAGCAGCGTCTCGACGCCCGAGAACAGGATGCGGGCCAGCTCGACGCGGCGTCGCTGACCGCCGGAGAGCGTGCCGATGGTCTGGCCGAGCACCCGCTCGTCGAGCCCGAGGTTCGACGCGATCCGGTGAGCCTCGCTCTCGGCGGCGTACCCGCCGGCGGCGTTGAACCGCGAGTCGAGCCGGGAGTACCGGTCCATCGCCTTCTCGCGGACGCCGTCGTCCTCGCTGGCCATCGCGACCTCGGTGGCGCGCATGGCGCGGACGACCTCGTCGAGGCCGCGAGCCGACAGCACCCGGTCCATCGCGAGCTGCTCGAGATCGCCGGTGCGGGGGTCCTGCGGGAGGTATCCCACGTCGCCGCCGCGGACGATCTGGCCGCCCGTCGGCTGCGTCTCCCCCGCCAGCGTCTTGGTGAGCGTGGTCTTGCCGGCGCCGTTGCGACCGACCAGACCGATCCGGTCGCCGGCCGCGATGCGGAACGACGACTCCTCGAGCAGCACGCGTGCGCCGATGCGCAGCTCGACAGCCTGGGCAGTGATCACTTGACGGTTTCCTCCGAGTTCGCCGCGCTGGCGTTGGCCGCGGGCACAAACGCCAGCAAGTCTACGACCGGCTAGCGTGGCGACCGGCCGCTGGGCCCGGCGCACGGCTGTGACGTGCGCGCCGCACCCCGCGGGATCGCCCGCACCCGCCACGACGATCGAGGGACAGCCATGACCCCTGCACCCGAGAACGAGACCACCGCCGCCGACCCCGCACTCCCCGTGCCGGTCGACCGGGCCTCCGTCGCCACCGACGTCGCGCTCATCGCCACGTTCGCGGCCTTTATCGCGGTGTGCGCCATCCTGCCCGGCATCCCCACCCCGTCCGGCGTGCCCATCACGCTGCAGACCTTCGGCGTCATCCTGGCCGGCCTCGTCCTCGGCTGGCGGCGCGGCGCCCTCGCGGTGCTGCTCTACCTCGCGCTGGGCCTGGCGGGGCTGCCCATCTTCGCCGACGGCACCGGCGGCGTCGCCGTGCTGAGCAAGCCGTCCGTCGGCTACCTGCTGGCGTTCCCGTTCGCCGCCGCGCTCGCCGGCGTCTTCGGCGGCCTGGCCCTGCGCGTCACCTCCACCTGGCGGTACCCGGTGCTCGTGCTGGCCGGCCTGGGCGCCAGCTTCCTGACCATCCACCCCGCCGGCATCGTCGGGCTCATGGCGCGCCTGGGCCTCAGCTTCCACGAGGCGTTCGCCATCGACGTCGTCTTCTGGACCGGGGACGTGCTCAAGAACCTCGCGGCCGCGGCCGTCGCCCTCGCCGTGTTCAAGGCGTTCCCCGACATGCTGCGCACCCGCCGCTGACGCTGCACCGAGCCGGCCGCTCATGATCACCCTCGACGACGTCCTCGTCACCGCCTACAGCCCCGACCCGGCGGGCGGCGCCGAGCGCGTCGTGCGCCTGCTCGGGCCGGTGACGCTCGAGCTCACCGAGCGCCGAATCGCCGTCGTCGGGGCCAACGGCTCGGGGAAGTCGACGCTCGCGCGCCTGCTCAACGGCCTCGTGCTGCCGTCGTCGGGCACCGTCCGGGTGGACGGCCTGGACACGGCGCGGGACGGGGCTGCCGTGCGCCGCCGGGTCGGGTTCATGTTCACGGACCCCGACGCACAGCTGGTCATGCCAACGCCGGTGGAGGACGTCGCCCTGTCTCTGCGTCGCCTGACGCTGACGGCCGACGAGCGGGGTGCCGCCGCGCGCGCGGCGCTCGAGCGGTTCGGGCTGGCGGACCGGGCTGAGGTGCCGGTGCACGCCCTGTCCGGCGGGCAGCGGCAGCTGCTCGCGCTCGCGTCGGTGCTCGCGACGGAACCCGCGGTCCTGGTGTGCGACGAGCCGACCACCCTGCTCGACCTGCGCTGGCGCCGCGTCGTCGACGGCCTGCTGGACGACCTCGAGCAGCAGGTGATCGTCGTGACGCACGACCTCGACGCCGCGCTGCGCGCCGACCGCGTGCTCGTCGTCGACGACGGCGCCGTGGTGTTCGACGGGGACCCGGCCGTGGCCGTGGCGACGTACCGGGCGCTCATGGAGGTCCGCACGTGAGCGGCCCGCTGCGGCCGCCGTGGGCCGGGCCGCTCGGCCTCTACCACCCGGGCACGACCGTCCTGCACCGCGCCCCGGCCGGCCTCAAGCTCGCGTTCCTCACCGTCTTCGCCGTGGCCGTGGTGGCGCTGCGCGGGCCGCTGTCGGCGGTGCTCGCCCTCGGGGTCGCCCTCGTCGCCCAGCTCGTCGCGCGCATCCCGTGGCATCGAACCACCCGCGGCCTGGTGCCGGCGCTGGTGACCGCGGCCCTCGTGGGCGCCTACCAGTGGTGGGCCCGCGGCTGGGCGACGGCCGTCGAGGTCGCGGTCGACCTGKTCGCCCTCGTGCTCATGGCCGCCGTCGTCACCGCGACTACCCGGGCCGACAGCCTCCTCGACGTGCTCGCCCGGCTCGCCCGCCCCCTGCGGCACGTCGGGCTCGCGCCCGAGACGTTCGCCATGGTCGTCGGCCTGTTCCTGCGTACCGTCCCCGTCCTCGCCCGCATGTCGATGGAGACGCGCGACGCCGCCCGCGCCCGCGGCCTGGACCGCGAGCCGCGCGCGATCCTCGTGCCGGCCGCCGTCCGGATGGTCGCGCACGCCCGCGCGACGGGCGACGCGCTGGCCGCCCGGGGCCTCGGCGAAGGCTGACCGGGTGGACATGGACCGGCGTCCACGTCTCGACAGGCGAAGGCGTCGCGGCGCGACTACGGTTCCGTTCCGTGACGTTCCAGGGTGATGGCGGATTCGAGGGCGGGCGCGTCCAGCGCGGCGGCGGCGGCAAGATCGCCGTGGGCGGCGGGGCCGTCGGCCTGCTCGCCGTGCTCATCTACGTGTTCACCGGTGTGGACCTCGGTGGGCTGACGGGCGGCGGCCAGGACCCCGCACCCCAGACCCAGGGCACCGTCGGCGCGTGCAGCGTCGAGCAGGCCAACACCGACCGCGAGTGCCGGCTCAGCGCCACCGCGTACGCGCTCGACACGTACTGGGCTGCGCAGGTGGCCGCCGCGGGCGGCCAGTTCGCCCCTCCGGCGATCGTCTCGTTCAGCGACTCCCAGTCCACCGGCTGCGGGACCGCGAGCAGCTCCACGGGGCCCTTCTACTGCCCACCCGACGCGACGATCTACATCGACGTCAGCTTCTACGACCAGCTGCAGAGCCAGTTCGGCGGGCAGGACGGTCCGCTCGCCGAGGAGTACGTGACCGCGCACGAGTACGGCCACCACATCCAGCAGATCACGGGCGTGATGGACAAGGCCCAGCGCGGCGGCACCGGCGCCGACTCCGACTCCGTGCGGGTCGAGCTGCAGGCCGACTGCTACGCCGGCATGTGGGCAGGCGACGCGACCGAGACGATCAACCCGAAGACCAATGAGCCCTACCTGGCGCCGATCACGCAGGAGCAGCTGCAGAACGCCCTCAACGCGGCAGCGGCGGTGGGTGACGACCACATCCAGCAGCAGTCCGGCGGCGGCGTCAACCCGGACACCTGGACGCACGGCTCCAGCGAGCAGCGCGAGCGGTGGTTCACCACCGGCTACGAGCAGGGCACGCTCGCGGCGTGCGACACGTTCGCCACCGACCAGCTCTGACGGTGCGGCCTGCCTGACGACGTGGTCACGCGCGGGCGCCGTGCGCACTCCCGCAGCACACGGTCGTCCACCCCTGTGAGCAGCGCGTTCGTGCTGCTAGCGTCGGCGGCATGAGCACACCGCGCTCGGCTCTGGTTCGGACCGCCCTCCTGGTCGCGCTGAGCGGTGCGGTGTTGGCCGCCTGTTCCAGCAGCGAAGACTCGACCGGAGCCGCCCTCGAGTCCAGCGACGTCGTCGGGACGTGGTCGCAGACGGACTCCGAGCCTCCGGTCAACCTCGAGCTCGCCGAGGGCGGCACAGTCAGCGGCACCGACGGGTGCAACCAGCTGAACGGTCCCTGGAAGATCGACGGCTCGGAGGTCGAGCTCGGTCCGTTCGCCGCGACCATGATGGCGTGCGAGAACGTCAACACCTGGCTGTCCGCAGCCACGTCGGCCAACGTCGACGGCGAGGAGATGACGGTGTACAACGACGACCACAAGGAGATCGGCGTCCTGATCAAGCAGTGACGCCCGGACCACGAGAGGCCCGCACTCGWCGWCGAGTGCGGGCCTCTCGGGGTCCTGCTCAGATGTTGAAGCCGAGGGCCCGCATCTGCTCGCGACCGTCGGGCGTGATCTTCTCGGGGCCCCACGGCGGCATCCACACCCAGTTGATGCGGAAGCCGTCGACGAGCCCGTCGAGGGCCTGCGCCGACTGGTCCTCGATGACGTCGGTCAGCGGGCAGGCCGCCGACGTGAGCGTCATGTCGATGACGGCCGTGTTGGTCTGGTCGATCGTCAGCCCGTAGACCAGGCCGAGGTCGACCACGTTGATGCCCAGCTCGGGGTCGATGACGTCGCGCATGGCCTCCTCGACGTCGGCCACCGTGACGGGTGCGGGCGTGTCCGTGCTCATGAGTTCTCCCGTGCGCCGGTCTTGATGAGTGCGTCGGTCAGCGCCGCCCAGCCGAGCAGGGCGCACTTGATCCGTGCGGGGTACTTGGCCACGCCGGTGAAGGCCGTGGCGTCGCCGAGGGTGTCCTCGGCGTCGTCGTCGAGCCCCGCGCCGCGCGTCTGCATGAGCGCGCGGAACGTGCCGCCGATCTGGTCGACGGTGGCGAGGTCGTTGCCGACGACCAGGTCGTGCAGCACCGAGACCGAGGCCTGCGAGATGCTGCAGCCCTGTCCGTCCCAGCGCACGTCCCGGACCGTGCCGTCGTCGTCGAGGTCCACCTGCAGGGTCACCTCGTCACCGCACGTCGGGTTCACCTGGTGCGACTCGCCCGTGTGCAGGTGCAGGTCTCCCGCCGCGCCGAGCCCCTTGCCGTGCGGGAACTTCGCGTGGTCGAGGATGACCTGCTGGTACAGCTGTTCCATCGATCCCGTGCTCATGACACCTCCAGACCGAAGAACGCCCGGACCCCCGCCAGTGCTTCCCGGAAGACCTCGATCTCCTCGTCGGTCGTGTAGACCGCGGCGCTGGCCCGCGACGTCGACGCCACCCCGAACCGGCGGTGCAGCGGCTGCGCGCAGTGGTGCCCCACCCGGACGGCCACGCCGGCGTCGTCGAGCACCTGGCCCACGTCGTGCGCGTGCACGCCGTCGACCACGAACGAGACGGTCGCCAGGCGGTCCCGGGTGTCGGTCGGGCCGATCACCCGCACGCCGGGCACCGACGCGACCGCGTCGAGCAGCAGCCCGGCGAGGTGCGCCTCGTGCGCGGCGACCGCGTCCATCCCCAGCTCGGCCAGGTACGACGCGGCCGCGCCCATGCCGACGGCCTGGGACACCATCTGTGTGCCCGCCTCGAACCGCTGCGGCGGCGGCGCGTAGGTGGTCGACTCCATGGTGACCACCTCGACCATCGAGCCGCCGGTGGTCACCGGAGGCATGGCCTCGAGCAGCTCGCGCCGCCCGTAGAGCGCGCCGACGCCGGTGGGGCCGAGCATCTTGTGCCCGGAGAACGCCGCGAAGTCGACGCCGAGGGCCGTGAGGTCCACCGGCAGGTGCGGCACCGACTGGCAGGCGTCCAGGACCGTCAGCGCCCCGACCGCACGGGCCCGGGCGACGAAGGGGGCGACCGGCGTGATCGCGCCCGTGACGTTCGACGCGTGCGTGAACGCCAGCACCTTGGTGCGGTCGGTGACCACGGTGCCGAGGTCGTCCAGCCGGATGCGGCCGTCGTCGTCGACCCCGAGCCACCTCAAGGAAGCCCCGGTGCGGAGCGCGAGCTCCTGCCACGGCACGAGGTTCGCGTGGTGCTCCGCCTCGGTGACCACGATCTCGTCGCCGGGACCGAGCGCGAGCGGCCGCGCGGCCGCTCCCCCGCGACCCAGCGACGCGTTCGACATCGCGTACGCCACCAGGTTGATGCCGGCCGTCGCGTTCGACGTCCAGACCAGCGACCCCGGCGACACCCCGACGAACGAGGCGACGCGGTCCCGCGCGTCCTCGAACGCCTCGGTGGCCTCCTCCGCGAGCTGGTGCGCCCCGCGGTGCACCGCGGCGTTGCGCTGGACATAGAAGTCCTGCTCGGCGTCGAGGACGACCTCGGGCTTCTGCGAGGTGGCCCCCGAGTCGAGGTACACCAACGGCCGCCCGCCGCGCAGGGTCCGCGACAGCAGCGGGAAGTCGGCGCGCACCGCCGCGAGCTCGGACGCGTCGAGCGTCCGGGCCGCGGTGTCGAGGGTGCTGGTCATGATCGCCTCAGAGGACCGTGGCGCTCGACAGGAAGCGGTCGTAGCCCTCGTTCTCGAGGCGGTCGGCCAGCTCCGGGCCACCCTCCTCGGCAACCTTGCCGTCGACGAAGACGTGCACGAAGTCGGGCGTGATGTAGCGCAGGATCCGCGTGTAGTGCGTGATCAGCAGGACGCCGACGTCCGGGTTCTCCTTGACGCGGTTGACGCCCTCGGACACGACGCGCAGCGCGTCGACGTCGAGGCCCGAGTCGGTCTCGTCGAGGATCGCGAACTTCGGCTTGAGGAGCTCCATCTGCAGGATCTCGTGGCGCTTCTTCTCGCCGCCGGAGAAGCCCTCGTTGACGGAGCGCTCGGCGAACGCCGGGTCCATGCGCAGGTCGTCCATCGCCTTGCGGACGTCCTTGACCCACGTGCGCAGCGGCGGGGCCTGCCCGTCGATCGCCGTCTTCGCGGTGCGCAGGAAGTTGCTCACGCTGACGCCGGGGACCTCGACCGGGTACTGCATGGCGAGGAACAGGCCCGCACGGGCGCGGGCGTCGACGGAGAGCGCGAGGACGTCCTCGCCGTCGAGGGTCACGGTGCCGCTGGTGACCTGGTACTTCGGGTGGCCGGCCAGCGAGTACGCGAGCGTGGACTTGCCGGAGCCGTTCGGGCCCATGATGGCGTGCGTCTCGCCGCTCGCGACGGTCAGGTCGACGCCGCGCAGGATCTGCTTCGGGCCTTCCTTGGTCTCGACGCTGACGTGCAGGTCGCGGATCTCCAGGGTGGACATGCTGTTCCTTCCAGACTTCTTCAGAGCGGGGCGTCGACGTCGACCAGCACGCGCTGGCCGTCGACGGTCACGGGGTAGACAGGGACGGGCTGGACGGCGGGCGGGCCCGTGGGCTTGCCGGTGCGCAGGTCGAACCGCGAGCCGTGGAGCCAGCACTCGATCGTGCAGCCCTCCACCTCGCCGTCCGACAACGAGACGGCGCCGTGGGAGCAGATGTCGCTGATGGCGTGCAGCTCGCCGTCCTCGTCGCGCACCAGCGCGACCTCGACGGTGCCGTGCTCAGCCTCCAGCTCGACGCGGAACGTTCCCTCGACGGGCACGTCCTCGTCGTAGCAGGCGAGCTGCGCGGTCATGCGAGCTCCGTCGCCTCGGAACCGGGGACGGCAGGCGTGGCGCCGAGGACCGACATGGACTTCTCCAGCTCGGCCTCGATGGACGCGATGAGCCGCTCCTCGACCGACGGGACGCCGATCTCGTGGATGAGCTCGGCGAAGAAGCCACGCACCACGAGCCGACGGGCGTCCGGCTCCGGGATGCCGCGAGCGCGCAGGTAGAACAGCTGCTCGTCGTCGAACCGGCCGGTCGCGCTCGCGTGGCCGGCGCCCTCGATGAGACCGGTCTCGATCTCGAGGTTCGGCACCGAGTCGGCGCGCGCGCCGTCGGAGAGCACGAGGTTGCGGTTCAGCTCGTACGTGTCGGTGCCCTCGGCCTCGGCCCGGATGAGCACGTCGCCGACCCACACCGTGTGCGCGCCCTCGCCCTGCAGGGCGCCCTTGTACGTGACGCGCGAGATGCAGTTGGGCACCGCGTGGTCGACGAAGAGGCGCTGCTCCTGGTGCTGGCCCGCGTCGGCGAAGTAGAGGCCGAGCATCTTGACGTTCGCACCCTCGCCGACGAACTCGGCGTCCGGGGTGATCCGCACGACGTCGCCGCCGAGCGTGACCGCGATGTGCTTGACCGTCGCGTCGCGACCGATCCGCAGGCGGTGCGACGACGCGTGCACGGAGCCCTCGGCCCAGTCGTGCACGGTGACGACCGTCAGGTGCGCGCCCTCGTCGGCGACGATCTCGACCGTCTCGGTGAGCGCGGCGTGACCGACGTGGTCGATGACGACGACGGCCTGCGACAGGGGCTTCGCGTGCACCAGCAGGTGCGTGGCGCTGGGCTCGAGCGCGGCCTCGTGCGTGCCGGCACCCTCGACGCCCTCGATGCGGATCGACGTCACCTCGGAGGCGACGGCCTCCTGCGGGATCGTGACGATCGTGGCCCGCGGGAACGACGCCCACGCCACGGCGGCGGCGCGGTCGCCGGGCGTGCCGGCCTTCCCGAGCCGGGCGTCGTCGCGCTCGACGATCTCGACCTGCACCTCGGGTGCCTCGACGACCGTCGTGAGGACGCCGTGGCCGTCGAGCACGCCGTCGGTGTCCGCCGCGAACAGCGGAGCCAGGCGCGACACCGGGGCGAAGCGCCACTCCTCCTCGCGACCGTTCGGCACGGGGAAGTCGGCGACGTCGAACGACGTGGGCCGCGAGGCGCGGGACGCCTCGGGCGCCGGTCCGACGCCGTGGGTGTGGCTCCCGTCGGCGACCGCCCGCGAATGATCTGTGGCCAGGGAGACTGGGTTGGTGGGCTCTGTGGTGGTCGTCATCAGCCGACGGCCCCTTCCATCTGCAGCTCGATGAGGCGGTTCAGCTCGAGGGCGTACTCCATGGGCAGCTCGCGCGCGATGGGCTCGACGAACCCGCGCACGATCATGGCCATGGCCTCGGTCTCGGGCATGCCTCGGGACATCAGGTAGAACAGCTGGTCCTCGCTCACGCGCGACACGGTCGCCTCGTGGCCCATCGACACGTCGTCCTCGCGGACGTCGACGTACGGGTACGTGTCGGAGCGGGAGATCTGGTCGACCAGCAGGGCGTCGCAGAGCACGTTCGACGCGGAGTGGTGGGCGCCCTCGAGCACCTGCACCAGGCCGCGGTACGACGTGCGGCCACCGCCGCGCGCGACCGACTTGGAGACGATCGAGCTGGAGGTGTGCGGCGCGGCGTGCACCATCTTGGCGCCGGCGTCCTGGTGCTGGCCCGCCCCGGCGAACGCGATCGACAGCGTCTCGCCGCGCGCGTGCTCGCCCAGCAGGTAGATGGCCGGGTACTTCATGGTGACCTTGGAGCCGATGTTGCCGTCGACCCACTCCATGGTGGCGCCCTCGGCCGCGGTCGCCCGCTTGGTGACCAGGTTGTACACGTTGTTCGACCAGTTCTGGATGGTCGTGTACCGGACGCGCGCGTTCTTCTTGACGATGATCTCGACCACCGCGGAGTGCAGCGAGTCGCTCGAGTACACCGGCGCGGTGCAGCCCTCGACGTAGTGCACGTACGAGCCCTCGTCGGCGATGATCAGCGTCCGCTCGAACTGGCCCATGTTCTCGGTGTTGATCCGGAAGTAGGCCTGCAGCGGGATCTCGACGTGGACGCCCGGCGGCACGTAGACAAACGAGCCGCCCGACCAGACGGCCGTGTTGAGCGAGGCGAACTTGTTGTCCCCGGGCGGGATGACCGAGCCGAAGTACTGCTCGAAGATCTCCGGGTGCTCGCGCAGCGCGGTGTCGGTGTCGAGGAAGATGACGCCCTGCTCCTCGAGCGACTCCTGGATCTGGTGGTAGACCACCTCGGACTCGTACTGCGCGGCGACGCCGGCGACGAGGCGTTGCTTCTCGGCCTCCGGGATGCCCAGGCGGTCGTACGTGCTCTTGATGTCCTCGGGCAGGTCCTCCCAGCTGGTGGCCTGCTTCTCGGTGGACCGCACGAAGTACTTGATGTTGTCGAAGTCGATGCCCGACAGGTCCGAGCCCCACCAGGGCATGGGCTTCTTGTCGAACAGGCGCAGCGACTTGAGGCGCGTCTTGAGCATCCACTCGGGCTCGTTCTTGAGCGCGGAGATCTCCCGGACCTTGGCCTCCGACAGACCGCGCGTCGCGACGGACCCGGCGGTGTCGGCGTCGTGCCAGCCGTAGTTGTAGTTCCCGATGGAGGCGATGGCCTCGTCCTGGGTCAGCGGTGTCGTCGCCTGCGGCGTGGCCGCCGCAGTGCTGTCGGTCTGTGCACTCATGCTGAATGTCCTTCCACGGAGGGCACGGGGTGGGCAGGGGTCGTGGTCGAGATCGGGATGTTCGTGGTGCAGACGTGGCCGCCCCCGGCCAGCGTCGAGAGGCGCTGCACGTGCACGCCGAGCATGCGGGAGAACGCCCGCGCCTCGGCCTCGCAGAGCTGGGGGAACTCGTGGGCGACGTCCTGCACGGGGCAGTGCCCCTGGCAGAGCTGCATGGCCGCGCCGCCCGGTGCGGGCCGCGCGGAGGCGGCGTACCCGTCGGCGGCCAGGCCGTCGGCGAGCACCCGGACGCGGGTGGCGACGTCGTCGCCGGCCGCACGGACCGCCGCGGAGTGCCGCTCCTCGAGGTCACGCACCCGCCGCTCCGCGAATCCCTCGACCGCCTCCGGCCCCGCCGTCTCGGCAAGGAAGCGCAGCGCCTGCGCCGCGATCTCCGAGTAGCGGTGCGACAGGGCGGCCTGGCCGCGGCTCGTGACGACGTAGCGGCGCGCTGGACGGCCTCGGCCCTGCGGGCCGCGAGCCGCCTCGTGCACCGCGATCTGGTCGGTGGCCTCGAGGACCCCGAGGTGCCGACGGATCCCGGCGGGCGCGAGGTCGAGCTGCGCCGCGAGCTCGGCGGCGGACACGGGGCCCGCGGTCGCGACGATCTGCAGCACCCGCTGGCGGGTGCCCGCGTCGGACTCGTGGCCCGCCGCGACGGAAGGGTGCTCGACCGAGGGCAGCGTCGCGCTCATGCCACACCTCCGTCGGGACTGGTCCGGATCGAGCGACCGACCGCGCCGGGAAGGCACGTGGGAGTGGCCGCGATATTGGCAACATCCTTGTTGCCAATATCCATCCCTGCAAGCAAGGAGACCCTTCGCTGGGCGTCGCGTCCCTCACACCGGAGGGGCCGCGCGGGCGCCCTAGACTTCCCTCTCGTGCCCGACTCCCCCGCGCTCGAGATCTCCGGGCTCGTCAAGCGCTACGGCGATCGCGCCGTGGTCGACGGGCTCGACCTCGTCGCCCACCGCGGCCAGGTGACCGCGGTCCTCGGCCCGAACGGCGCGGGCAAGACCACGACCATCGAGTGCTGCGAGGGGCTGCGCGCGCCCGACGGCGGCACGGTCCGGGTGCTGGGTCAGGACCCGCTCACGCAGGCCCGCGACCTGCGCCCCCGCGTCGGGGTCATGCTGCAGGACGGCGGCCTGCCCACCGGCGTCCGCGCGCACGACATGCTCGCGCACGTCGCCAAGATGTACGCGGAGCCGCGGGACCTCGGCGAGCTCACCGAGCGGCTCGGGCTGGGATCCTTCGCCCGCACCACCGTCCGCCGCCTGTCCGGCGGCCAGCGCCAGCGCCTCGCCCTCGCCGCCGCGATCGTCGGCCGGCCCGAGGTCGTGTTCCTCGACGAGCCGAGCGCGGGGATGGACCCGCAGTCCCGGCACGCCGTGTGGGACCTGGTGCGGGAGCTTCGCGACGAGGGCGTCGCGGTGCTGCTCACCACGCACCTGATGGACGAGGCCGAGGACCTGGCCGACCAGGTCGTCGTCGTCGACCACGGCCGGGTGATCGCGCAGGGCTCCGTGCCGTCGCTCGTCGCCTCGGCCGACGACCGCTCCCTGCGCCTCGAGGCCGCCGGCGGCCTCGACCTCGCCCCGGCGCTCGGTGCCGGGTTCGTGGTGACCGAGCCGCGCGACGGCGTCTACACGGTGACCGGCGCCGTCGACGCGCGGTCCGTCGCCGCCCTGACCGCATGGCTCGCCGACCAGGACGTCCTGGTCACGCAGCTGTCCGTCGGTCGTCGCACGCTCGAGGACGTCTTCCTCGACCTCACCGGACGGAACCTGCGATGAGCGCCTCTGCCCCCGCCAGGCAGCGCGTCGCCGCCCAGACGTCGTTCGAGGCGCGCGCCATCCTCCGCAACGGCGAGCAGCTGCTCGTGACGATCGTCGTGCCGGTCCTCGTGCTGATCGGGCTGACCAAGGCGACCGCCATCGACCTCGACACCGGTGGCGCGACCCGGATCGACTTCCTCACGCCGGGCATCCTCGCCCTCGCCGTCATGACCACGTCGTTCACCTCCCAGGCGATCGCGTCGTCGTTCGACCGGCGCAACGGGGTGCTCCGGCTCCTGTCGACGACGCCGCTCGGGCGCGGCGGGCTGCTCGCCGGCAAGGTGCTCGGCGTGCTCGTCGTCGAGGTGGTGCAGATCGCCGTCATCGGCCTGACCGCCCTCCTGCTCGGCTGGCACCCGGTGCCCGCGGGCATCCCGCTCGCGCTGGTCGCGGTGGTGCTGGGCACCGCGGCGTTCACGTCGCTCGCGCTGCTCGTCGCCGGCACGCTGCGCGCCGAGGCCGTGCTGGCCGTCGCCAACCTGCTGCTGCTCGTGCTGGCCGTGGCCGGCGGCGTCGTGATCCCGGCGAGCCAGCTGCCCGGGCCGATGTCGCACGTCGCCCTGCTGCTGCCGTCCGGTGCCCTGGGCGAGGCGATGCGCGAGTCGCTCCTGCACGGGACCCTGCCGCCGTGGTCCGTCGTGATCCTCGTCGGGTGGACCGCCGCGCTCGGCTGGGGCGCGGGCCGGCTGTTCCGCTGGCACTGAGGCGACCGCGTGTGACGCGTCTCGCCGCGCAGGAGGCGGGGCGGCCGACGGCCGGACCTTAGGCTGGTCCACGTGAGCCTGTCCTCCGTCCTCGACGTCCTCGACCGGCTGCGCGCGCGGTGGGGCTGGCCGGTCGTGGTGGCCAACCTGGTCGCGCAGATCGGGATCGTCGTGACCGGCGGGGCGGTCCGGCTGACGGGCTCGGGCCTCGGCTGCTCGACCTGGCCGCAGTGCGAGCCGGGCCACTTCACGCCGCAGATCCACGCCGCCATGGCCATCAACCCGCTGATCGAGTTCGGCAACCGGACGCTCACGGGCGTCCTGCTCGTCATCGCGGTCGTGGTGGCGCTGCTCGTCGCGACGGACCGTCGGCGGCCGCGCTCGTACCGGTGGCTCGCGATGGCTCCCCTGCTGCTGGTCCTCGCGCAGGCGGTGCTCGGCGGGATCATCGTGATCTTCGACCTGAACCCTGCGTTCGTCGGGATCCACCTGCTGATCTCGATGACGCTCGTGGCGCTCTCGACGTGGCTCGTGCTCCGGTTCCGGGAGGGCGACGCGCCGGCGTCCTCGCTCGTCGACGCGACGGACCGGGTGCTCGTCCGCGTCCTCGTGGCGCTCACCGCGATCGTGCTGGCGCTCGGCGTCGTGGTCACCGGAGCCGGACCGCACTCCGGCGACGAGAACGTCGGCTACCGGTTCGCGGTCGACCCGTGGCTCATGGCCAAGGTGCACGCCGCGGCCGTGTGGGCGTTCCTGCTGGTGCTGGTCGTCCTGCTCGTGCGGCTGCGCCGCGCCGGCACGACCGGACGCCTGTGGCGGACCGCGCTGCTGCTCCTCGGCGTGGCGCTCGCCCAGGGCGCGATCGGGTACGTGCAGCTGGTCACCGGCCTGCCGATCGGCCTGGTCAACCTGCACATGCTCGGCGCCGCTCTGCTGACCGCCGGCGTGGCGTCGTTCGTCTGGTCCACCCGGACCCGCGGCCCGGCCACGGTGCCGGCCGACGCCGGCGAGCGGGCGGCCACCGCACTCTGAGACGAATTGTCCGGGTGTGTGTCGGAGGTCACATCTAGCCTCGGTACATGGCAGACGCGATCACGGCCCACGGGCTCGTCAAGCGCTACAAGAACGTCACGGCCCTCGCGGGGGTCGATCTCGCCGTGCCCACCGGCTCGGTGCTCGGTCTGCTCGGTCCCAACGGGGCCGGCAAGACCACGATCGTCCGCATCCTCACCACCCTGCTGCAGCCCGACGAGGGCTCGGCGACGGTGGCCGGCGTCGACGTCCTGGCGCGGCCCCGCGACGTCCGGCGGCGCATCGGGCTCTCGGGCCAGTACGCGGCGGTGGACGAGTACCTGACGGGGTTCGAGAACCTCGACATGATCGGCCGGCTCTACCACCTGGGCGTCAAGCGCTCCCGCGAGCGGGCCCGTGAGCTGCTCGCCTCGTTCCGGCTGGAGGACGCCGCCGACCGGCCCTCGAAGACCTACTCCGGCGGCATGCGCCGCAGGCTCGACCTGGCGGGCGCGCTGGTGGCGGACCCGCCGATCATCTTCCTCGACGAGCCGACGACGGGCCTGGACCCTCGCGGCCGCACGGAGATGTGGGAGGTGATCCAGGGGCTGGTCGCGGGCGGCACCACGCTGCTGCTCACCACGCAGTACCTGGAGGAGGCCGACCTCCTGGCCGACGACATCGTGGTCATCGACCACGGGAAGATCATCGCGCAGGGCACGGCCGACCAGCTCAAGACGCAGGTCGGTGGCGAGCGGCTCGAGCTCACCGTGCGGGACCCGGCGCGGCTGCTGGACGCACGGGACCTCCTCGAGCCTCTCGGCGTCGGCAAGGCCGGTCTCGACGAGGGTCGGCGGACGCTGCTCATGCCCATCAGCGGCGGCGCGCAGGTGCTCACCGAGGCGCTGCGCGTCCTCGACGACGCCGGGATCGTGATCGACGACGTCGGACTGCGCCGCCCGACGCTGGACGACGTGTTCCTGTCCCTCACCGGACGCGCCGCCGAGGAGGACGCGGAGGAATCACCGCCCTCACCGCCCGCCCCCGGCCGTCACGCAGCGACCGCCGACGCTCCCCACGGAGGTGCCTGATGGCCGCGCCGACCGTCTTCTCCGACTCCTACGTCGTCGCCAAGCGCAACATCATCAAGATCAAGCGCGTCCCGGACCTCCTGGTCTTCACCACGCTGTCGCCCATCATGTTCGTCCTGCTGTTCGCCTACGTGTTCGGCGGGGCGATCGCGGTGCCCGGCGGCGGCGACCCTGACGCGTACCGCGAGTTCCTCATGGCCGGGATCTTCGCCCAGACGGTGATCTTCGGCGCCACCATCACGGGCGCGGGTCTGGCGGACGACCTGAAGAAGGGGATCATCGACCGGTTCCGGTCGCTGCCGATGGCGCCGTCGGCGGTGCTGACGGGCAGGACGGTCTCCGACGTCGCCAACAACGTGCTCGTGCTGATCGTGATGTCCCTGACGGGCCTCCTGGTCGGCTGGGGCATCCACAGCTCGGTCGCCGAGGCGGCGCTCGGCTACCTGTTGCTCATCGTGTTCGCCTACGCCATCTCGTGGATCATGGCGTGGCTCGGCATGCTGGTCCCGAGCCCCGAGGTGTTCAACAACGCGACGTTCATCGTGATCTTCCCGCTGACGTTCGTCGCCAACACGTTCGTGCCCCTGGAGACGCTCCCGGCGCCGCTGCAGACGTTCGCCGAGTGGAACCCGGTGTCCGCGGTGACCCAGGCGTCCCGCGAGCTCTTCGGCAACATCCCGCCGGAGGTCCCGCCGCCGACCGCGTGGCCCCTGCAGCACGCGGAGCTCTACACGCTGATCTGGGCGGCGATCTTCATCCTGGTGTTCGTGCCGCTCGCCAACCTGCAGTACCGGCGCTCGACCAGCCGCTGAGCCTCGAGACGACGAGGCCGCCCTCCGAGCACGGGGGGCGGCCTCGTCGTACGGCTCAGACCTGCACGGGCTCCAGGGTGGACCAGCCGCGCGCCCGCGCCGCCGCGGCGGCCAGGACGCCGGTCACCGCGGTCGGGCTGTGCAGGCGACCGGCGAAGACCGCGTCGACGGCCTCGTCCAGCGGCACCCACACGGGGACCATCGACGCCTCCTCGTCCGTGCGGGTGTACCGCTCGGCGTCGGCGACGGGGCGCAGGTCCCGCGCGAGGAAGACCCGGATCCCCTCGTTCGACCCGCCCGGGCTGGTGAAGAAGTCGACCAGCCGCCACCACGATCCCGCGACCAGGTCGGCCTCCTCGGCCAGCTCGCGAGCGGCCGCGACGACGAGCTCCTCGCCGGGGACGTCCCGCAGGCCCGCCGGCGGCTCCCAGAGCTCCGAGCGCACCGGGTGCCGGTACTGCGACAGCAGCAGCACGCGGTCGTCGTCGTCGAGGGCGATCACGGCGACGGCTCCCGGGTGCGCCACGTACTCCCGCAGAACCTGCGTGTCCCCGAGATCCACCACGTCGCCCACGAGGTCGAAGATCTTGCCCTCGTGGATGACGTCGTGCGAGAGGACGGACCGCAGCGCCGACACGTCGGCGAGCGGCTCCCCCATCAGGACTCGTCGCCGCGCTGAGCCAGCGCAGCCTCGACGAGGCCCGCGAACAAGGGGTGCGCCCGCGTGGGGCGCGACTTGAACTCGGGGTGCGCCTGCGTGGACACGTAATACGGGTGGACGTCCTTCGGCAGCTCGACGAACTCGACCAGCGAGGTGTCGGGCGAGACGCCGGAGATCACCAGGCCGGCGTCCTCGAGCTTGTCGCGGTACGCGTTGTTGACCTCGTAGCGGTGGCGGTGCCGCTCGGACACGCGGGTGGCGCCGTACGCCTCGGCGACGACGGACCCGGGCGTCAGGACGGCCTCGTAGGCACCCAGGCGCATGGTCCCGCCGAGGTCGCCCTCGCCACCGACGATCGCCAGCTGCTCGGCCATCGTCGCGATCACCGGGTGCGACGGGTCGGCGTCGAACTCGGACGACGACGCGCCGTCGAGGCCCAGGACCGTGCGCGAGTACTCGATGACCATGCACTGCAGGCCCAGGCAGATGCCCAGCGTGGGGACGAGGTTCTCGCGCGCCCAGCGCAGCGCGCCGAGCTTGCCCTCGATGCCGCGCACGCCGAAGCCGCCGGGCACCAGCACGGCGTCGACGCCCTCGAGCGCGAGCCGCGCACCCTCGGGCGTCTGGCAGTCGTCCGACGTGACCCAGCGGATGACGACCTTGGTGTCGTGGTGGAAGCCGCCGGCGCGCAGGGCCTCGGTGACGGACAGGTACGCGTCCGGCAGGTCGATGTACTTGCCGACGAGCGCGACCTCGACGCGGTGGGCGGGCTGGTGCACGCGGTGCAGCAGCTCGTCCCAGCCCTTCCACTCGACGTCCCGGAACGGGAGGCTCAGCCGCTGCACGACGTAGGCGTCGAGCCCTTCGGAGTGCAGCACGCGCGGGATGTCGTAGATGCTCGGGGCGTCCTTGGCGGTGACGACGCCCTCGACGTCCACGTCGCACATCAGCGCGATCTTGCGCTTGGTGGCGTCCGGGACGTCGCGGTCCGCGCGCAGGACGATCGCGTCGGGCTGGATGCCGATGCTGCGCAGCGCGGCCACCGAGTGCTGCGTCGGCTTCGTCTTCAGCTCGCCCGACGGGCCGATGTACGGCACCAGCGACACGTGCAGGAAGAACACGTTGTCGCGGCCGAGGTCGTGGCGCACCTGACGCGCGGCCTCGAGGAACGGCAGCGACTCGATGTCACCGACCGTGCCGCCGATCTCGGTGATGATCACGTCGATGTCGGACTCCGCCTGCTGGCGCATGCGGGTCTTGATCTCGTCGGTGATGTGCGGGATGACCTGCACCGTGTCGCCCAGGTACTCGCCGCGCCGCTCCTTGGCGATGACCTGCGAGTACACCTGCCCGGTGGTCACGTTGGCCGAGCCCACGAGGTTCACGTCGAGGAACCGCTCGTAGTGGCCGACGTCCAAGTCCGTCTCGGCGCCGTCCTCGGTGACGAAGACCTCGCCGTGCTGGAACGGGTTCATGGTGCCCGGGTCCACGTTGAGGTACGGGTCCAGCTTTTGCATCGTGACGCGGAGGCCACGGGAGCGGAGGAGTCGGCCGAGGCTGCTCGCCGTCAGACCCTTACCGAGGGAGGAGGCGACACCCCCGGTGACGAAGATGTGCCGGGTCGTGGAATCCGACCGCCCGGAGAGTCGATGCGCGCGCTCTGTCACGGGATTCCAGCCTACCCGACGAACCCGTTGAGCCGGAGGGGCCCGCGGGGTGAGTCGGGACACGTCGGAGGTCAGGTCAGCGGCGCGTTCGGGTTGGCGGGGTCCGTGACGCGGGCGTCGACGAGCGGCCGCGGCTGCGCCTCGAGGCTCCGGAAGTCGCGCAGCGTCCCGCGGTCCCCGACGAGCACGGCACCGGCGACGACGAGCGCGGCGATGATCCCGCCGCCCGCCGCCGCACCGATCGCCGTGAGCACGCCGTGGCCGGCCACCTGGGCGACGGCGTCCACCACCCAGCGGCCCGTGAGGGCGCCGAGGCCGGCGCCGAGCACGAGGACGACCGCGGCTCGCGGCAGACCGGCGGTGGCGGCCCGGCCGGCGGCACGCCGCAGCAGGACGACCGCCACGGTGCCGCCGACGAGCATGCCGAGCGAGCTGGCCTGCGCGAGCGCGAGCAGCGTCGCGTCCGGGTCGTGGCGGGCCGGGGCCAGCGCGGCCGCGATCACGGGGGTCGCCACCGCGACGGTGCCCCACCCGGCGACATTGGCGGCGATCGCCGACCGGCCGCGCTCGAGGGCGTACAGGGCGCGCGACGCGTGGAACATGAGCGCGAAGCCGAGCAGGCCGGGCATCAACCACGTGATCGTCGTGCTCATGGCACGCATGCCCGCGCCGCCGTCCGCGATCCCCACGAAGATGTCCGTGACTGCCGGTGCCGCCGCGACCAGGGCCGCGCTGCCCAGCGCCGCCGCCGCGAGCACCGCACGGGTGGTCCCCGAGGCCATGCGCGCGAACCCCTCGTGCTCACCGGCCGCGGCGCGGGCCGCGAGCCGGGGGAACGTCGAGGTGGCCAGCGGGACTACGAGGACCGCGTAGGGCAGCAGGTACACCTGCTGCGACCAGAGGAAGACCGACCAGGTGCCGACGCTCCCCCGGGCGCTCGCGACCACGAGGCTGACCAGCACGGAGAGCTGCTGGGCGACAAGCGAGCCGACCCCGGCGAACGCGAGGACGGCCAGGCGACGGCCGACGCCGACCGGGAACCGCAGGGTCGGCCGGATGCGGACGCCGAGGCGGTGGACCGGCACGAACATCGGGAAGCACATCGCGGCGACCCCGAGCGTGGTGCCCCACCCGAGGACGGCGAGCGCCCCGCTGGTGACGGCCGCCGGGTCGTCGAGCTCGCCGTCGGCCAGCGACGCGTAGACGAGGTATGTCGCGATGACGACCAGCGACGACAGCACCGGCGCGAAGGCCGGCCAGAAGAACCTCTTGTGCGCCTGAAGCACGGCGTAGAGCAGCACCGCGACGCCGTACATCGGCACCTGGACCGCGAAGACCGCGATGAAGTACTGCAGGAGGTCACGCTCGGCGTCGCCGAGCTGCCCGGGCCATGCCGCGGCGATCAGCCCGCTGCAAGCGGCCAGCCCTGCGCCCAGCGGGACGAGGACCAGCAGGGTCCAGCCGAAGGTGGCCGACGTGATCGCGTCCACGTCCTTGCGCAGCGCGCGGGACACCGGCAGGGCGAGCACGGGGACGAGCGCGCCGGCGAGGGCACCGCCGGCGGCGACCTCGAAGAGGACGTTCGGCAGCGTGTTGGCCGTGTTGTAGACGCCGCCGATGCTCCCCGCCTGGAACGCGTGCGCCTGGACCAGGTAGCGCGCGAACCCGAGCACGCGGCTCAGGACGGTCACGGCCGCGATCATGGCGGCTGCGCCGCCGAGCCCGGCGAGGGTGCGCCGCGCGGCGGGGCTCACGCGGACCGGTCCACCGGGGTCCCGACGGGCCGCCGGCCCCACGCGTCCACCTCGCGCAGCACGGGGGTGCGCTCGATCACGCGCGTGAAGCTGACCTTCTCGCTGGCGACGGTGAGGCCGAGCACGACCGCGAGCACGGCGAGCCGCACCGGCCGGGGCGCGCTCAGCACGACCGCCGTGCCGAGCGTGGCGCCGAGGGCGTTGGCTCCCCCGTCGCCGAGCATGTCGGCCTCGGCCAGGTCCTGGTCCAGGGCAGCGCCGACCACGCCGAGCACTGCGGACGCTCCCCCGGCACCACCCGGTCCCAGCGCCAGCGGCGCCGCGACGACGGTGGCCGCCTTGAGCGCGCGGCCCGGGCGCAGGTCGAGCAGGTTCACCAGGTTGGCGCTCGACGCGACGAGCGCCCCGGACGCGGTGACGTCGGCGAGCCAGCCGAACGTGGACCGCCGGCTGCCGTCGGCCCGGTGCGTCGGCGTGGCCACGGCGGCGGCGACGAGCGCGCCGGCGCCGATGCCGAGCACCTTGAGGCCACCGGTCGTCAGCTCGCCACGGGCGAGGGCACCGAGGTGGCCGCGCAGACCCTTGCGCCGCGACGACGTGTCCTCGCCGAGGTCGTCGACCAGCCCGAACGCCGCGCCCGACGCCGTCGCGACGGTCAGCGCCACGGCGCCGCGCGACGACGGAGCACCGACGAGCCCCCCGGCCAGCAACCCTGCGGCGACCGCAGGTCCCTCGAGCAGGCTGATCGGCTCACCGCGGTGGTTCGTCCGCACCCAACGCGCCTGCCCGCCCGGCGCCTGGTGGTCGAGCGCGCCGCGCACGACGGCCGTCACTGCGCCCGCCACGGTCGCGGCCAGGGCGCGTCGCAGCAGCCCGACCGTCATCCCTCGGTCCCACCCGACGTATCCGCGCTGTCAGGCGCACGGGGCGTGCGGTCGACGGGCGGCAGCACGACAGCGGCCGGGATCGGGGTCTCGCCGTCGCCGAACCCGTAGTGGCCGTTGGTGCCCGCGATCCGGCCGGCGAGGGCCAACGGCACGTTCACCTGTCCGGTGACGAGCTCGGTGCCGGAGACCGTGGTGACGGTCGACGCCAGGTCCTGGTCCGCGAGCACGGCGTCCGTCAGGCTGCCCTTGCCGCGCGGGCCGTCGGCCAGCACCGCGCCGGACGAGAGCTGCTGCGCCGCCGTGAGCACGGCCAGCTGCGACGCCACCACGGAGGCCGACGGCTCGGGGCTCGGGGTCGCGTTGTCGGCGGCCACCTCGAGCGGCACACCGATCACGACGATCGCGTCCGCGGGGACCGTGACCGGGTCGGCCACCGTGACCAGCGGGCTGTCGCTCTCGCTCGACGACAGCAGCTCCAGGAGCACCGACGCGTCGTCCGAGAGGGCGTCGGGGTTGGTCGGGTCCGAGGTGACCAGGCCCTGCACCAGCGCGGACGCGAGCTCTCCCTCGACGCCGGCGTCGTCCGCGGGCACCGGGTCCAGGTAGGTGAGGAGCTGCCCGACGAGCGCCTGCCGGAACGTGCGCGCGTCCGGGTCGGACCAGGTGTCGGTGAGCGTGACGTGTGCGGTGACCGACGCGCCCGACTGGCCGAGGCGGGTGTCGATCGCGGTCCGGGTGGACTCGTCGACCTCGCCGAGCGTGATCACCGCGACCCGGCGGTCCCGAAGGCTGCCGTCGAGCAGCTGCGGACCGGCCGCGTCGATGTACGTCTCGGCGTCCTGGAGGCCGCCCGACGTGGCGTCGAGCTCCGCGCGCAGCGCGTCCTTCTCCCCGCGCAGCTGCTCGACCTKACCGGTGAGGGTGTCACCGATCGTCTCCTTGAGCGGTCCGGCGCCTAGGGCGATGCCGACGGCCAGCGCCAGGAAGACCGAGATGAGCGAGACGATGTGGTAGCGGAAGTCGATCACGGTGCGAGGTCTCCGTCGGGTACGTCACCGGCGGGAGCCGGGACCGGGTGCAGGGTGCGGGCGGCGGTCATCCGAAGAGACCGCTCACCCAGGAAGTGATGTCGTCGAGGCGGGCGCCGAGCAGGCCGATGAGGGTCTGCCCGGCCGCCGTCGAGGCGAGGGCGACGCCGAGGGCCAGCAGGCCGGCGAGGACGAGGAGCGTGAGCTGGACGTTGGAGATCCGGTTCCGGTAGAGCCGCGAGACGCCCTTGGCGTCGACCAGCTTGCTCCCCACCCGCAGGCGCGTCAGGAACGTGCTCGCCATGCCCGACCGTCCCTTGTCCAGGAACTCGACGAGCGTGGCGTGCGTGCCGACCGCCACGATGAGCTCGGCGCCCTTGTCGTCGGCCAGGAGCATCGCGACGTCCTCGCTGGTGCCCGTCGCCGGGAACACCACGTGCTTGACGTCCAGCTGCTCGACGCGCGCGAGGCCCGGCGCGCGCCCGTCGCGGTACGCGTGCACGACCACCTCGGCGCCGCACGTGAGGGCGCGGTCCGAGACCGAGTCCATGTCGCCGACGATGAGGTCCGGCTTCCAGCCCGCGTCGAGGATCGCGTCCGCCCCGCCGTCGACACCGATGAGCACCGGGCGGTACTCGCGGATGTACGGGCGCAGCGTGACGAGGTCTTCCTTGTAGTGGTACCCGCGGACCACGATCAGCACCTGGCGACCGTCGATCACCGTCGAGATGTCGGGCACGCCGACCCCGTCGAGAAGCAGGTCCCGCTCGCGACGCAGGTAGTCCATCGTGTTCGCGGCGAACGACTCCAGCTGCACCGAGAGGCCGGCGCGGGCCTCCTCCATCGCGGCCTCGACGGTCGTGGCGGTCTGCAGCACGCCCTCCGCGACGAGGGTGTCGCCGTCGTAGACCGCGCCGTCGACGATGCGGAGCCGGTGCCCCTCGGTGACGGCCATGACGTCGGCACCGAGGTCGTCGATCAGCGGGATGCCCGCCGCGACGAGGATCTCGGGGCCGAGGTTGGGGTAGCGCCCCGACGTGGACCGCGCAGAGTTGAGCACGGCGGCCGGCTGGCAGGCGACGAGGGCCTCCGCCGAGACACGGTCGAGGTCCAGGTGGTCGATGACCGCGACGTCACCCGGGCGCAGCCGCTTGGTCAGCGCCTTGGTCCGGGGGTCGACACGTGCCGGACCGGCCACGGCGCCGGCTTCGGGCAGGGCGGTGCGTTTGCGCAGGGAGGCTCTCATCGCCGCTCATCGTCCCACGGACGAGAGCTCGAGCAGTTCTGCGGCGTGCGTCCGCGCGGCGTCCGAGTCCTCCTGACCGGACAGCATGCGGGCGAGCTCGCGCACGCGGTCGTCCTGCGTGACCAAGCGCACGTCGGACTCGGTGACCACGTCGACCCCGTCGGCGGTGGATTTGGTCACCACGAGGTGCCGGTCGGCGAAGGCTGCGACCTGCGCGAGGTGTGTCACGACGAGCACCTGGCTCCCTTGCGCGAGCGCCGACAAGCGCCGTCCGACCTCGATCGCCGCCCGACCTCCCACGCCCGCGTCCACCTCGTCGAAGACGAACGTCCCCGGTCGCGTGGCGCCGGGCGCCGTCGCGAGTGCCACCTCGATGGCCAGCATCACGCGGGAGAGCTCGCCGCCCGACGCACCCTTGCCCAGCGGGCGCGCAGGCGCACCGGCGTGCGAGGCCAGCAGCATCTCGACCCGGTCCACGCCGTGCGGTCCCGGCTCGTCGGCGGGCTCGACGACGACCCGGAGCTCGGCTCCGCCCATCGCCAGCCCGGCCAGCTCGTCGGACACCACGGTCGAGAGCCGTCGGGCGCCCTCCTGCCGACCGGACGACAGCTGCTGCCCCAGCCCGACGAGCTCGTCGTCCAGCCGCGACCGCTCCGCGCGCAGGGCCTCGATCCGCTCGTCGCCACCGTCGAGGTCGAGCAGGCGCCGTCCCGCGGCGTCCGCCCAGGCGAGCACCTCGGCGACGGTCGAGCCGTAGCTCCGGGTGAGGCTGCCCAGCTCGGCGCGGCGACGCTGCGCGGCGTCGAGCCGCAGCGGGTCGGCCTGGAGATCTTCGAGGTACGCGGCGAGGTCGGTCGACGTGTCCGCCAGCAGGTAGCCCGCCTCGGCGACGCGCGTCGCGAGCGAGGCGAGGGCCGGGTCGTGCGCGCCCTCGTGCTCGAGCAGGCGCCGCGCGTGCTCGATGGCCCCGATCGCGGCAGAGTCGTCCGTCGCGTCGTCGCCGCCGACGAGCGCGGCGTGGGCCCCTGCCGCGGCCGTCCGGAGGTCCTCGGCGTGCGAGAGCCGGTCCACCTCCTCGGCCAGCGTGACGTCCTCGTCGGGCTGCGGGTCGACCCGCTCGACCTCCGCCAGCCCGAGCCGCAGCAGTTCCGCCTCGCGGGTCCGGTCGCGCGCCCGGTCCACCAGGTCCGTCAGCTCCGCGTCGACCCGCGCGCGGTCGGCCCACGCCGTCCGGTACCGCGCGAGGAGCCCACCGTGGTCGGGTCCGACGAACTCGTCGAGCGCCTCCCGCTGGACCGCCGGCGAGCGCAGGCGTGCCTGGTCCGCCTGCCCGTGCACCGTGACGAGCTCGTCGGCCAGCTCCGCCAGCAGACCCTGCGGCACCKACCGACCGCCTACGTAGGCGCGCGAGCGCCCGGCCGCGCCGTCGGTGCTCGCCCCGACCGTGCGCAGCAGCACCAGAGAGCCGTCCTCGTCGAGCTCCGCGCCGGCCTCCAGCGCCCGCCCGAGCGCCGGTGCGCCGGTCGTCAGCACGACGCGACCCTCGACCGCCGACGACGCCGCGCCGACGCGAACGGTCGCGGGGTCCGCCTTGCCGCCGAGCAGCAGGTTGAGCGCCGTCAGCACCATCGTCTTGCCGGCGCCGGTCTCGCCGGTCAGCACCGTGAGGCCCGGCCCGAGCTCCACGTGCGCGGTGCCGATCACCCCGAGGTTCTGGATCCGGATCTCCTCGATCACGGCGTCACCTCCGGGCTGCGCGGGAACGTGGGACGCGGCGCGCTCGGCCGACCGCGCCACCCGTCGACGGGCAGGTCGAACTTGTTGACCAGCCGCGTGGTGAACGGCGCCGGCGACAGGCGTGCCAGGCGCACCGGGATCGCGCTCCGCGTGACCTCGACGCGCGAGCCGTGCGGCACCTCGAGCCGGCGTCGGCCGTCGAGCGTGACCAGGCCCGCCGCAGGCGACCGCTCGAGCACCTCGACCGCGAGCCGGCTGCGCGGGCCGACGACGAGCGGGCGCGCGAAGAGCGCGTGCGCGGACAGGGGCACCAGGATCATGCCGTCGACGTCCGGCCACACGACGGGGCCGCCCGCGGAGAACGCGTGCGCGGTCGAGCCGGTGGCGGTGGCCGCGACGATCCCGTCGCACCMGAACGAGGACAGCGGGCGCCCGTCCACCTCGAGCAGCACCTCGAGCATGCGCGACCGGTCCACCTTCTCCAGCGCGGCCTCGTTGAGGGCCCACCCGGTGCCGACGCTACCGTCGGGCCGGATCACGCGGACGTCCAGCGTCACGCGCTCCTCGACGTCGAAGTCGCCGGCGGTCAGCCGGCGGACCGCCTCGCCCACGTCGTCGCGCTCGCTCTCCGCCAGGAACCCGACATGGCCGAGGTTCACCCCGAGCAGCGGCACGTGCGTGCCGCGGGTGAGCTCGGCCGCTCGCAGGATCGTGCCGTCCCCCCCGAGCACGATCGCCAGCTCGAACGACGGGAGGTCCGCGGCGTCCGCGTCCTCGGCGGCGAGCACGGGCTCGACGCCCGCGCGCTCGAGCTCGCGCACGACCTCCAGCGTCGCCGACACCGCCTCCTCGCGTCCCCCGTGGGTGACGACGAGCGCGCGCCGGGTCATCGGTCGCTCCCCAGGACGCCCGCGGTGATCCGCTCGACGGGGATTTCGACCGGCGAGCCGTCGTCCGGCCGCCGGAGCCACAGGAAGAACTCGACGTTGCCGCTCGGTCCCGGCAGCGGGCTCCGCACGACGTCGAGGACGCCGAGCCCGAGCTCCGCCGCCGCCCGCGCGACCCCGACGACGGCATCGACCCACAGGCCGGGCACGCGCACCACGCCGCCCGACCCGAGCCGCTCGCGGCCGACCTCGAACTGCGGCTTGACCATCACGAGCAGGTCGGCGCCGTCCGCGGCCACGTCGACCAACGCGGGCAGCACCAGCGTGAGGGAGATGAACGACAGGTCGGCGACGACGAGCCCCGGGGCGGGGACGACGTCACCGCGGCTCAGGGAGCGGACGTTGACGCCCTCGCGCACGTCGACCCGGGGATCGGCGCGCAGCTCCGCGACCATCTGGTCGTGACCGACGTCGACGGCCACCACGTGCGCGGCGCCGCGGCGCAGCAGGACGTCCGTGAACCCGCCGGTGCTGGCGCCCGCGTCGAGGCAGGACCGTCCGGCGACCACGGGACCTCCGTCGCCCAGTGCGTCCAAGGCGCCGGCGAGCTTGTGCCCGGCGCGCGAGGCGTACCCGGGATCCTCGACGTCGGGCTCGACGGCGACCTGCCGCTCGTCGGTGACCTGCGCGGCGCTGCGGGAGACGGCCGCGCCGTCGACGGTGACGCGACCGGAGGCGATCAGCTCACCCGCCTGTCGACGCGAGCGGGCCAGGCCGCGCCGCACCAGCTCGGTGTCGAGGCGTGTGGTCACCGCGCGTCAGCCCTCCGCGTCCGCGAGCCGGTCCTGCAGGGCGCCGTGGACGGCGTCGAAGACGGCGACGTGCGCGCGCAGCGGCTGGTCCTCGAGGCCGACGAGCCGCGAGAGCGCCTCGTCGACGGCGTCGTCGGACGTCGTGACCGCGTCTCCCGCGGTCAGCGGCGCCTCGGGCTCGAGCACGGCCGCTCCTCCCGCGTCGGGGGTCTCCGTCACTGCACTGCCTCCACACGTCGTCGTCCTGCGGGGCCCGCGCGGGCCGACGGCCCGTACGGCCGCGCACGGCGTCCGGCCGCTGCTCGACCCGGGACCGCGCCCACGCTACCTGCCGCGGACGACACCGCACGGCCGCCACACACAGCAGCACGCCACGGGCCTCGATCGTCGGGGCTGGGCCGCCCCGAGCGACTCAGATGGCCGGCTTCCGCACGGCTCCTCAGGCGGTCGCCGGTCCGCACGGCGCCTCGGGCGGTCGGCTTCCGCACCTCGGGCGGTCGGCACCCGCTCGGCGCCTAGGGAGGTCGCCGGTCCGCTCGGCCCCTCAGGCGGACACCGGTCCGCTCGCCCCCTCAGGCGGTCGCCGGTCCGCTCGGCCCCTCAGGCGGTCGCCGGTCCGCTCGCCAGCTCCGGGACCGACGCCGGATCGATCTCGGCGCCTCCATCGACGGCCGCCCAGGCCGCGGCGCACGCCGCCCGGATGACGTCGACGTGGTCCTCGACGGACGACGGAGTCCCGCGACCGATCTCGAGAGCGCCGTCGACCACCCGGGCCGACGCGTCCCGGACCGTCCACCACCCCTCCGACCCCTGCTCGGGCTCGGGGTGCGCCACGAGGAGCGACCGCAGGTCGGCGCCGATCAGGTGCGGGCGCTCCCCCGGCGCGGCGAGCACGTCGTCGCGCGCCGAGCTGACCCCCGTGAGCACGTGCAGGCCGATGTACCCGCCGGCGCGCGCGCCGGCCAGGTCGGTGTCCAGCCGGTCGCCGATCACCAGGGTCTCGCGGGCACCGACGCGCTCGACGGCCATCCGGTACATCGTCGGCGACGGCTTGCCCGCGCTGTCGGGCTCGACGCCCGTCGCGGCCCGCACGGCGCCGACCAGGGACCCGTTCCCGGGCGCGAACCCGCGGGCGGTCGGCAGGCTGAGGTCGAGGTTCGACGCCACGTGCCACGCCCCACGACCGACGGCGTACGCCGCCTCCGCCAGCTGCGGCCACCCGACCTCGGGCGCGAAGCCCTGGGCCACGGCGGCCGGCTCGTCGTCCGCCGAGTGCACGACCTCGTACCCGGCCGCACGAACGGCGGTGACCAACCCAGCACCGCCGACCACGAGCACCTTCGCGCCGCGCGGCAGCCGCGTCCGCAGCAGCTGCGCCGCCGCCTGGGCCGCCGTCATGACCTCGGACGCGTGCGTGACGATCCCGAGGTCCGTGAGCTGGTCCGCGACCGACTCCGGCTCCCGTGACGCGTTGTTGGTGACGAACACCAGCCGCATCCCGCGCTCACGCGCCGACGTCAGCCCCTCGGCCGCCCCGTCGATCGGGTCGTGCCCGCGGTAGGCCACGCCGTCCAGGTCGACGAGTGCGAGATCGAACCGGTCGGCCAGCGGGGTCGACGACCCGACAAGCCCGCCCGTCACCGACCGCCCTCCGCCTCATCGACAACCAGCTCGTCCTCGTCGTCGTCGGCCACGTCGCGGTCAACCACGTCGTCGCCGCGCTCGTCGTCCCCGACCACGTCACCGCCAACCGTGTCCTGGTCAGCGGCGTCATCGCCAGCCCGGCCGTCGCCGGCCACCTCGCCGCCAGCCGAGTCGCGGACAGCCGCGTCGTCGCCGTCCTCGTCGTCCCCGGCCACGTCGCGGTCAACCGCGTCGTCGCCGTCCTCGTCGATTCCGGCCACGTCGCGGACAGCCGCGTCGTCGCCGTCCTCGTCGACACCGGCCACGTCGCGGTCAACCGCGTCATGGTCGGCCGCGTCGCGGTCGTCGGCGTCGCGGTCAGCCGCCTGGACGTCGTCCGGCGTCTCGCCGTCGCCGGCCGCATCGTCCGCGGCCTCGTCGTCCTGCACGGCATCGGCCGAACCGGACGGCCCGGAGTCCGACGCTGCGTCGTCCTCCGACTCGTCCTCGTCGTACTCGCCGTCCTCGTCGAACTCGGTGAGGTCGAAGGCGACGACGTCGTCCTCGATCTCGACGTCGCCTGCGGCCTCGTCGAGCTGGTCCTGCGTGTAGGGCGCCAGCTCGGCAGCGGCCTCGTCGGCACGCCCCGCTGCCTCGAGCGCCGCGGCTCGGGCCTGCGCGACGCGGACGGCAACCAGCCCGGTGCCGGCCCGGACAGCTGCCGTCGACAGCGACGCCACGGCCGCCTCGGCCTGGCCGAGGTCCAGCCGCGCGCCGCTCACGACGATCGCGAGCTCGATCTTGGTCTCCGCGTCGAGCGTCTCCGCCTCGGGCTCCTGCGCCAGGGCGAGCGCCCGCTCGGGCCGCCCGAGCCCCCGCTCGCAGTCGGCCATGATCGCCAGGTGCTCCGACGAGCCGTTGAGCCGCCGGACCGTGCGCAGCTCGCGCAGCGCCTCGGCGTACCGACCGGTGCGGTAGGCGGCCAGGCCGGCGGCTTCCCGGACCACGTCGACGCGACCCGCACGACGGACCGCCGCCTGCGCGTGCTCGTAGGCCAGCTCCGGCTGCGAGTCGAGCAGGAGCCCGACCATCACGAGGTGCCGACCGACTCCGTCGGCGTTGTCCTTGCTCAGCGTGCGCAGACGCGCACGGACCGAGCGGTCCAGGTCGCTGAAGACGACCTCGTCCGGGATCTCGGGCGCGACGACGCGCTCGTCCTGCGGAGGACGCGTGAGGCGTCGGTCGTCGCTGCTCTCCCGACGATCCGGGCCCGAGGAGTAGCCGCCACGAGCGCCGCCCTCGTGACCGGCGCGCCCGGCCGGGGGCTTACGGTCGCCGGTCGCAGGTCGATCCGCACGGCTGCCGGCCGCGGGCGGCCGTCCGGAGCCACTGCGTGCGGGCCGCTCGGCGGACGCCGGTCGCCCAGCGTGGTCATCGTGCGGTCGACGAGAGTCCGAGGTCGGACGGTCCCCCGCCGGCCTGCTGCCATAGCCCTGGTCGGCGCGAGAACGCGAACCGCCCGGACGCTCGCCGGTCGACGGGCGCTCGCCGCGCTGGCGCTCCCCACCGGGCCGGTCGCCATACGACGGACGGTCGCCACGACCACGGTCGCCACCAGACGGACGCTCGCCGTACGAGGGACGGTCACCGGAAGGCTGGCTCCCATACGACGAACGGTCGCCACCCGCGGGACGGTCGCCAGAGGAGGGACGGTCACCCGAGGGCCGGTTGCCGTACGACGAACGGTCACGACCACGGTCGCCACCGGACGGACGGTCGCCGTACGAGGGGCGATCACCCGACGACCGATTGCCATACGACGGGCGGTCGCCACCGGAAGGACGGTCGCCATAGGACGGACGATCGCTGGAGGGACGGTTGCCGTACGACGAACGGTCCCCTCGCCCGCGGTCGCCACCGGAGGGGCGGTCGCCGTAGGAGGGACGGTCACCGGTGGGACGGTTGCCGTACGGACGGTCACCGGACGGCCGGTTGCCGTACGAGGAACGGTCGCCGCCACCGGAGGAGCGGTCGTACGAGGGACGGTCACCGGAAGGCCGGCTCCCATACGACGGACGGTCTCCGCCGGAAGGACGGTCGCCGTACGAGGGACGCTCACCGGCAGGACGGTTGCCATACGAGGGACGGTCGCCGGAGGGACGGTTGCCGTACGACGAACGGTCCCCACGCCCACGGTCGCCACCGGAAGGGCGGTCACCGTAGGAGGGACGGTCCCCCGAAGGCCGGTTGCCGTAGGACGGCCGATCACCCGAGGGACGGCCGCCGGACGACGGACGGCCTCCGCTGCTGCGAGTGCCGTACGAGGAGCGGTCGCCAGAGGGGCGGTCACCGTACGACGGACGATCGCCACCGGAACGGTTGCCGTAGGAGCCGCGCTCGCCACCCGGACGGTCGCCGTACGAGGGGCGGTCGCCGCGGTTCCGGTCGCCACCACCGGAGCGATCGCCATAGCTCGGACGGTCTCCGCCCGAGCGATTCCCGTAGGACGGACGGTCCCCGGCGGGACGCCCGCCAGACGACGGGCGGTCCGCGCCGGCGCGGTTGCCGTACGAGCTGCGCTCGCCGCTCGGGCGGTCGCCGTAGGACCGGCGATCGCCACGGCTCCGGTCGCCGCCGGCACGATCGCCGTACGAGGGTCGGTCGCCGGCGGGCCGGCTCCCGTATGACGGACGGTCTCCCCCGGGGCGGTTGCCGTACGAGCCGCGCTCGCCGCCCGAACGGGCGCCACCGCCGGCACGATCGCCGTACGAAGGGCGGTCACCGGACGCTCGAGAGCCACGATCGCTGCCCGCCCCGTAGGACGAGCTCTGTCCGCGGGAGTCGCGAGAACCACCAGAGGGCGGCCGGCCACCTGACCGGGAACCGCCGGCACGGTCGCTCGAGCCGGAACGCGGGGCACTCCCACGGCTCTGCGAATCACGTGCTCCGCGGGACGAGCTGTCGCCGCGGTCAGGTCGCCCGCGGTCCGCTCCGCCCGACCGACCTCGGTCGTCGGGTGTGCCCCCGGCAGGATTCTCGCTGTTCATCTGTGTGCTCTCCTCGTCGCGATCGACCGCCCCATCGTCTCATCCCCTGCTCCGGGCGCCGAACGGCGACCGTGGGGCCGCACCGGCAATCGGAGCGGGGACGACACTGCGGTGAAACATGCTGATCAATACGCCCGACGCTGCGCGCAAGAATGCTGGGTAAAACAGAAGAAGCCACCCCCGTAGGGGTGGCTTCTCCTGAATGATGTCCGGCGGCGTCCTACTCTCCCACACCCTGGCGAGTGCAGTACCATCGGCGCTGAAGGGCTTAGCTTCCGGGTTCGGAATGGGACCGGGCGTTTCCCCTTCGCTATGACCGCCGTAACGTTGTCGAGTTGTCAAACGGGTTCCCGTTCGTCTCTCGGGAACCGCACAGTGGACGCGTAGCAAAGCAATGAATGAAGTGGTGAAGTTGTCGGCTTATTAGTACCGGTCAGCTGCAAGGGTCTTGAGTCCCCTCTTCCACATCCGGCCTATCTACCCAGTGGTCTAGCTGGGAGCCTCTCACCCCTCGAGGGGGCATGGAAACCTCATCTTGAAGCAGGCTTCCCGCTTAGATGCTTTCAGCGGTTATCCCTTCCGAACGTAGCTAACCAGCCGTGCTCCTGGCGGAACAACTGGCACACCAGAGGTTCGTCCGTCCCGGTCCTCTCGTACTAGGGACAGCCCTTCTCAAGTTTCCTGCGCGCGCAGCGGATAGGGACCGAACTGTCTCACGACGTTCTAAACCCAGCTCGCGTRCCGCTTTAATGGGCGAACAGCCCAACCCTTGGGACCTACTCCAGCCCCAGGATGCGACGAGCCGACATCGAGGTGCCAAACCATSCCGTCGATATGGACTCTTGGGCAAGATCAGCCTGTTATCCCCGGGGTACCTTTTATCCGTTGAGCGACGGCGCTTCCACAAGCCACCGCCGGATCACTAGTTCCGACTTTCGTCCCTGCTCGACCTGTCAGTCTCACAGTCAAGCTCCCTTGTGCACTTGCACTCGCCACCTGATTGCCAACCAGGCTGAGGGAACCTTTGAGCGCCTCCGTTACATTTTAGGAGGCAACCGCCCCAGTTAAACTACCCACCAGGCACTGTCCCTAGTCCGGATCACGGACCGAGGTTAGATATCCAGAGCGACCAGAGTGGTATTTCAACGTTGACTCCACCGACACTGGCGTGCCSGCTTCACAGTCTCCCACCTATCCTACACAAGCCGCACCGAACACCAATACCAAGCTATAGTAAAGGTCCCGGGGTCTTTCCGTCCTGCTGCGCGTAACGAGCATCTTTACTCGTAGTGCAATTTCGCCGAGTTCGCGGTTGAGACAGCGGAGAAGTCGTTACGCCATTCGTGCAGGTCGGAACTTACCCGACAAGGAATTTCGCTACCTTAGGATGGTTATAGTTACCACCGCCGTTTACTGGGGCTTAAATTCTGAGCTTCGCCTTGCGGCTGACCCGTCCTCTTAACCTTCCAGCACCGGGCAGGCGTCAGTCCGTATACATCGTCTTGCGACTTCGCACGGACCTGTGTTTTTAGTAAACAGTCGCTTCTCCCTGGTCTCTGCGGCCCTTCACGCTCCCCGAGCAAGTCGGTTCACGCTTCAGGCCCCCCTTCTCCCGAAGTTACGGGGGCATTTTGCCGAGTTCCTTAACCACGATTCTCTCGATCGCCTTGGTATTCTCTACCTGATCACCTGAGTCGGTTTGGGGTACGGGCGGCTAGAACCTCGCGTCGAGGCTTTTCTTGGCAGCATAGGATCACCAGATTCCCGCTAATGCGGTCACCGTCAGCTCTCAGGCTATGTGAGGTGCGGATTTGCCTACACCTCGCCCTACGACCTTGGACGTGGACTACCATCGCCACGCTTGGCTACCTTCCTGCGTCACCCCTGTTAATACGCTTACCTACTACCGGTTCGGGTCACGCGCTCCCCGCCACGGTGTCCCCGAAGGGACGATGTGGCGGCTCGGGCGTTTAGCATCACCGGGCTCGGTATGGGCGGTTCTTCGCCGGTACGGGAATATCAACCCGTTGTCCATCGACTACGCCTGTCGGCCTCGCCTTAGGTCCCGACTTACCCAGGGCGGATTAGCCTGGCCCTGGAACCCTTGATCATTCGGCGGACGGGTTTCTCACCCGTCATTCGCTACTCATGCCTGCATTCTCACTCGTGTGGCGTCCACCGCTGGGTTCCCCCGCGACTTCACTCGCCACACGACGCTCCCCTACCCATCCACACGCCTGAACACCCCAAAGGGTGCTGAGCTGATATGTGAATGCCACAGCTTCGGCGGTATACTTGAGCCCCGCTACATTGTCGGCGCGGAATCACTTGACCAGTGAGCTATTACGCACTCTTTCAAGGGTGGCTGCTTCTAAGCCAACCTCCTGGTTGTCTGTGCAACTCCACATCCTTTCCCACTTAGCATACGCTTAGGGGCCTTAGCTGGTGGTCTGGGCTGTTTCCCTCTCGACTACGGAGCTTATCCCCCGCAGTCTCACTGCCACGCTCTGGCTTACCGGCATTCGGAGTTTGGCTAACGTCAGTAACCTGGTGGGGCCCATCGGCTATCCAGTAGCTCTACCTCCGGYAAGAAACACGYGACGCTGCACCTAAATGCATTTCGGGGAGAACCAGCTATCACGGAGTTTGATTGGCCTTTCACCCCTAMCCACAGSTCATCCCCYMRGTTTTCAACCYWGGTGGGTTCGGTCCTCCACGCGGTCTTACCCGCGCTTCAACCTGCCCATGGCTAGATCACTCCGCTTCGGGTCTAGAGCACGCGACTGAGACGCCCTATTCGGACTCGCTTTCGCTACGGCTTCCCCACACGGGTTAACCTCGCCACGTACCACTAACTCGCAGGCTCATTCTTCAAAAGGCACGCTGTCACCCCTGCTAGGGAGGCTCCAACGGATTGTAGGCACACGGTTTCAGGTACTATTTCACTCCCCTCCCGGGGTACTTTTCACCTTTCCCTCACGGTACTTGTCCGCTATCGGTCACTAGGTAGTATTTAGGCTTACACAGTGGTCTGTGCAGATTCACTCCAGGTTTCTCGGGCCCGGAGCTACTTGGGATCCCCTTCGGGAGGCCACGCCATTTCGTCTACGGGGGTCACACCCTCTGTGCCGGGCCTTTCAATGCCCTTCGACTATGACGCGACTTTCTGACTCCCTGCTGATTCGGCAGAACCAGCTGAAAGGTCCCACAACCCCGTGCACGCAACGCCTGCCGGCTTGAACACGTACACGGTTTGGCCTGATCCGCTTTCGCTCGCCACTACTCACGGAATATCTCTTCCTGGCGGTACTGAGATGTTTCACTTCCCGCCGTTCCCTCCACACACCCTATATATTCAGGTGCGGGTCACACGACATGACTCGTGCGGGGTTTCCCCATTCGGACATCCTCGGATCACGGTTCGTTTGCCAACTCCCCGAGGCTTATCGCAGGCTACAACGTCCTTCTTCGGCTCCTAGTGCCAAGGCATCCACCCTGTGCCCTTATAAACTTGACCACAAAGATCATTCATAAAAGATGCTCGCGTCCACTGTGCAGTTCTCAAGCTACGACCGGTCACCAGTACCCTCACCCCAGCACCTACCCCCACCCCGATGCTCGCGCACCAGCGTGACGGCGGTTTGTCCGAGCGGTACCAGCCCGCAGCCACCCGCACCCACCCCACACCCACAGGTGCAGACCGCGTGCGTAGCGACCCTGAACGAACAACCTTCCGGCTGTCCCCTCAGGACCCAACAGCGTGCCCAGCCAACCCCTCCCCAGCAGCAAAACCGTTCCCACCCGACCCGAAGGCCGGCGTACTAGGTCGCCACCAGCTCGAAAGCCGGCCACAGTCGATGTTCCACCCTCGAGCACCGTCCCCCACTCGTTCGGCAGGGACAACGGGCCTGGACACCACAGCCACCCCATGACAGGACAACCTGATGCCAGATGCTCCTTAGAAAGGAGGTGATCCAGCCGCACCTTCCGGTACGGCTACCTTGTTACGACTTAGTCCCAATCGCCAGTCCCACCTTCGACAGCTCCCCCTCTTACGAGTTGGGCCACTGGCTTCGGGTGTTACCGACTTTCGTGACTTGACGGGCGGTGTGTACAAGGCCCGGGAACGTATTCACCGCAGCGTTGCTGATCTGCGATTACTAGCGACTCCGACTTCATGGGGTCGAGTTGCAGACCCCAATCCGAACTGAGACCGGCTTTTTGGGATTCGCTCCACCTCGCGGTATCGCAGCCCTTTGTACCGGCCATTGTAGCATGCGTGAAGCCCAAGACATAAGGGGCATGATGAYTTGACGTCRTCCCCACCTTCCTCCGAGTTGACCCCGGCAGTCTCCCATGAGTCCCCGGCATAACCCGCTGGCAACATGGGACGAGGGTTGCGCTCGTTGCGGGACTTAACCCAACATCTCACGACACGAGCTGACGACARCCATGCACCACCTGTACACCGACCTTGCGGGGCAACCATCTCTGGAAGTTTCCGGTGTATGTCAAGCCTTGGTAAGGTTCTTCGCGTTGCATCGAATTAATCCGCATGCTCCGCCGCTTGTGCGGGCCCCCGTCAATTTCTTTGAGTTTTAGCCTTGCGGCCGTACTCCCCAGGCGGGGCRCTTAATGCGTTWGCTRCGGCACGGAACTCGTGGAATGAGCCCCACACCTAGYGCCCAACGTTTACGGCRTGGACTACCAGGGTATCTAATCCTGTTCGCTCCCCATGCTTTCGCTCCTCAGCGTCAGTTGCGGCCCAGTGACCTGCCTTCGCCATCGGTGTTCCTCCTGATATCTGCGCATTCCACCGCTACACCAGGAATTCCAGTCACCCCTACCGCACTCTAGTCTGCCCGTACCCACTGCAAGCCCAAGGTTGAGCCTTAGGTTTTCACAGCAGACGCGACAAACCGCCTACGAGCTCTTTACGCCCAATAATTCCGGACAACGCTTGCGCCCTACGTATTACCGCGGCTGCTGGCACGTAGTTAGCCGGCGCTTCTTCTGCAGGTACCGTCACTTGCGCTTCTTCCCTGCTGAAAGAGGTTTACAACCCGAAGGCCGTCATCCCTCACGCGGCGTCGCTGCATCAGGCTTGCGCCCATTGTGCAATATTCCCCACTGCTGCCTCCCGTAGGAGTCTGGGCCGTATCTCAGTCCCAGTGTGGCCGGTCGCCCTCTCAGGCCGGCTACCCGTCGTCGCCTTGGTAGGCCACTACCCCACCAACAAGCTGATAGGCCGCGAGCCCATCCCAGACCGATAAATCTTTCCAGACACCACACATGCGTGTGTGTCTCGTATCCGGTATTAGCCATCGTTTCCCATGGTTATTCCAGAGTCTAGGGCAGGTTGCTCACGTGTTACTCACCCGTTCGCCACTGATCAGACCAGCAAGCTGGCCATCACCGTTCGACTTGCATGTGTTAAGCACGCCGCCAGCGTTCGTCCTGAGCCAGAATCAAACTCTCCGTAAATGTCTACATGGCACCCCACCACCCAAAGGCAGCAGAGCAACCGACACACGAAACGGTCCCGATAAGGACCAATCAGATTCGGCTGAATTGTGGCACCGCCTTCCACGGAGGTAGAAGAAACGGCACCAATCTCAACCAAGACCCACCACCTCAGCACCCACACCCCAAACAGGGCATGACCACCTCTGATAGCGAGCCATATGGCATCGACTATTTGGCACACTGTTGAGTTCTCAAGGAACAGACGCGCATCCCTCCAGGCCTTTCAACCTGTCCGGAGGCAACCGTTCTAACTTAGCGGAGCCGCCCCGCCCCGTCAAATCCCCTCGTCAGAGGCGATTTAGCTGGGGTGGAACCTCGGTTCCGCGTCCGGACGCTCCAGGTGACCGACGATCAGATCGCCGGTCGGAGTGTCCGAGGTGGTCTGCCCGGGGGACCAGCCACTGCGGTTCGATCCGCGGTGTCCGTTCCTCCCTGCCGGGCGACATCGAGAAGATTACGCAGCCCGCGGCCCGGAGGGCAAATCCGTGTCCGGTGACGCGGGTCACGTCACCCGAACGGGCGCTGACCTGCGCAAACGCTCAGTAGAGCGCGTTGGCCATGGCGCGCCGGGCCGCGATGACCCGGGGGTCGTCGCCGCCGATGACCTCGAACAGGTCGACCAGGCGCACGCGAACACGCTCGCGGTCGGGGCCGGCGGTCATCCGGAGCAGGTCGATGAGTCGCGCGAACGCGTCGTCCACCTTGCCGCCGAGGATGTCGAGGTCGGCGACGGCGAACTGCGCGTCGACGTCCTTGGGGTCGGCCGCGGCTGCGGCACGGGCGGCCTGCAGGTCGGCGTCGCGCGTCCGGTCGAGCAGCCCGACCTGCGCGAGGCCGGCTCGCGCCTGGGCGTCGCGCGGGTTCTCCTTGAGCGCCTGCTCGTAGGCAGCTGTCGCGGCGGCCAGGTCGTCGCGCTCGATCGCGTCGTACGCGGCCTGGTGCAGGGGCGGGAGCTCGGGCTCTGGCTCCTCCTGCGGCGGCTGCTCCCCCGTGCTCGGCGCGGCGCGGCCCGTGATGCCGTTGGCCTCGGCGGCGGCGAGGACCTGGTCGAGGACCGCACGCACCTGGTCGAGGGGGTAGGCGCCCTGGAACAGCGGGAGCGGCTGGCCCGCCAGGACGGCGACGACCGTCGGCACGCTCTGGGCCTGGAAGGCCTGGGCGATCTGCGGGTTGGCCTCGGCGTCGATCCGCGCCAGCAGCCAGCGGCCGGCGTCTTCGTCGGCCAGCGTCGCGAGGTCGGCGGCGACCGTCGCGCTCGCCTCGCTCCGCGGCGACCAGAGCACCACGACGACCGGGTACTCCGTGGAGGACTGCACCAGCGCCGGGAACGACTCCTGGTCGACGTCGACCACGTACGTCCCGGGCGCCGGCAGCCCGCCGGGGGTCCCTGGGGCGGGCGTCGGCGGGCGGTTCAGCGTCGACAGGTCGACTGCTCCGCGGACGTCGAGGCGGGGGCGTGGTCCGGTCGGCTGGGACATGCGTCGTTCTTCCTTCGAGGCCTGCTGCGGACGGGTCGGGGTCGATCAGCTCAGGGCACGTGCGGGTGGTGCTGTGTCACTCGGCCGTCGCCGACGTGACGGCGTGCTCCGCGGCGAGGAGCAACACCTGGGCGCCGCTGTCCGCCGGGGGCACGTACATGACGAGGACGTCGGTGAACGTCCGGACGAAGTTGCTGCCGCCGCTCTGCTTGCCGGTGAGAGCCGCGTAGAACGGGTCGGAGATCGGGATCGTCCCACCCGCGACGGTGAGCGTCACGGTGGACACGGTGGTGAGCTGGCCGACGACGATCGCGCCGCCGTCGACCGTGCCGAGCGCGACCGTCGGCGCCGCCTCCGGCGTGTAGGTCTCCGTCGCGGTGCCGGCCGCCTGCACGCCCGCCGCCGTTGCCGCACGCGCGGCCTCGATGCTCGAGCGGAACGTGTCCGGGGCGAACGTGGCGGCATAGGCCGACGCGTCGCCGTTCGCGAGGACGTCGGCGTACTGCTGCAAGGCCTCGGTCGGCGTCACGACGAGGCCGGTCGCGTCCGGAGCCAGGACCGGGCTGCCGGTCTCGGGGGCGGCCGTGGCAGGCATCTGCACGCCCGCGCCCATGCGCCCCCAGCCCCACAGCTTGTAGGGGTCACGCGGCGCGTTCTGCTGCAGCACCAGGATGCGCGGGGCCTGCAGGTCGTCGGGCTGCTTGGTGACGACCAGCTGGGTCCGCGGCCACACGTCCGTCTGCGGCACGATCAGCGCCTGCGCGTCCGTCGGCAGGGCCGTCGGAGGCTTGGCACCCGCGGTCGCGGTGGCCCGCACGTACTCGGCGGTGCGCACGGCCAGCGCCGGACCCTCCACCCTGGGCGGGAGCTGGGCGGCGTCGAGGGCGGCATCCGCGGAGGCGAGGACGGCGCCCAGCGACGTGAGCACGTCCTGCGACTGCACGACCGTCGTCGCTGCGGGCGCGACCGCCGGCACCGGCTCGGGCTCGGGCTGCGGGAGCGGGCTCGCGCACGCGGCGAGGCTGAGCAGGAGCACGGTCCCGAGGGCGGCGAGGCGGCGGCGGGAGCGCGGGCTGCGCGTCATCGTCCGTCCTCCTTCGTGGCGTCCTCGGTGCTCTGGGCGTCGTCGGTGCCCGCTGCGGTCGCGGGGTCCGCGTCCGTCGGCGGCAGACCCCACGCGCGGCGCCAGGCGTCGGCCCGGGAGTTCGCCGCGGTGGACTCCTCTGCCGGCGGGGTCGGCTCGGTGGTCGGACGGATCCAGGTGGGGCGGCCCGCGTGGACCGGCTCGGCATCGGGGCCCGAGGGAGATCCCGGCCGGAGACGCGCGCCGGGCGGCGGCGGGACGGCCGACCACGCCGCCGGGCCCTGGGGGTCAGGGGCGGCCGCGGAGGGGCTCGGGGCCGGCGCCGGCGCGGCGTGCGCCCAGGACGGGCGACCGTGCGGTGGCGTGCCCGACTGGCCCGCTGCGGCGGACGACTGAGCGGTTGCGGACTGGGCGGATCCCGTTCCCGGTCGGGACGGTGCGTTGCTCGACTGGGCGGGGGCCGTGCCCGGTCGCGACGGTGCGTTGCCCGACTGGCCGGGGGCGGTGCCGGCCTGGAGCGGGCGAGCCGCCGACGGGTTGGCCGGCGCCGTGACCGGGCTCGCGGCACCGGAGGCTGCGGGCGTCCAGCCC
>NZ_JBFUKJ010000025.1:0-91891 GCF_056400905.1 Cellulomonas sp. P4_H12
GCCCAAGGTCGGGCAGCGCGCGGCCGGCGTGCGCCGGGCGGCCAGCACAGCCCGGCTGGCGGGCGAGGCACGCCGGCGTTACGCCGCTGCGGCGACCCCGCGCTCGCAGCCGGCCGCGTCACCCGGCGGCGGGAACCTCGCTCCCACCCGGCCGGCGTCACGCGGCGGCGGCGACCTCGCGCTCCCAGCCGGCGGCGGTCTCGCGGAAGCCGACGCGGGTGAGGTAGGCGCGCGACTCGGCGGGCGCGGCGCCGCCGATCACGAGCCGCCGGAAGCCGTGCGCGGCGAAGACGCCGCTGTCGCGGTACACGAACTCGCCGGGCGTGAAGTCGCGGTACCGCGGCGTCACGTAGTCGAGGTCCACGCGACCGACGCCGGAGCCGGCCGACCGGACGACGACGGCGCCGACGAGCTCGTCGCCGCGGACGACGACGAACGCGGCGGACGGCGCGGGGTCGGTGGCGGCGAAGGTCGGGTGGAAGCGGGCGATGTCGGGGGCGTGCTCGGCGAGCAGGTGGTGCAGGACGGCGTCGTCGGAGGGCACCTCGAGGACGCCGTACACCTGCTCGTCGTGGCGTTCGCGCTGCAGCCGGACCAGCCAGTACACGTCGATCACGGCGATGACGCCGTTCATGACGGCGAACGGCCAGATGCCGACGATCGTGTTGTACACCGTGGCTATCACGGCCCCGGCCAGGTTGAGCACGCGGAAGCGCAGCACCCTGGCCTGCGTGAGCGAGACGATGACCAGCAGCGAGCCGGCCCAGCCGACGATCTCGAGCCACACCATCCTGTGAGAGTAGCGACGGACGAAAAGGGCTCGCGCCACCCCCGAGACCGGCGGATGGTGGAACCCATGACAACGTGGTCGATCCGTGAGGTGCCGGTCTGCGACACCGTCGACGCCCCCGAGGCCTGGCTGCTGCACGGCTACACGGCGGCGATGAACGAGGTCCTGCTGACGTCGTGGGGCAACCGGGACTTCGAGCGCACCGCCCAGGAGGTCCTCGGGTCGCTGCACGACCAGCGCTACGACCGCAAGCCTCGCTGGGTGGCGGTGCGCGACGACGACGCCGACGCCCCGGACCCCGAGCGCGTGCTGGCCTACGCCGCCGTGAACATGCCCCTGCAGGACAACACCCACACGGCGCACACGGATCTCGGCGTCCGGCCCGCGCACCGCTCGCAGGGCATCGGCACCGCGCTGTTCGACGCCGTGGAGGCGACGGTGCGCGCCGACGGCCGGACCAACCTCACCATGTCGACGGACCAGCAGGCGGAACCGCCGGAGGGGCCGGACACGCTCGCCCCGTCGACGGGTTCCGGCCGGGTCTCGACGACGGACGCGGGGACCCGGTTCGCGCTCGCGCGCGGCTTCGCCCTGGAGCAGGTCGCCCGGTACTCGCGGTTCGACCTGCCGTTCGACCCGGCGTTCATCGCCGAGCACCGCGCGCAGGCCGAGGCGAAGGCCGGGCCGGACTACGGCACCGTGAGCTGGCGGGGCGCGACGCCGGAGGAGTGGGTGGACCAGTTCGCCCTGCTCAACACGCGGATGAGCACGGACGTCCCGCTGGGCGGCCTGGACCTCCAGGAGGACGTCTGGGACGCGGAACGGGTCCGCGTCACGGAGAAGCAGTTCGAGGAGCGCGGGATCGAGCTGCTGGTCCTGGCCGCGGAGCACCTGCCGACGCGCACGCTGGCCGCGTTCACGGCGTTCATGGCCGTGCCGAACACCGACGAGTTCGTGCACCAGCACGACACGCTGGTGCTGAAGGAGCACCGGGGCAAGCGCCTCGGCATGCTGGTCAAGACGGCGAACCTGCAACGCCTCGCGGCGGAGCGACCGAGCGTCAGGCGCGTCGGCACGTGGAACGCCGAGGAGAACTCCTACATGCTCGCGATCAACGTGGCCCTCGGGTTCCGGCCCGCGGGCGGCTCCGGGGAGTGGCAGCTCAAGCTGAGCTGACCCTCGCGTGCGGCATCGCCTGCTGCCACCACCGGCCCCACCGCTCCTGCACCTGGCCGAACGTGACGTCGTCGAGGCCGTAGGTGGACAGGATGGCGTCGACGGTGCCGTGCGGCGGGGTGTGGGCGGCGGGCGTCTCCATGAGCACGAGGTACATCTCGGAGATGCCGTGCAGCCGGAGGCCGATCTGCAGCGGGGTCACGTAGTCGAGGGTGCCGCCGAGCAGGGTGCCGTCGGGCCGGCGCGCCTGGACGTGCCCTCCGACGGGCACACCACGCACCCCGATGAGCCCGGCGCGGTCGAGCAGCCGGTCGTCGCGCTCGCCGGCGGGCAGCCCGAAGCTGCTGAGCGTGCGGCGCTCCTGGTCGGGGTGCACGGTGACCGCGAAGCGCAGCTGGTGGGCGAACGCGATCCAGCCCTCGTCGATCTCGTCGCGGATGCCGTCGAACGACGAGGTCCCCTGGTGGCTCCGCCGGGTGATGGTCAGGTGCGTGTGGTGGGGCTCGTGCACGGCGGAGCGCAGGGTCAGCGTGTCGTGGTGCGGCCAGTGCAGCTCGTGGATGGTCTCGTCGCCGACGACGTCCTGCGTCTCGGTCGGTCCGTCGACGAAGATCTGCTGGATCTCGGCGTTCAGCCCGTCGTGGTCCCAGCCGAACCAGCGGTGCACGAGCTCGGGCTCGCGCAGGTGCTTCGAGACGGTGCCCAGCGGGGCGCTGATGTCGATCGCCACGATCTGTCGGAGCTCCAGCGTCATCGCCATCACCTCGGTACTCGACCAGCCCAGCGGATCTTCCGACCGTAGCCCGGCCGGGCCGCGCGCGCGATCACTCGAGCGGCAGGACCGCGAGCGCGTCCGGCTCGACGCCCAGCACCACGACGTCGCCGACGGACCACCGACCACCCACGGGGCCGAGCGCGGTGACGACGCCGATCCCGTCGACGTCGACGCGGACCTCGGACCGCCCACGCCGCGACGAGATCCCCCGGACCGTGCCCTTCGCGACGCCGGCGCGGTCGACGACGAACGCGCCCTCGGCCAGGGCCAGGGTCGCGGCCGACGAGGCGACCCCGAGGGCCTCGCGCAGCGGCGCGGCCGCCGGGCCGTCCAGCGCCACGAACGCCTCGTAGCCGAGGAACGACGCGACCTCGCGGCTGACCGGCCGGGTCCACAGCGACGCGGGCTCGTCCACCTGCAGCAGCCGCCCCGCGGACATCACGGCGACCCGGTCGGCGACCGCGAAGGCCTCGTCCTGGTCGTGCGTGACGAACACGGCGGTGGTGCCGGTGGCGACGAGCGCGGCGCGCAGATCGACGGCGAGGCGCTCGCGCAGCGCGCGGTCGAGGGCGGACAGCGGCTCGTCGAGCAGGAGGAGGCGAGGTGCCGGTGCCAGGGCTCGGGCCAGGGCGACGCGCTGGCGCTCGCCACCGGACAGGGTCGCGACGGCCCGTGATGCGTAGCCGGCCAGGCCGACCAGCTCAAGGAGGGGCGTCACGTCGGAACCGCGCGGCAGGCCGTACCCGACGTTCCCCGCGACCGACCGGTGGGCGAACAGCTGCCCGTCCTGGAACATCAGGCCGAACCCGCGCCGGTGCACGGGCACCCCGGCCAGGGAGACGCCGTCCCAGGAGACCGAGCCGGCGGCGAGCGGCTCGAGGCCGGCGACCGCCCGCAGCAGGGACGACTTGCCGCACCCGGACGGGCCGAGCAGCGCGACGACGGAGCCGGGCGCGACGTCGAGCGAGACGCCGTCGACGGCGGTCGACGACCCGTACCGGACGACGACGTCGCGGAGCGACAGACCGTTCACCACTCGCCTCCCGCGCCGGGGGCGCGCAGTCGTTCGCAGGCCGCGACGATCCCCGCGGTGAGCACCGCGAGCACCACCGACGCGGCGAGCGCCATGCCATAGGACTCGGCGCCGGGGCGCCCGATCAGCCGGAAGATCACGACCGGCAGCGTGGGCCGGTCGGGCCGGGCCAGGAAGGAGGTCGCGCCGAACTCCCCGAGCGACGCGGCGAACGCGAACCCGACGGCGAGGCCCAGGGACCGCGTCGCGATCGAGAGGTCGACCGTGCGCAGCACGCGGCCGGGCCCGGCGCCCAGGGTCGCGGCGGCCTCACGCAGGCGCGGATCGATGGCCCGCAGCACCGGCAGCACGGTCCGCACGACGAGCGGGACGGCGACGACGGCCTGCGCGATCGGCACCAGGACCGGGCTGGTGCGCAGGTCGACCGGCAGCCCGAACGGGTGGTGCATCGACAGCAGGAACCCGAACCCGACGGTCACGGCGGACACGCCGAGCGGAAGCATGAACAGCGCGTCCAGCCCGGCCACCGCGCGCCGACCGACCGCCCGCCGGGGTCGTCGCGACACGACGAGGGCCACGAGCCCGCCGACGACGAGCGCGAGCACGGTCGCGTCCAGCGCGACGCGCAGGGAGTTGAGGGTGGCCTGCCAGACGGTCACCGTCAGCGAGCCTCCGGTGGTGCCGAGCGCCGTGTAGTTGTCCAGCCCGACCCCGTCGCGCGTCTGCAGCGAACGGACCACGAGGTTGACCAGCGGCAGCGCGAGCAGGGCGACGACGGCCGCGGTCACCAGCGTGGCAACGACCGTCAGCGCGTGCCCGTCGCCCGGGGGCATCCCGGCGGGCCGGCGCAGGCGCAGGGGGCGGACGGTGTCGAGATCGGTGCTCAGCGACAGCGCCAGCTCCCGCCGCGAGCGCGCGCGGCCCGCCACCGTCAGTGCTACGGCGACGACGACGAGCTGCACCACGGACAGCACGGCGGCGGCGCGCAGGTCGAGGAACTGCGTCGTCTGCACCCAGATCTCGGTCTCGATGGTGCCGAACCGCAGGCCGCCCAGCACCAGGACCGTGCCGAAGGCGGTCGCGCAGTAGAGGAACGTGAGGGAGGCGGCGGACGCGATCGCCGGCGTCAGCGCGGGCAGGGTCACGGTCCGGAACGCGCGCCAGGGCGAGGCACCCAGCGCCCGCGCCGCCTGCTCCGCCCGCGGGTCCAGCCGCTCCCACAGCCCTCCGACAGCCCGCACGACCACCGCGTAGTTGAAGAACACCAGGGCGGCGACGATCGCGGCGAACGTGCCGTCGAGGTGCAGGAACCCCAGCGGCCCGCCGCTGACCAGCAGCGAGCGGAACGCGACGCCCACCACCACGGTCGGCAGCACGAACGGCACCGTGACCAGGGCTCGCACCGCGGCCCGGCCCCGGAACGAGTGCCGGTACAGCACGTAGGCGCCGGGCACGCCGAGCCCCACGGAGATGACCGTGCCGAGAGTGGCCTGCGCGATCGTCAGCCCGACGATCCGCCACGTCCGGGGCCGCGAGAACACGTCCGCGAAGCCGCTCAGGTCCAGGTGCCCGTCGACGACGAACCCCTTCGAGATCATCACCGCGACGGGCCACGCGAAGAACAGCCCGAGGAACAGCAGCGGGACGACGACCGCCAGGGACCAGAACGCGACGAGGCGCGCCCGACCGGACGCCACCGCGGGGGCGGCGTCCGGTCGGGTGAGCGTCGAGACGGCCATGGTCAGCCGATCACCGTGTCCGACCACTGCGTGAGCCACGCCTCGCGGTTCTTCGTGATGTCGTCCGGCGCCACCTCGAACGGGTTCGTCGCCAGCGGGGCGAACGCGGCCCAGTCGTCGGGCAGCGTCGCCGTGGTGCTCGCCGGGTACATGTACATGGAGCCGGGGATGTCGTCCTGGACCTCGTCGGAGAGCAGGAAGTCGAGCAGCTTCTGCGCGCCCTCCGGGTTCGCCGCCCCGGCCAGCACGCCGGCGTACTCGGTCTGCCGGAAGCACGTGTCCAGCAGCGCGCCGGTGGTCGGCTCGGTGCCGCCGTCGGGCACGGTGAAGGGCGGCGAGGACGCGTAGGACAGCACGATCGGGCGCGGTCCGTGGCCGCCGCCGCCGGAGAAGTCCGTGTCGTACGCGTCGGACCAGCCCTCGGCCACCTTGAGCCCGTTGTCCTTGAGGGCGGTCCAGTAGGCCCGCCAGCCGTCGTCGCCGAACGCGCCGATCGTGGCCAGCAGGAACGCCAGGCCCGGCGACGACGTCACGGGGTTGGGGACCACGAGAAGGTCCTTGTACTCGGGCTTGGTGAGGTCCTCGAGGGTCACGGGCTCCGCGAGTCCGTGCGACGAGAACCACGTGTGGTCGACGTTGATGCAGACGTCGCCGTAGTCGATCGGCACGAGGGCGCCCTCGTAGGCGTCCTTGGTCGCGGTCGGTGCGATGACGCCCTCGTCGACCACGCGCGACGCGAACGTGTTGTCGATGCCGAACGTGAGGTCGCCCAGCGGCGCGTCCTTGGTCAGCACCAGCTGGTTGGCGAGCGTGCCGCCGTCGCCCGGCTGCACGACGTCGACCTTCAGGCCGGTCTGCTTCTCGAAGTCGGCCAGGATGCCGTCGGACAGCAGGAACGAGTCGTGCGTGACCAGCGTGACGGTGCCGGACGACGAGCTGGGGCCAGGTTCGTCGGAACCGATGGCCGAGCAGCCTGCCAGCGCGAGCACGGCGGCGGCTGCGACGAGCGAGTGGATCCTCGCCATGGGTGATGCTCCTCCTTGGTCGGAAAGGAGGGGGTCGTCGCGCGCCGACCACGAAGGCCGACGGCGAGGACTGAGAAGCCCGACTCCCTACGCCGGTATCAACCGGATCAGGTTCGAGGGTCTGCGGTGGTCCGCACTCTCAGCGTCCAGACCCGTGGGTCCGACGCTCCCCTGTCGTTCGTCGGCGATCCTACGCCGCCGTGGAGCGGCACGGAGGCGCAGGCCGGGCTACGGTCGTCGCAGACCGTCTCGCACCCACGGAGGATCAGATGTCGGACGACAAGCAGACGCAGTCCATCGTCGCCAAGCTCGTCGGGACCGCCGCGGCGATCGCTGCCGCCTTCGCGGTCCAGCAGGTGCTCAACCTGGCGTGGAAGGCGGGGACCGGGCACAAGCCGCCGAAGGCCGACGACCAGGGCGACGCCGGGCTGACCGAGGTCGTCGTCGCGGCCGGGGTCGCCGGGGCGCTCGTCGCGATGGCCCGGGTGCTGGCCACCCGCGGCACGGCGCGCTTCACCGCGAAGACCGACTAAGCCAGACCTGGACCCGACGGCCGGAGGTGCTGCACGACCTGGACCGGGTTCCCGTCCGGGTCGGCCACCCACGCGATCAACAACCGGTCGAGCCACCCGTGCGGCGCTGCCAGCGCCGGAGCACCGCCGGCGACGAGCCGGTCGAACGCCGCCGGGACGTCGTCGGTCCACAGGACCACGGCCGCGCACTGCCCGCCGGCGATCGGGTCGAGCCCGTGGTCGTCCCGGGTGGACGCCTCCGACGCGATGCCGAGCGTGTACCCGTCGAGCTCGAGGTCGACGTGGATCGGGTCGCCGTCCGTCGGCACCCGGAAGGTCTCGACGAAACCCAGGCGCTGGTGGAAGGCCGACGCGCGCGGCACGTCCGGGCTGAAGAGGATCACCTGCGGAGCGCGGAACATCACCGACCTCCGAGCTCGGGCATCGACGAGATGCCGAGCTCTCGGAGCACCCGCCTCGCGGCGTACCAGCCGCCCAGCCCGTGCACGCCGGGGCCGGGCGGGGTCGACGCGGAACACAGGTACACGCCGGAGCGCCCGGAGAAGTACGGGTCCAGCCGGCGGGTCGGGCGCGCGAACAGCTGGCGCAGGCTGGCCGCCCCGGAGGAGATGTCGCCGTCGACGTAGTTCTCGTCGTGGTCGCTGAGGTGCGCGGCCGGCGTGCAGCGGGAGGTCACGACCACGTCCCGGAACCCGGGCGCGTACCGCTCGATGTGCCGGGTGACGGCCTCGGTGACGTCGACGGTGGAGCCCTTCGGCACGTGCGCGTACGTCCACAGCGGCCGCCGTCCGTGCGCGACGCGTGACCCGTCGACCACGGCCGGGTCGCTGACCAACGTCATCGGCAGCTCTGCGTGCTCGCCGCGGGCGACCGCCCCCTCCGCCCGGACCATCTCGGCGCGCGTCCCCCCGACGTGCACGGTCCCCGCGAGCCCTACCTCGGCCACCGTCCACGGCACCGGGCCGTCGAGGACGAAGTCGACCTTCGCGGCGGCGTCGCCGTACCGGAACGCGGCCAGCTCCGCGCGGATCCGCGGCGGCAGCCGGTCGCCCAGCACGCCCACGAGGGTCCGGGGCGTGGTGTCGAAGACGTAGCAGTGCGCGCGCGGGAGGTCCTCGTAGCGGCGGACGCGATGGTCCGTGCGGACGGTGCCGCCGTGGGCCTCGAGGTCCGCGACGAGCGCCGCCGTGATCGCGCCCGAGCCGCCCCGCGGGATGGGCCAGCCGCCGTCGCCGTGCGCCAGCGCGGCCAGCAGGAGGGCGGTGCCCGCCGCGGCGAGCGAGGGCAGGGGGCCGATCGCGTGGGCCGCGACTCCGGTGAGCAGGGCGGGCGCGAGGTCGTCGACGAACCGGCGGTCCCACGCCCGCGTCCCCTGCTCGAGCACGCCCAGCCCGAACCGGGCCGCCGCCACCGGGTCGACCAGGGGCACCGACCGCTTGTCGCCGAGCGCCACCTTCACCGCCACGTCCGGGTCGAGCGCGCCGACCAGGGACCGCCACGCCGGACCGTCGACGCCGAGCCCGCCGACCGTCCGCGCGAGGTCCCGGTACGCGATGCCGGCGCGACCGCCGGCGAGGGGATGTGCGTAGGACGCCTCGGGCACCACCAGCTCGACGCCGCGCGCGGGCAGGTCGAACGCGCGGAAGAAGGGCGACGCCCATGCCATCGGGTGCACGGCCGAGCAGACGTCGTGCACGACCCCGTCCGCCAGGCCGAGGTCGAGCGTCCGGGCACCGCCGCCGACGGTCGGCTGCGCCTCCAGCACCTCGACCGTCAGGCCGGCCCGGGCGAGCGTGACCGCGGCGGCGAGCCCGTTGGGGCCGGAGCCGACGACGACGACGTCGCGCGCGATCATGACTCCGCGCGCTCGTCCCGCGCCTGCGAGCGCACCACGTCGTCGGTGAGCTCGTCGACCACCAGCAGGTCCCCCCGGACCTTCCCCGTGCGGTACCCGGCCCGGCCCACCATGTGCGCGGCGACCGGCGCCGTGAGCATCTGGAACACGGCCACCAGCACCAGCGCCCACACCGCCCCGCCGGAGCGCAGCCGCAGCGCCAGCCCGATGAGCACCAGGATCAGGCCGAGCACCTGCGGCTTGGTGCCGGCGTGCATGCGCGCCAGCAGGTCGGGGAACCGCAGCACCCCGACGCCCGCGGCGAACGCGAGGAACGCGCCGCCCAGCAGGCAGACCGCGGAGGCCACGTCGGCGACCGTCGTCCACTGGTCCTGCGTCATCGGACCTCCCCCTCGGCTCCGCCGCCGTGGTGCTCGTCGGGACCCTCGCGTCGGCCCGAGCGGCGACTCTCCTCCGCATCGTCCTCGGCGTCCATCCGTTCGGCTTCCTGCGCGGCGATCTCCTCCCGCGTCCGCACCCGGCCCTCGCCCTCGGGCTCCACGGACGCGAACCGCGCGATGGTCACCGACCCGACGAAGCCGACGAGCGAGAGCACCACGAGGATGGGCACCACGTCGGCGCGGCGGTTCACGGCGGCGTAGAGGGCGACGGCGGCGATCATCGTCGTCACCACGATGTCGAGGGCGATGGTCCGGTCGAGCATCGACGGGCCCTTCTCTGCGCGGATCACGGCCAGCGCGAAGCCGGCGGTGAGCAGCACCCCGCAGATCACGACGACGGCGGTCACACGCGCACCCCCAGCCCGGCCGCGGCCAGCTCCTCGTCGGACGCGAACGCGCGCAGCACCCGCTCCTCCTGGTCGAGCACGGACTGTCGCGCCGCCTCGATCCCCCCGCTCTGCCGCACGTCGAGCACGTGCAGGTAGAGCATGCCGGTGAGCCGGTGCGCCTCGACCACGAGCGAGCCGGGCACCAGCGAGCACAGCTCGGCGGTCATGGTCAGGTAGAGGTCCGAGTGGCTGCGCAGCTGCACGCCGATGACCGCACCCCGCGGCACGTACCGGGGGCGCAGCGCGATGAGGCTGACCTCGAACGACGCCTTGACCAGGTCGGTGCCGAAGCGCACGAGCAGCCGGACCAGCCCCACGGGGCGGATCCGCCCGTGGAACTCGATGGGCGCCATGCGCAGGCCCGTCGTGACCGCCAGGGCGATCAGCAGGCCGGCCAGCACGTTGCCCACCGACAGGTCGCCCCACAGGAAGACCCACACGACGGTCAGCCAGGCGACCGTCGCCCACTGGGTGCGCAGCTTGTGCCGGCGCGGGTGCAGGCTCATGGGTGGGTCTCCGCGACGTCGTCGGACACGCCCTGACCGCGCTCGCCGTCGGGCAGCACGGCGTCGACGTACGGGCTGCGCTCGGTCAGGGCCACGGCGGCGCGCTCGGTGTAGGCGTACAGCGGGCCGGCGGCGACCGTGAGCAGCAGGCCGACGCCGACGAGCGCGGCGGTGGGCGCCACCATGCCGAACGGCAGGCGCACGGGCGGGCGAGGCTCCGACGGCGTCTGCCAGAACGCCTTGTTCCACGCCTTGACCAGCGCGTACAGCGTGAGCAGGGACGTCACGACGCTGCCCGCGACGAGCACGTACGCCAGCGGTGTGCCGACTTGTACGCCGGCTTCGAGCAGCCCGACCTTGCCCAGGAACCCGGACAGCGGAGGGATGCCGGCCAGGTTCATGGCGGGCACGAAGAAGAGGATGGCGAGCACCGGCGTGAGCTTGGCCAGGCCGCCCAGCTTGGTCAGCGACGTGGACCCGCCCGCGCGCTCGACCAGGCCCACCACCAGGAACAACGCGGTCTGCACGGTGATGTGGTGCGCGACGTAGTAGATGGCGGACGTGTAGCCGAGGTCGGTGGCCAGCGCGACGCCGAACACCATGAACCCGATGTGGCTGACGAGAGTGAAGGAGAGGAGTCGCTTGATGTCGTCCTGCGCGACCGCGCCGAGGATGCCCACCACCATCGTCGCGAGCGCCGCCCAGAGCAGGGCGTCGTCCAGTCGCCCGTCGGGGAACAGCAAGGTCTGCGTCCGGATGATCGCGTACACGCCGACCTTCGTCAGCAGGCCGGCGAACACCGCCGTGACGGGGGCGGGCGCGGTCGGGTACGAGTCGGGCAGCCAGGCGGACAGCGGGAAGATGGCCGCCTTGATGGCGAACGCGAGCAGCAGCAGCACCTGCAGCACCAGCCGCACGCCCGGGTCGATCTCGGGCAGGCGGAGGGCCAGCTGCGCCAGGTTCACCGTCCCGCAGGCGGCATAGATCATGGCGATGGCGACCAGGAAGAGCACCGAGCTGAGCAGGGCGACGACGATGTAGATGGTCCCCGCTCGGATGCGCTCGCCCGTGCCGCCGAGCGTGATGAGCACGTAGCTGGCGGCCAGCAGGATCTCGAAGCCGACGTAGATGTTGAACAGGTCGCCCGAGAGGAACGCGTTGGCCACGCCCGCGGTCAGCACCAGGTAGGTCGGGTGGTAGATGGAGACGGGCGCGGACTCCTCGTCGTCCTCCCCGCCCTGCGCCAGCGAGTAGAGGAGGACGCAGAGCGTCACCGCGCTGGAGATGGTGAGCATGAGGGCCGACAGCCGGTCGGCCACCAGGTCGATGCCGACGGGCGCGGCCCACCCGCCGACGTCGACCACCAGGGGGCCGTCGTCGGCGAGGACCAGCAGCGCCACGCTGGCTGCCAGCACGAGGCTCAGGGCGACGACGGAGACGAGCCGCTGCACGTTCGGGCGGCGGTAGAGCGCGAGCGCCAGGCCCGCGGCGGACAGCGGGATGACGACGGGCAGCGGAACGAGCCAGGTGTAGTCGTTCACGGGTGCACCTCCCTCGCGGGTGCGCCCTCGTCGGTCTCGTCCCGGGCCTCCGCGGCCTCCTGGTCCAGCGTCTCCGCGCCGCCCGCCATGTCCGAGCCCTCGACCGCCAGCTCGTCGAGCGCGGCGAGCCGGGCGATGCGGCGGTCCTCGACGTCGTCCTGGACCTCGTCATGCCGGTGCAGCTGCCAGGAGCGGTAGGCGAGGGCGAGCAGGAACGCGGTCATGCCGAGGGTGATGACGATGGCGGTGAGCACCATGGCCTGCGGCAGCGGGTCGCTCATCTGGCCCTCGGGCGTCGCGCCGACGATCGGCGGGCGGCCGGCGGCGCCACCGGCGACGAGGAACAGCAGGTTGGCGCCGTTGCCGATGAGGATGACGCCGATGAGCACGCGCGAGAGGCTCCGCTCGAGCAGCAGGTAGACGCCCGCGGCGAAGAGCACGCCGATGGTGACGACCAGGACGATGTTGGGGCTCATGTCGATCACGGCACGCCCCCGCCCCAGCTGGCGGGCTTGGCCCCCGCCTGCACCTGCGACGGCACGTCCCGGTCGCTCTCGATGTCGCCGCCCGCGGCGTCGACGGACACCGGGTCCTCGCCCGTCTCCGCGCGCCGGTCGATCTCGGCGCCGAGGCTGCGCAGGATGTCGAGCACGAGTCCCACGACCACGAGGTACACACCGATGTCGAAGAAGAGCGACGTCACCAGGTGCAGGTCCCCGATCACCGGCAGGTGGAGGTCGAGGATCCAGGACTGCAGCACCTCGCCGCCGGCCAGCAGCGCGAGCAGCCCGACGCCGGCCGACAGGAACAGCCCGAGACCGAGCAGCAGGCCCGGCTGCACGGGGGCGGCCTCGCCCAGCTCGTACCGCCCGCCCGCGAGGTAGCGGACGATGAGCGCGATGCCGGTGACCAGGCCCGCGGCGAACCCGCCGCCGGGCGCGTTGTGGCCGCTGAACAGCAGGAAGACCGAGTACACGATCATCGTGTGGAACAGCAGGCGCACGACGACCTCGAAGATCACCGACCGCCGCTGCGGCGCGAGCGTGCGACCGGCCTGCAGCCACTCCTGCCCGCGCGAGGCGCTCGACGGCACGGCGGACTCGTCGCGGTCGGCGACCATGCCGCCGGCGTCCACCAGCGCGTCGTCGCCGCCGGGCCGGCGCAGCGCCGCCATCGGGTCGTCGACCCCGCCCCAGACGGCCCGGTCCTTGCGCGCGTCCTGCGCCCGGTAGATCGCGCCGGCTCGCCGGGACAGGAAGACGAGCGACGCGACGCCGGTGGCCGCCACGAGCAGCACCGAGATCTCGCCCATGGTGTCCCACGCGCGGATGTCGACCAGCGTGACGTTGACGATGTTCTTGCCGCCGCCGAACTCGACGGCCTCCTTGGCGAAGTCCTTGGAGACGGGCAGGTGCATCCGCGCGGTGGGCGCGACGAGCGCCACGCCGGCCACGGTCAGCCCGACCGCGAGCCCGAGCGCCAGGCGCACCCAGCGGCTGGCGGCGAGCGGCCGGTCGGAGAAGTACGGGGGCAGCCGGCGTAGCACCAGCACGAAGACCACGAGCGTGACGGTCTCCACCAGCACCTGCGTGAGCGCCAGGTCGGGGGCTCCGTGCAGCAGGTACAGGCCCGCCACGGAGTAGCCGCCGATGCCCAGCAGGATGACCGCCTTGAGCCGCCGTCGCGCGCGGACCACGAGCAGCGCGGAGACGATGGTGCCGGCCGCGAACACCAGCTGCGCCGGGTTGTCCCAGACCGTGAAGCTGCTCGGGAACGTGGTGGCGGCCAGCGTGGTCACGCCGACGGCGAGGACGAACACCACGAGGATCAGGCCGAGGTAGAGCGGCAGCGAACCGCGCTGCGTGACCGCGGTGACGTCGGCCGCCACGTCGTCGAGGCGCCGCATGAACCGCCGGTAGACCACGTCGGCCTCGGGCCCGCGGTAGCCCCCGGACTGCCACCGCTCGACGCGGTCCCGCACGACGAACAGGAGCGCGCCGGCCAGCAGGATCGCGAGCGTGAGGACGAACGTCGGCGTGAACCCGGCCCACAGCACCAGGTGCCCGGGCGGTCCCTCCGGGTACGTGTCGGCGTAGGGCCGCAGCAGGTGCTCGCCCAGTTGCGGCAGCAGCGCCACGGCCAGCCCGAGCACCGCGAGGATCATCGCCGGCCACACCAGCAGCAGCGACGGGTGGGTGATCGACGCCGGGTGGGCGTCGTCGCGCGCCGCCTCGCCCAGCGACGTCCCCGGCTCCGTCGACTCCTCGAGGGACTCGGGCACCACGGCGGGCTTCGTCGCGAAGGCCCCCCACCACAGCCGCAGCCCGTACGCCACCGTGAGGACCGAGCCCACGGCGACCGCGCCGAGGAGCACGGGCTGGTCGTGGAGCGCCTCGAGCCCGGCCTCCTTGGCGACGTACCCCGCGAACGGCGGCAGCCCGATCATCGACGCCGTCGCCAGGGCGCCGGCCAGCGCGGTCACCTTGAGCTCGCGGCCCACCCCCGACAGCCGGCGCAGATCGCGCGTGCCGGTGGCGGCGTCCACGACGCCGACGACGAGGAACAGCGCGGCCTTGAACATGGCGTGCGCGCCGAGCATCGCCAGGCCGGCGAGCGCGGTGGCCCGCGTGCCCAGCCCGACCAGCAGCACGATGAGCCCGAGCTGGCTGACCGTGCCGAACGCCAGGATGAGCTTGAGGTCGTGCTGCCGCAGCGCCCGGTACCCGCCGAGCAGCAGGGTCCCGCAGCCCAGCACGGCGACGATCCACACCCACGTCGGGTCCGTCGAGTACGCCGGGGCGAACCGCGCGACCAGGTAGACGCCGGCCTTCACCATGGCCGCCGCGTGCAGGTACGCGCTCACCGGCGTCGGCGCCGCCATCGCCGCGGGGAGCCAGAAGTGGAAGGGGATGAGCGCCGACTTGGTGACCGCGCCGGCGAGCAGGCAGACGATCGCGACCGTGACCGCCGTGGTGCCCTGCGGTGGGTCGGCGATCACCTCGGACAGCCGGTACGTGCCCGCCGCCTCGCCCAGCAGCACGATGCCGACGAGCATCGCGAGCCCGCCCGCGGTCGTGATGACGATGGCCTGCATGGCCGCCCGGCGGCTCGCCTTGCGCTCGGCGTAGTGCCCGATGAGCAGGTACGACGTCACCGTCGTGAGCTCCCAGAACACGAACAGCAGCAGCATGTCGTCCGCGATGACCAGTCCCAGCATCGCGCCGGCGAACGCGACGAACACGCCGCCGAACCTCCCCAGGCCCGACGCGCTCGTCTTGAAGTACGCCGAGCAGTAGACGAGCACCAGGGCGCCGACACCGCCGACGATCAGCGTCATCAGCCACGACAACGTGTCCAGCCGGAACGTCAGCTCCAGCCCCAGCGCCGGGATCCACTCCACCTGCTCGACCGGGCCGTTCCCGGCCTGCACCTGCGACGTCCAGCTCAGCGCCCAGACGGCCGCGGAGGCCGGCGCGAGCGCGAGCACCCAGAACGCCTTGCGGCCCATCAGGCGGACGAGCAGGGGCGCGACGACGGCTGCAGCCAGGTGAACGGCGAGCAGCAGCAGCACGTCCGGCTCCGTCCTGTAGGGCGGGTGGTCGGTCGGTCGGGTCGTCAGGTTCTCGTTGTCAGGGGCAGCTACGAGCATGCGCGTCGGCGGCGAGCGGCGCCCTCACGATGCACTGAAGATTTGGTCAAGACTCTACCAACCGATTTCCCACGCCTCCTCCCACGGTGTCCGGCCGGCGCCGCGTTGCGACGTCCGAACCCGCCGCACGTGTGACCGGTGGGGCCTCTGGGGCACCGCGTGCGCCACACCAGCACCGTCCGCCCCAGGTGCGGCAGGGTCGGACGCCCACGCGCGCTCGGGGGCGGGCGGCGCGGGTGCCGGGCCCGCGGCGCCGCTACCGTGGCCGCGTGGATGCGCTGCAGGTGGTGTGCCTGGTCGTCGTGGCCGTCGCGACCGTGGTCGGCGTCGCGATCTTCGCGCGCGGCGCGGGCGCGATCCTGCGCACCGTCCGCATCGGGCGGCCCGAGTCGGGGCGCTGGGCGCCCGTGGGTCCCCGGCTGGCGACGCTCACGCGCGAGGTGCTCGGGCACGGACGGTTCCAGCACCGGCCCGTGGTCAAGATCGCCCACTGGGTCGTCATGGTGTCGTTCGCGCTGCTGTTCCTCACGCTGCTGACCGGCTACGGGCAGGTGGTCGACCCGTCGTTCTCACTGCCGCTGATCGGTCACTTCCCGCCGCTGGAGTGGGCCATCGAGGCCATCGCGTGGGCGTCGCTCGTCGGGATCCTCGCCCTGATCACCCTTCGCGTCCGGCTCGGCTCGGCGGAGCGCGGGTCGCGCTTCTTCGGGTCGAACCAGGCACAGGCGTTCTTCGTCGAGGCCACGGTGCTCGTCGTCGTGCTCTGCGTGCTGGTGCTGCGCGGCCTGGAGTACGCCCTCGGCCCGCAGGACGCGTGGCACTTCCCGCTGACGGCGTGGTTCGGGTCATGGTGGAGCGGGGTCGCGACGAGCACCCTGGAGACGGCGATCGTCGTCGTCGCGACCGTGAAGATCCTCGTGTCGATGTCCTGGTTCGTGGTCGTCGGTCTGCAGCCCACCATGGGCGTCGCGTGGCACCGGTTCCTGGCCGTCGTCAACGTGTACGCGCGCCGCGAGCCGACCGGCGGCGTCGCGCTCGGGCCGCTGCAGCCGATGACGCTCGGCGGCGCGCCCGTCGACCTCGAGGCGCTCGAGGACCTGCCCGACGACGCGCGCCTCGGCGTCGGCGCCATCGAGGACTTCACCTGGAAGGGCCTGCTCGACTTCTCCACCTGCACCGAGTGCGGGCGCTGCCAGGACCAGTGCCCGGCGTGGGCGACGGGCAAGCCCCTCTCGCCGAAGCTCGTCACGCTCGCGCTGCGGGACCACGCCGCGGCGACGGCGCCGTACCTGCAGGCGGGGTCGGTGGACCAGAGCCATGCGGGCATCGACCTGCTCGGGTCCGGCGTCATCGACCCCGACGCCCTGTGGGCCTGCACCACGTGCGGCGCGTGCGTGCAGCAGTGCCCGGTCGACATCGAGCACGTGGACGCCATCGTCGACATGCGGCGCTACCAGGTGCTCATGGAGTCGGCGTTCCCCAAGGAGCTGGGCGGCACGTTCAGCAAGCTCGAGCGGCAGGGCAACCCCTGGGGGCTGCCCGCGCGGAACCGGCTCAACTGGGCGAAGGGGCTCGACTTCGACGTGCCGGTGGTCGGCGTCGACGTGGAGTCCGCGGCCGAGCTCGAGTACCTCTTCTGGGTCGGCTGCGCGGGCGCGTACGAGGACCGGGCGATCCGCACGACGAAGGCCGTCGCGGAGCTGCTGCACACGGCCGGCGTCAGCTTCGCCGTGCTCGGCGACGGCGAGTCCTGCACGGGTGACCCCGCCCGGCGCGCCGGGAACGAGCTGCTCTTCCAGATGCTGGCGAGCGCGAACGTCGAGACCCTGAACGAGATCGGCGCGCAGCGGATCGTCGTGACCTGCGCCCACTGCTTCAACACGATCGCCCGCGAGTACCCGCAGCTCGGCGGCCGGTACGAGGTCGTCCACCACACCGAGCTGCTCAACACCCTGGTCGCGGACGGTCGGCTGACGCTCCTCGAGAGCAGCGACGAGCGGACCGTGACCTACCACGACCCCTGCTACCTGGGCCGGCACAACCAGGTGTACGCACCGCCGCGCGAGCTGCTCGGCGCGATCCCGGGGCTGGCGCTGGCCGAGATGCCCCGCAACCGCGAGCAGTCCTTCTGCTGCGGCGCCGGCGGCGCGCGCGTGTGGATGGAGGAGTCGATCGGCACCCGCATCGGCACCGTCCGGGCCGACGAGGCGATCGCCACCGGCGCCGACGTCGTCGCGACCGCCTGCCCGTTCTGCACGGTGATGCTGTCCGACGGGGTCGCCGCGTCGCACACCGTCGGCGTCCCCGAGGTCACCGACATCGCCCTGCTCCTGCTGGACCGCGTGAAGGAGACACCGTGATCGGCCCCCGCACCACCGAGCAGCGCCGCCAGGACGTGCTCTACCGCCTCGGCCACGACGTCGACGCGTGGGTCGCGACGACCGACACGGCCACCGGCGCGCCGCGCCTGACCCCGCTCTCGTTCCTCTGGCACGACGACGCGCTMATCTTCTCGACGCTGGGCACGAGCCCGACCGCGCACAACCTCGCGACGAACCCGTCGGTGCAGGTCGGCATCGGCCTGACCCGCGACGTCGTGCTCGTGCAGGGAACCGTCGAGGTCCTCCCCGAGGTCCCCGACGAGCTCGGCGACGCGTTCGCGGCGAAGGCCGGCTTCGAGCCGCGCTCGCTGCGCGACCCCTACCCGTACTTCCGGCTGACCCCGCGGACGATCCAGGCGTGGCGCGAGGAGAACGAGCTGGCCGGCCGCTGGATCATGCGCGACGGCGCCTGGCTCGCACTCGACGCCTGACGCGGGATCACGGGGACTCCTCCTCCAGCAGGTCCCAGTCGGTGACGATCTCGACGGACTCGGCCGCCGTCCAGGTCGCCAGCTGGTCGGTGGCGTGCGCGCTCGTGGGATCCCCCGAGGCGCCGAACGGGACGCCCCACCGGCTGCGGGCGCGGTCGTCGAGATCCCACACCCAGCGCGCGACGGACCCGCGCCAGCACCGGTCGCTCACGCCGGGCACGCTCGCGGTGCACCGCACGCAGTCGGTGTCGCCCGACAGCGGGACCGGGTCGACGGCCAGGCCGGCAACCCCGAGTGGCACGGCGACGGGCTGGAGTCGATGGCGCTCGCCCCAGCTGTCGTCGACCGGCGACGACGCGACCCGCTCGAGCGCCTCGCGCGCCAGCGCGGCGCCGTCGATGCCGAGCGACGCCGAGGCGAGGAGCCGCGGCAGCGCGTCCGCCACCCGCCCGGCCACCGTGAGCCACGGGTCGAACAGGGCGCCGTGCCCATGCGGCTCGTGCAGTCGCGCCAGGGACGGGTGAGCGGTGACCAGCACCGCGACCTCCGTCCGCCAGGCGGCGAACGCGCCGGCGTCGACGCTGCCCGCGGACATGTGCCGGTCCCAGACCAGCAGCCGGTCGCGCAGCCCGAAGGCCTCGGGCGAGAGGTCGTCGGCGCGACGCACCCAGGCGAGCAGCTCGTCGGCGCCGCCCAACAGGGTGTCGCCGTGGATGGCGGCCATGTCGGCGGGCGCCCAGGCGCGCGGCTCGGACAGCAGCTCGCGGATCCGGCGCGCCCGGTACGGCGCCACGTACGCGCGCCCGAGGTCGCGCTCGGCGGCGGGCTTCTCGTTGGCATCCACCGCCACGTCGCGCACGGTCGCGGGCTCGGCCAGCGGGTGCCACCGTGCCGGCCGGGCGGCCTCCGACCAGGCGTCGTGGGGCAGCCGGCGGTCCTGCGGCGGTCGCGTCACGACGAGACCGGCGTCGAAGGTCAGCACGGCCCCGGCGGAGTCCGCGGCGAGCACCCGGTTCACGGGGTCGACCCAGCCGCGCAGGGCGTCGGCGACGTCGGCCGCCGAACGGGCGCGGAGCAGCGGCAGCAGGCAGGAGAACCCCACGTCGGAGGACACCCTCGCCGGGAACCGGACGCTCAGGCCGTCGAGCACGACCGGTCCGCGGTCGGTCTCGACCACGTCGACGCCGACGTCGGCCCCGTCCCGCACGCGGATGGTCTCGGTGTGCCGGGAGACGGGCGCCCAGCCGTCGGGGCCGAGCGCGGAGAGCCCGTCGGGCGACAGCCGCTCGCGGAAGACCTCGACGTGGTGCGCGATCGCGTTGGTGATCCCCCACGCCGCCGTCCCGGTGTGCCCGAAGTGCTGCACGCCCGGGACGCCGGGGAAGGCCAGGCCGACCACGTCGAACTCGTCGCACGCGAGCCTGACCTGCTGGTACACGCCCGGCAGCTCGATCATCCGGTGCGGGTCGCCCGCCAGCAGCGGTTTGCCGGACGCGGTGCGCGAGCCGTGCAGCGCCCACGCGTTGGAGCCCGGCGCGGCGGTCTCGCCGGAGTCGAACAGGTCGACGGCGTCGTCGCCCAGCGTCCGGTGCACGTGCTCGTTCCACAGCAGCCGCGGGAACATCGAGAAGAGCGCGTGGTTGACGAGCATGATCCCGAGCGGGGCCCACGCCGGCCACGGCTCCTCCGCCATCACCCCGTTCACGCCCGCCACGTAGGCGTCGACGAACGCGCGGTCCTCGTCGGCGAGAGCCGCGTACTCACGCCGCGCCGTGTCGGCCAGCTGGGCGCGCCGGGCGAAGCGGTCCCACTCGAGCCCGGCGCCCCCGAGCTGCTCGGCCAGCCGCCCCTCGGCGCGCCACCGGCCGACCTCGAGCTGGCGCCCTCGGTCGAGCGCCGTGACACGCCCCTGCTCGTACGCCAGCGTCCGGTGGTCCGCCGCCCGGACGTGGGGCACACCGAGGGCGTCGCGGTAGACGGTCATGAGTTCGTGGTCGGCTCGCGCACGCGAAGAGCTCCCTGTCAGGGGGACGGCGTCGTCGTTCACCGTAGCCCGACGGGCTCCACGCAACGAGGGCTCCCGCGACGGGTCGAATCGATCCAAGATTCGTCGGGAAGGCGCTATCCAAGCGCCGCAGACGAATGTCACGATGGAACCCGTGACCGACAGCACCCACGCGCACCTCGCCCTCGTCGACATCGACGGTGCCCACCCGGTCCGGTCGGTGTTCGGGCTGCTGGGGGCGCACCGGCGCCGCGTCCTGAGCGCGGTCGCGTTCTTCACGCTCAAGGACGTGCCGCTCTGGCTCATGCCCGTGATCACGGGCAAGGTCATCGACGTCGTGGTGGCCGGCGGCCCGACCAGCGAGCTGTGGCTCTGGGCGGCGGTCGCCGTCGCGGCGCTGCTGCAGAACTACCCCAACCACGTGCAGTGGACCAAGCTCTTCATGGGCGTGGTCCGCCAGATCGGCGCCGACCTGCGCAACGGTCTGACCTCGCGCCTGCAGAGCCTGTCGATCGGCTTCCACAGCCGGGTCAGCGCGTCGATCGTGCAGACCAAGGTCGTGCGCGACGTGGAGAACGTCGAGGTGATGCTCCAGCAGATCGCGCACCCGTTGCTGAGCGCGACGATGGTCATGCTCGGCGCCATCGTCATGACCGCGCTGGCCGTGCCGGAGTTCCTGCCGGTCTACGCGCTGACCATCCCGCTCGCCGTGCTGCTGCGCGCCGTGCTGGCCCAGCGGTCCCGCGAGCGCAACGAGTCGTTCCGCCGCGAGGTCGAGCACTTCTCCGCGCGCGTCGGCGAGATGGCCACCCTGATGCCGATCACCCGCGCGCACGGCCTGGAGGCCACCGCCGAGGAGCGCGTCGCGGTCGGCGCCGAGGGCGTGCGGTCCGCCGGCTTCCGGCTGGACGTGCTCAACGGCCGGTTCGCGTCGTTGAGCTGGGTCAGCCTGCAGCTGCTGGGCGTCCTCTGCCTGGTGCTCGCCGCGTGGATGTCGATCACCGGGATCATCGCCATCACCGCCGGACAGGTGGTGCTGCTGAGCTCGTACTTCGCGCTGATCACCGGCGCCGTGACCAACCTGCTGATGCTCCTGCCCATCGGCGCCAAGGGCATCGAGTCGGTCCGGTCCATCGCCGAGGTCATGCAGGAGCCGGACCTCGAAGAGAACGCCGGCAAGCGCCGCGTCGAGCGGGTCGAGGGGCGGCTCACCCTCGAGCACGTGCACTTCCGCTACCCCGACGCCGACCAGGACGCACTCGACGGCATCGACCTGACCATCGAGGCCGGCCAGACGGTCGCGTTCGTCGGCCCGTCGGGCTCCGGCAAGTCGACCGTCCTCAACCTGGCACTGGGCTTCCTGCGGCCGACCGGCGGGCGGCTCCTGCTCGACGGCGTCGACACCGCGCTCCTCGACCTGCGCTCCGTGCGCCGGCACGTCTCGGTGGTGCCGCAGGAGTCGGTGCTGTTCGAGGGCTCCATCCGCGACAACGTCGCGTACGGCATGCCGAAGGTGTCCGACGAGCGGGTGCGCGCCGCCCTGGTCGACGCCAACGCGGCCGAGATCGTCGACGCCCTCCCGGACGGCTGGGACACCGTCGTCGGCGAGCGCGGCGCCCGCCTGTCCGGTGGCCAGCGCCAGCGCATCGCCATCGCCCGGGCCCTCGTCCGCGATCCCCGCATCCTGCTGCTCGACGAGGCGACCTCCGCGCTCGACCCCGAGTCGGAGGCCGCCGTCAAGGAGGCCCTCGCCCGGCTCATGCGCGGCCGCACCACGCTCGTCGTCGCGCACCGCCTGTCGACGATCCGCTCGGCGGACCGGATCGTCGTCCTCGACGACGCCCGCGTGGTCGAGGTCGGCACCCACGACGACCTGCTCGCCGCCGACGGCCGCTACGCCCGCCTCCAGCGCGCCCAGCAGGTCTGACCGTCAGCGCTCGAACGCCCACGTCCGGTCGGTGAGCATCCTCGCGATGGCCAGCCCGATCGCCAGCGCTGCGACGACGAGCGCGGCCTGCACCCCGTAGTCGAGCGCCTGGACCGTCCGGCCGTTGGAGATGTGGAACACGGCCCGGTAGACCAGCACGCCGGGCACCATGATCGTCACGGCGGGGACGTAGACGGTGATGCGCGGGACGTCGAGCCGTGGCGCCACGACGGCGGCGAGCAGGCCCACCACCAGCGCCGCCATCGCCGCAGCGGCCTGCGGAGGCACCGACGCCGCGACCAGGTGGATGCGCGGCACGTTGGCGGCCATCCCGACGACGGCCGCCGCGAGCGCGATCCGCCAGGGGCTGTTGAACATCAGCGCGAAGCCGAGCACCCCGAGGAAGCTGGCGACCAGCTGGAGCGCGATCAGCGGACCCGCGGCGAGGGCGGGCGGGCTGGGCGGGTCCGGGGTGAGCCCGACCACGAGCGAGAGGGCCCAGACCGCGAGGCCGGCCGACGTCACGATCATCAGCGCGTAGGTCAGCCGGGCGACCGCCGCCGAGAAGTCGAGCTTGGCCAGGTCGAGGAAGCCGGTCACCAGGGGGAACCCCGGGATGAGGAAGAGGACCGCCGACACGTAGCCGACCTCGTGCCGTCCGCCCGTGACGCCCAACGCCTGCAGCAGCGTGACGAACCCCAGGTAGCCGAGGCACGCCACGGTCGCGGCGAGCATGGTGACGCCGAACTGGTTGAACTTGCGATGCAGCATCGTGCGCCGCAGCGCCTGACCCAGGTACGCCCCGACGAAGACGCCGGCGATCTCGACGACACCCCCGTTGTTGAGGAACGAGAAGGCCGCGCAGGCGATCGCCGCCCACAGCGCGTTGAGCGGCACGGGGTACAGCGGCGCCTTGCCCGCGATCCGGTCGAGCTCGGTCGAGACCTGCTCGACCGTCGCGGTGCCGGCGGTGCCGGCGGTGTCGAGCCGGCCGGCCAGGCGCTCCAGCCCCGCCAGCCGGTCCACGTCGACCCCGATGCTGCGGACCTCGGTCACCTCGGTGCGGAAGCTCGCGCCCCGGTGGGAGGTCGTGGTGATCTCCGTCAGGGTCACGTGGGCCTCGTGCCGCTCGATCCCGAGCGCGTGGGCGACGCGCGCCATCGACGCCTTGACCCGGTAGGCGCCCGTGCCGGCCGACAGGCTCAGGCGCCCGACCTGCAGCACCACGCCGGAACGACGGATCAGCTCGAGCTCGTCGTCGTCCGGCGTCCTGGGCACGACCCCATGATGTCGCGCGCCGCGACCGCCGGGCGGGCCGATCGTCCCGGCTACTGCTCGGCGACCACCCGGAGCATCCGCAGCAGCTCGGCCTGCTCGGCCTCGGACAGCCGCCCGAGCCGCTCCGCCGCCCCTTCGTGCCGCTGCGCGGAGATCGCGGCGAGCAGGGCGCGCCCGGCCGGGGTGAGCTCGAGCAGGGTCGCGCGCCGGTCGGTGGGGTCGGGCAGCCGCCGGACGAGCCCGTCCTGCTCGGCCAGGTCGACCTTCGACGTCACCGAGCGCGGCGCGACGTCCAGCGCCGCCGCGAGCTCCCCGAGCCGCCGCGGGCCGTCGCACTTCTCCAGCATCCGCAGCAGGCGCAGCTGCCCGGGCGTGGTGCCCTGCAGCTCGAGCCGGTCGGCCGCGTCCCGCCGCACGCCGCGGAGCACGCCGTAGAGCAGCTCGAGCAGCTCCCCCGATTCGTCCACGGCCGAGAGGTTACCCCATGTTGTGAACCAGGCACATAGTGAGTTAACCTCAGCATCGCATCGGAGAAGGAATCCGCCGCCGCAGCGGCCGGTTGCTCCGGTGGAGCCCCAGAACCAGGAGGTGGGCCCGTGTCGATGGCCACCGGAAGTCCCAACATGCGCAGCTTCGCCAAGGACCGCACGGTCGCGGACCACAAGCTCACGCGCGCCACCCTCAAGCGCATCCTCGAGTTCGCGCGCCCGTACCGGGTGAAGCTCGCGGTCTTCGTCGTCCTCATCGGGCTCGAGGCGGCCGCGGGCGCGGTCACGCCGCTGCTGTTCAAGAACCTCATCGACGACGGCATCAGCAAGGGCAACACCACTCTCGTGCTGGGCATCGCGGCGGTCGTCGCCGGCCTCGCGATCGTCGGCGCGGGCCTGTCGGTCGCGGACCGCTGGGTGTCGTCGCAGGTGGGCGAGGGACTGATCCTCGACCTGCGCACCGCGGTGTTCGACCACGTGCAGCGCATGCCGCTCGCGTTCTTCAGCCGCGCCAAGACCGGCGCGCTCGTGCAGCGCCTCAACGGCGACGTGCTGGGCGCGCAGCAGGCGTTCACCAGCACGCTGCAGAACGTGGTGAGCAACTCGCTGACCATCGTCTTCGTCCTCGCGGCGATGCTGAGCATGTCGTGGCAGCTGACCCTGCTGAGCCTGGTCCTGCTGCCGGCCTTCGTCTTCCCCGCCCGCTGGTTCGGCAAGAAGATCGCGAAGATCACGCGCGAGAGCTACGACCTCAACGCCGAGGCCGCGCAGATCATGAACGAGCGGTTCAACGTCGCGGGTGCCCACCTGGTCAAGATCTTCGGCGACCCGGAGCGCGAGTCGGCCGGCTACGCGGCGCAGGTGGGTCGGGTCCGCGACATCGGCGTCACGCGCGCCCTGTACTCCACGTGGTTCCGCGTCGGCCTGACCACTCTCGCGTCGGTGGCGGTCGCCATCGTCTACGGGCTCGGCGGCGTGATGGCGATCCGCGGCGAGCTCACCGTCGGCGTCGTCGTCGCCCTCACCGCCTACCTGGGCCGCCTCTACGGACCGCTCACCGCGATGTCCAACGTCCAGGTCGACGTGATGACCGCGCTGGTCAGCTTCGAGCGCGTGCTGGAGGTGCTCGACCTGGAGCCGACCGTCGCCGAGAAGCCGGACGCCGTCGACCTGCGGCCCGCGGTGCAGGAGCACGGCGCGAGCGTCGAGCTCGACACCGTCGGCTTCCGGTACCCGGGTGCCGACGAGGTCTCGCTCGCGTCGCTGGAGTCCGTCGCGACCCTGCGCCACGAGCCCATCGACGACACCCTGCGCAACGTCAGCTTCACGGTCCCGGCGGGCCACATGGTCGCGCTCGTGGGTCACTCGGGCGCCGGCAAGACGACTATCTCCCAGCTGGTCACGCGCATGTACGACCCGACCCGCGGCGCGGTGCGCATCGCCGGCACCGACCTGCGCGACGTCACGCACGCCTCGCTGCGGGCCACCGTCGGCGTCGTCAGCCAGGAGGCGCACCTGTTCCACGACACGATCGCGGAGAACCTGCGCTACGCCCGGCCCGAGGCCACCGACGACGACATCGAGCGCGCGCTGCGCCAGGCGCACATCGCGGACCTCGTGGCCAGCCTGCCCGACGGCATCCACACCGTGGTCGGCGACCGCGGCTACCGCCTGTCCGGCGGCGAGCGTCAGCGCCTGGCCATCGCCCGGCTGCTGCTCAAGGCCCCCGACGTGGTGGTGCTGGACGAGGCCACGGCGCACCTCGACTCCGAGTCGGAGTCCGCGGTGCAGGCCGCCCTAGACGAGGCCCTGGTCGGTCGCACCAGCATCGTCATCGCGCACCGCCTGTCGACCATCCGCCAGGCCGACTCGATCGTCGTGATCGAGGCCGGCCGGGTGATCGACCAGGGCACGCACGCGGACCTGCTCGCGCGCGGCGGCGTCTACGCCGAGCTCTACCGCACCCAGTTCGCCAGCACCGAACCGACGCCCGCCGCCGCCTGAAAACCGGCCACTCGCGACCCACCTCGCCGGTACCGTCGCCGCATGATCGGACGCATCGACGAGGTGGTCTTCGACTGCGCGAACCCGCCGGCCCTGGCCCGCTTCTGGGCCGACGTGCTCGGCGGCGAGCCTCGGGCCCGCGACGACGACTGGCACTACGTCGACCCGCCCGGCTGGACGCGCGTCGCGTTCCAGCGGGTGCCCGAGGGCAAGGTCGCCAAGAACCGGATGCACCTGGACGTCGAGGTCGCCGACATCGCCACGGCCACCGCGCAGGCCGAAGCGCTCGGCGCGACGCGGCTCGGCGAGGTCCACGCCGACACCGCCGGCTCGTTCCAGGTGCTGCGCGATCCCGAGGGCAACGAGTGGTGCGTGGTGAAGCCGGCCTGAATCCTGTTGCGACCGGCGGGGCCCGAGGTCCACTGTCGACCCCGTGACCGTCCCCCCGCGCCTCGCGCCCCTGCTCGCCGAGTACGACTTCGCCAGCAACCGCCTCCTGCAGCGCCTCACCGGCCCGACCATGGACAGCGGCGACGACGTGCAGGTCGAGGTGCCGCCGCTCACCGACGCGGAGGTCCTCTGGGAGCCGGTCCCGGGCGCCTGGACGATCCGCCGGCAGGTCGACGGGCCGGGCGGGCTGGGCGCGACGCGGCTGGTCGGGTCGGGCGAGTGGGGCCACGACGGCGGCCGCCCGCACCCGTGGCCGCCGCCGGTCACGTCCATCGGCTGGCGGATCAACCACGTGGCCAAGACGCTGGCCGGCCGCGCGGACCACACCGACGGCACGCACACCCACACGGAGGCGGGCGACGAGCCGCAGGGCACCGCCGCGGGCGCCGTCGCGGGCCTGGCCGCGGCGATCGCGGCGTGGCGCGCGACGCTGCTGGGTGCCGACGACGCCGCCCTCGACACGGTCGGCTACAGCACCTACCCCAACGGGTCGGACGCCGAGGAGACGTTCCTCGACGTCGTCTGGTGGATGAACCAGGAGGTCGTCCACCACGGCGCCGAGATCGCCCTCCTGCGAGACCTGTACATCCGGCTAGCGTGATCGGCATGACCTTCTGGATCTGCGCCACCTGCGCGGTGGAGAGCGCCGAACAGCTCGACGTCTGCCCGATCTGCGCAGACGAGCGCCAGTGGGTGCCGGCGGCCGGGCAGCGCTGGACCACGCTGTCGGAGCTGCGGTCGCAGGGCTACACGGCGTCGGTGGACCCGCTGGAGCCGGACCTGTTCGCCGTGACCAGCACGCCGGGCGCCGGCATCGGCCAGCAGGCGAAGCTGCTGGTCACGCCCGAGGGCAGCCTGCTCTGGGACCCGATCGGCTTCCTCGACGACGCCGTGGTCGAGGCGATCGCCTCCACGGGCACCGTCCGCTACATCGCCGCGAGCCACCCCCACATGTTCGGCGCCCAGGTCGAGTGGAGCCGCGCGCTGGGCGGCGCCGAGGTGCTCGTCGCGGAGGCCGACGCCCGCTGGGTCAACCGCCCGGACCCGGTGATCCGCACGTGGTCGGGCGAACGGGAGATCCTGCCCGGCGTGGCCCTGAGCCAGCCCGGCGGCCACTTCCCGGGCAGTGCGATCGTCCACTGGGCGGCCGGCGCGGAGGGTCGCGGGGTCCTGCTCACGGGCGACACGGTCTTCGCCAACCCCGACCGCAAGTCCGTGGCCTTCATGCGCAGCTACCCGAACCACCTGCCGCTGTCCGGCGCGGTGGCCCGGCGCGTGGCCGACCACCTGGACCGCCTGGAGTTCGACCGGCTCTACGGCAACTTCGCGAACGTCATCGCGGACGACGCCAAGGACGTGGTCCGCCGATCGGCCGACCGGCACATCGGCTGGGTCGACGGCGCCTTCGACCACCTCACCTGAGCGCCTCCTCGAGCCGGTCGACGAACGCGGCCTGAGCGGTCACGACGAGCCGCCGCGCCTCGTCCGGCGCGAACCAGCCGGCCCGGTCCAGCTCCGGCACCATCAGGGTCTGCCCCGACCGCGGCGGCCACGTGATCTCGACCAGGTTGCTGGTGATCGAGGAGACGTCCACATCGCCTTCCAGGGCCCACGCCGTCACGACCTTGCCGCCGCTCTGCCGGACGTCGCCGAGCGGGATGGGCTCACCGGCCGGCACCGGCACGCCGAGCTCCTCGGCGAACTCCCGACGAGCGGTCGTCCACGGATCCTCGCCCGGCGACGGCTCGCCCTTCGGGATCGACCACGCGCCCGCGTCCTTGCGCGCCCAGAACGGTCCGCCCATGTGCCCGAGCAGCACCTCGAGCCCGGCCGTCCGCCGGAACAGCAGGATCCCGGCGCTCGTCCGCGCCGTCACAGCCCGAGCTCCGCCCGAATGACGTCGGCCGTCTCCGACGGCGTCTGGTCCGACGTGTCGAGCCACAGCCCGATCCGCGGTGTCCCGTCGCGCAGCCCGGAGTCGAGGTCCTCGACGGTCCACGACCCGTAGCCGGTCTTGGCTCGGGCTGCCTCTCGCGCGTGCACGGTCGCGGCTGACGGCGCCAGCACGACCACTTGCGGCGGGTGCCGGAACATCGCCACCCAGGCGGGCAGGTCGTCGCCGAGCGCGATGTCCTGGACTACGGCCGTGAACCCGGCGTCCGCGTACTCGTCGGCCACGAGGGCGGACAACCGGTAGCGCAGCCGCAGCTGCCTCACGGACTCGTCGGACAGGTCCGGCGCGACGTCGGCCCGCCCGGAGACGAGCATCCGTCGGAACACGTCGCCTCGCACGTGCGCGGCCCGCGGCAGCCGCTCGGCCAGCAGCTGCGCGACGGTCGACTTCCCGGCGGCCATGACCCCGGTGATCAGGACGACCGAGCCGCTCACCTCAGACGTCCTCGGGGTCGACCAGGAAGTCGGCCTCGTCGGCGATCTCGCCGCCGATCGCCGAGTGCACGGCCCGCGCGACGGACTGCACGAGCGGAGCGGCGCGGGAGCGGGCGACGCGGTGCTCGAACGACGGCCGCTCGGCCTCGAGCTCCTCGATGAACGGCGGCTCCCAGTGCACGCGGTAGGCAACCACCCCGCCGGCGGTCCAGGGCAGGCTGCGCATGAGCGGCGGCAGCGAGGTCTCGGCGCCGGCCTCCACGGACAGCGTGCCGTCGTGCCCGAGGTCGACGAGCACGCCGTACGCCTCGGGCGCCGGCGGCACCGCGATCATGATCTCGTCGTACGCCGCGGCCTCGTCGAGGAGCCTCCGCCGCTCGGCCTCGTCGGCGACCCCGTGCTGCTCCAGCGCTGCCGACAGCCCGCGCCCGCCGGCCTCGGCGACCCACCCGGGCCGGCCGCCCGAGTCGCGGCCGACGCCGGGCTGCGGGCCGGTCCACGTGCCGGTCGCCTCGCTGAGCCGTGCACGCGGAAGCACCTGCTGGACGACGGCAAGGGCCTCGGCGGGCTCGAGCCACGAGTCGGACAGCACCGTGAGGTCGATCGCGCTGTCGACGTCGGGCGTCAGGACCGTGCCGTGCTCGCCGATGCGCACCGAGCCGCCCAGCCGACGGGCGGCCGCCACCAGCCACTGCAGCACCCGCTCCTCCTCGCGGATCGGCATCGCGTCGGGGAAGGCACGCTTGAGGCCGTCACGGTCGCCGCCCGGGTAGGGCTTCTCGCCGCGTTCCCGAGGGCAGACGAGCACGTACGCGAGCGTGCACGTCGTCGGCAGTCCGAGGCTGACAGCGTCCTCGGCCTCCACGCGGTACGGACCGTTGAGCGTGGACAGCCGGGCGAGCCGGAGCGTGCGCGGCGGGACGGTCGCGGACCCCACGGCGCGGATGCCGAGCGCCGCCGTCATCGGCCCCATGATCCCGCGCGGCTGCAGGGCGTCCTGCTGCTGCTCCTCCCAGCGCGCGTTGGCGAACCGGCTGATGGCCAGCACCTCGACCTCGTCGGCCTCGACGTCGGGCGGCAGCGCGAGAAGGTGTCGGTCCCGCAGACCAGGGTCGTCCGCCCGCAGCCGGGTGAGCCGGGCCACGCCTCAGACGTCCGTCCGGTGGAAGTTCTGCCACGACCGCGACGCCGTCGGGCCGCGCTGACCCTGGTAGCGCGAGCCGTACTCCGACGAGCCGTAGGGGTGCTCGGACGGCGACGACAGCCGGAAGAAGCACATCTGGCCGATCTTCATGCCGGGCCACAGCAGGATGGGCAGCGTCGCCACGTTGGACAGCTCGAGCGTCACGTGGCCGGAGAACCCGGGATCGATGAAGCCCGCGGTCGAGTGCGTGAGCAGGCCGAGGCGTCCCAGCGACGACTTGCCCTCGAGCCGCGCGGCGATGTCGTCGGGAAGCGTCACGGCCTCGTACGTCGACCCGAGCACGAACTCACCGGGGTGCAGCACGAACGACTCGCCCGCGGAGACCTCGACCAGCCGCGTCAGCTCCGGCTGGTCCGCCGCCGGGTCGATGAACGGGTACTTGTGGTTGTCGAACAGCCGGAAGTACCGGTCGAGGCGCACGTCGATGCTCGACGGCTGGAGCATGGCCGGGTCGTAGGGGTCGAGGGCCACGCGGCCCGACTCGAGCTCGGCCCTGATGTCGCGGTCGGAGAGCAGCACGGGGGCCACGCTAGTCCGGTCCGCGCGGTCCTCAGGGCTGGTCCGCGTCATGGACGAGCAGCGCCACCTGCGTCCGGTTCTCCAGCCCGAGCTTGAGCAGGATGCTCGACACGTGCGCCTTCACGGTGGCGAGCGAGACGTACAGCTCGCGGCCGATGTCGGCGTTGCTCGCACCGCGCCCGATCGCGACGACGACGTCCCGCTCGCGGTCGGTCAGGAGGTCGAGCGATGCCCGGGCCGCGGCCCGCGACCCGCCCGCGCGGGCGGTCGAGTCCATAAGCCGACGCGCCACCCGCGGCGACAGCACCGGCTCGCCCGCGGCCGCCGCCAGCACCGCCTCGACGATCCGCTCCGGGTCGGTGTCCTTGAGCAGGTAGCCGCTCGCGCCGGCGTGCATGGCGGCCTCGACCTCGTCGGCGGTGTCGAACGTGGTGAGCACGACCACGGCGGGCGGGTCCTGTCGCCGGCGCACCGCCCGCGTCGCCGTGATGCCGTCGACGCCCGGCATCCGGAGGTCCATGAGCACGACGTCGACGGGGTGGACGTCCAGCGCCGCGGGCACGGCGCCCCCGTCGGCGGCCTGCCCGACCACCGCGATGCCGCGCGCCCCGTCGAGCATGAGCGTCAGCCCCGAGCGCACGAGCGCGTCGTCGTCGACCACCAGCACCCGGACCGTCACGGCTCCCACGGTAGCCACGCCTCCAGCACGAAGCCGTCCGACGTCGACTCCGCCGACACCGTCCCACCCAGCAGCTCGATCCGTTCCGTCAGCCCGACAAGACCGGTGCCGGTCCCGGGGCCGAGGCCCCGGCCCCCCGGTCCGTTGCCCACCCGCACCCGCAACCCGTCGTCGAGCCGGACCGCGACGGACACGGTCGAGCCGGGCGCGTGCCGCCGCGCGTTCGTCAGCCCCTCCTGGCAGGTCCGGTACACCGCGAGCCCGACCGCGGTGGGGACGACGAGGTCGGCGGCGTCGAGCGTGACGCGCGCCCCCGCCGCGCGCTCCTGCGCCACGAGCGCGGGGAGGTCGGCGATGCCCGGCGTCGGCCGCAGCTCCTCCGGCGACTCGCGCAGCACGCCGATCACGGTCCGCAGCTCGTCGAGCGCCTCGCCCGCGCTGGTCCGCACCACGCCGGCCGCGGCCTGCACCTGCTCCGGCGACAGGTCCGCCCGGTACTCCAGGGCGCCGGCGGTCGTGGCCAGCAGGGTCAGCCGGTGCGCCAGCGTGTCGTGCATCTCGCGCGCGATCCGGGTGCGCTCGGCGCGGCGGGCGTCGGCCACCTTGCCCGCCTGCTCCTCCTCCGCCCGCCGGGCCCGCGCCCGCCACTCGTCGACCAGCGCGTCGCGCGTCCGGCCGTACGCGCCCCAGCCCAGCAGCGCCGCGTGGACCGCGACGTCGCACAGGAGCCACCATCCGAGCGGCAGCCCGACGGACCGCCAGAGCGCCTGCACCGCGTGCCCGACCAGGCTCGCGACCGCCACGGGAACGGCGATCCGCAGCCGCTCACGGCGGGCGACCACATAGGTGCCGGCCGTCGCCGACGGCGTCGCCGCCGGGCTCAGCGCCGCGAGCACGCCCAGCAGCATCCCGCCGAGCAGCGGCCGGGTGCGCAGCAGGGGCAGCACCGCGATGGCGAAGACGCCGAGCAGCAGGTCGACCGCCAGCGGCACGCCGTCGCCCCGTGCGGCCCACGCGGCGAAGAAGGTGAGCGCGGCCATCCCCGCCAGCAGCCCGAGCAGGACGGGAACGGCGGGAACGTCGCGTCGCAGGGACGGGTCGTCGCAGGTCATGCGGTGAGCGTAGGAACGCGGCCGACCGGGCCACCACCGACCAAAGGAGGGGGCACCCCGGTCCTCGGGCGGCAGGACGCCCGACCACGGCCCGAGGTGGCGGCACCGGCCCAACCGGGAGCGTGGGCGTCGTCCACCTCGACCGTCAGGAGAAGCTCATGGCCCGTCCGATCCCCGTCTGGCTCGTCGCCGTCACCGCCGCCGCACTCGCCCTCGTGATCTGGGGGCTCGCGGTCCCCGTCGCCGGCGTCGACCTCGAAGCGGGCACACCCACGCAGACGATCGGCGCACCGGCCGTCGTGCTCACCGTCCTCGTCGTCACCCTCGGCGCCTGGGGCGTCCGCACCCTGCTCCGCCGCCGGACGGCCGTCGCGTGGCGGCTGACCTGCGGCATCGTCCTGCTGATCTCGCTGCTGGGGCCGCTCAGCGCATCGTCACCCGCGGCCGTGGCCACGCTGGCGGCGCTCCACCTGACCGTCGGCACGGTCCTCGCGGTCGGCCTGGACCCGCGGCGCGTTCCGGTCCGCACGCCCGCCCTGGCAAGCTGACCGGGCCGGGGGCCGACGAGGGTTTTCTGCTCCTCGGCCCCCCGGGCCGTTCCACCACACGATCTTGGCGGCTATGCTCTCGTCGGGAGATGCGTGGGAGCGCTCTCGCACACTGATATCGCGCCGGAAGCCACGACGCACCGCCCGCACTGCAGCGGGGGAGGTCGGGGAGCAGCAGGCGCCACTGCCGAGCACTCGAGGGGCAAGTCCATGCGGTACGGCCAGTTTGACGACGAGGCACGCGAGTACGTCATCGAGACGCCTCACACGCCCTATCCGTGGATCAACTACCTGGGCTCCGAGCAGTTCTTCTCGCTCATCTCGCACCAGTCCGGCGGGTACTCGTTCTACCGCGACGCCAAGATGCGCCGCCTGACGCGGTACCGCTACAACAACATCCCCGCCGACGCGGGCGGCCGGTACTTCTACGTGAACGACGGCGGCGACGTGTGGACCCCGTCGTGGCTGCCGGTCAAGGCGGACCTCGACCACTTCGAGACCCGCCACGGCCTCGGCTACACGCGCATCACGGGCGAGCGCCGCGGGATCTCCGTCGAGACCCTGTTCTTCGTCCCCATCGGCGAGACGGCGGAGATCCAGAAGGTCACCGTCACCAACACGTCCGACGCCACGAAGTCGATCAGCCTCTTCTCGTTCGTCGAGTTCTGCCTCTGGAACGCGCAGGACGACCAGACGAACTACCAGCGCAACCTCTCCATCGGCGAGGTCGAGGTCGAGCAGGACGGGCCGTACGGCTCGGCCGTCTTCCACAAGACGGAGTACCGGGAGCGCCGCGACCACTACGCCGTCTACGGCGTGAACACGCACGCGTCGGGCTTCGACACCGACCGCGACACGTTCGTCGGCGCCTACAACGGCCTCGGCGAGGCGACCGTCCCGCGCGCGGGGAAGTCCGCGGACTCCGTCGCGTCCGGCTGGTACCCGGTCGGCTCGCACTCGATCGAGCTCACGCTCGAGCCGGGCGAGTCCCGGTCGCTCACGTACGTGCTCGGCTACGTCGAGAACCCGGACGAGCAGAAGTGGGCCGACGACGCCCACCAGGTCATCAACAAGGAGCCCGCGCACGCGCTGCTGGGCCGCTTCGCGACGACCGAGCAGACCGACGCCGCGTTCGAGGCGCTGCGGGCGCACTGGACCGGGCTGCTGTCGACGTACTCGGTGACGAGCACCGACGAGAAGCTCGACCGGATGGTCAACATCTGGAACCAGTACCAGTGCATGGTCACGTTCAACATGTCGCGCTCGGCGTCGTTCTTCGAGACCGGCATCGGCCGCGGCATGGGCTTCCGCGACTCCAACCAGGACCTGCTCGGCTTCGTGCACCTGATCCCGGAGCGGGCCCGCGAGCGCATCATCGACATCGCGTCGACGCAGTTCGAGGACGGCTCGGCGTACCACCAGTACCAGCCGCTGACCAAGCGCGGGAACAACGACATCGGGTCCGGCTTCAACGACGACCCGCTGTGGCTGATCGCCGGCGTGGCCGCGTACATCAAGGAGACCGGCGACGACGCGATCCTCGACGAGCTCGTGCCGTTCGACAACGCGCCCGGCTCCGAGGTCCCCCTCTTCGAGCACCTGGTCCGCTCGTTCCAGTTCACGGTCGACAACCGTGGGCCGCACGGCCTGCCGCTCATCGGCCGCGCCGACTGGAACGACTGCCTCAACCTCAACTGCTTCTCGACCACCCCGGGCGAGTCGTTCCAGACCACGGAGAACCAGGCCGGCGGGCACGCCGAGTCGGTGTTCATCGCCGCGCAGTTCGTGCTCTACGGCGCCGAGTTCGCGGAGCTGGCGTCGCGCCGCGGCCTGACCGAGGTGGCCTCGCAGGCCCGCAAGGTGGTCGACGAGGTCCGAGCCGCCGTCCTCGAGCACGGCTGGGACGGCGAGTGGTTCCTGCGCGCCTACGACTTCTACGGCAACCCCGTCGGCACCGACGCCAAGCCCGAGGGCAAGATCTGGATCGAGCCGCAGGGCTTCGCCGTCATGGCCGGCATCGGCGTGGACGGGCTGGAGACGAGCTCGCCGGCCATCAAGGCGCTCGACTCCGTCGGCGAGATGCTGGGCACGCCGCACGGCCTGGTACTCCAGTACCCCGCGTACACGACGTACCAGATCGAGCTCGGCGAGGTCTCCACCTACCCGCCCGGGTACAAGGAGAACGGCGGCATCTTCTGCCACAACAACCCGTGGGTGATCATCGGCGAGACCGTGGTCGGCCGCGGCGCGAAGGCGTTCGACTACTACAAGCGGATCACGCCGGCGTACCGCGAGGAGATCTCGGACACGCACAAGCTCGAGCCGTACGTGTACGCGCAGATGATCGCGGGCAAGGAGGCGTCGCGCGCCGGCGAGGCCAAGAACTCGTGGCTGACCGGCACGGCGGCGTGGAACTTCGTCGCGGTGTCGCAGTACCTGCTCGGCGTGCGCCCGGACTACGACGGTCTGGTCGTCGACCCGCAGATCGGCCCGGAGGTCCCCTCCTTCACCGTGACGCGCGTGGCTCGCGGCGCGACCTACCAGATCCACGTGACCAACTCCGGGACCGAGGGCGCCCGCGGGCGCCTGACCGTCGACGGCACGCCGGTCGAGGGCAACCTCGTCCCCTACGCCGCCCCGGGGCAGGTCGTCCGGGTCGAGGTGACCGTCTGACCCCGCGGGGTCCCGACGGGATGCTGCGATGACGGCTGTCCAGGACATCGAAGCGCTTGCGCCGCCCGCCCTCGAGACGTCGCGGGTGGTCACCCTCCGCAATGCGACGTGGGAGCTCGACGTGCTCCCGGGCACGGGTGCCGCCCTCGCCGGCGGTCGTGTCCGCACGTCCGACGGGRTCTGGCGCGACCTCCTGCGCCCGACGCGGCGGTCCGCCCTGGGCCAGCCGGAGAAGTGCTCGAGCTTTCCGATGGTGCCGTGGTCCAACCGGATCAGCGACGGGCTGCTGACGTTCGGCGGCCGCACGTGGCAGCTCCAGCGCAACGGTGCGGACGGGACCGCCATCCACGGCGCCGTCGCGTACTCGGCGTGGTCGGTCGTCGAGCGGTCGGACAGCCGGGTCGTCCTCGAGCTCGACACCACCGGACTGGTCGGCGTGAACTTCCCCTGGCAGTTCCGGGCGCAGATCACGTACACGCTCACCGGCGGCCGGCTCACCGTCGGGACCTCCGTGCGCAACGTCGACGTCGAGCCCTTCCCGGCGGGCTTCGGGCACCACCCGTACCTGCAGCGCACGCTCTCCCCGGTGGGCACGTCGGCGCCGCCGACGCCCGGCCAGCCCGTCCTCGAGGTCCCCGCACGGAAGGGCTACTCGCTGGTCAACGCCCTGGCCCAGGGGCCGGCGGGCGACGTCCCCGCGCGCGCCGACTTCCGGGTCGCCCGACGACTCGGCCTGGGGTTCGTCGACGACGTCCTCACCGACTGGGAGCCGGGCGCACCGGTGCGGATCACGTACGAGGACCTCGGCGTCGCGGTCGACGTGCACGCCGACCCCGTCTACGCGCACCTCGTCGTCTACGCCCCGCGGCGCCGGTCGTACTTCGCGGTCGAGCCCGTGACCAACGTGAACAACGGCTTCTCGCTGCACGCCGCGGGCGTCCCGGGCACGGGCGTCTTCGTCCTGGAGCCGGGCGAGGAGCGCTGCGGCGCGTTCACCATGACCGTGCGGGGTTGAGTTCGGCGGCAGCGACCCATCCGGGTATGCTCTCTGCCGGACCGATCCTGTCGGTCACGCGGGTGTAGTTCAGTGGCAGAACTTCAGCTTCCCAAGCTGATAGCGCGAGTTCGATTCTCGTCACCCGCTCCCAGCACCTCACTGCGACCGCAGCAGTCGCACCCCTCACGCCCGCGCAGGGCCGGATCCCCACCCTCCTGAGGATCCGGCCCTGCGACGTCTTCCCAAGAGTGCGCCAGTAATGGCGTCGAGTCAAGCAGTCATTGACTGTCGTCACGGCGTTCATCTGACCGCCGCCGGGTGTTCGCCGCGGGTCCGCCTCGCGTCGGTCAGCGCCGGACGGAGCGCGAACTGAGACACTCCCCTCGTGAGCGCAGCCCGCAGCGAGCTGAAGAACATCGGCTACGAGCTCTTCATCGGAGCGCTGTCGCTGCTGTCGATCTTCAACCTCGTCCTCATCGCCTTCGCCCGTCGCGGCGGCGACCTGGACGAGGTCCTCCTCGTGATGAACGCGATCTTCAGCGGGATCTTCCTGATCGACTTCAGCTACCGGCTGGCGACCGCTCCCTCGCGCAACGGCTACTTCTTCCGGCACTTCGGGTGGGCCGACCTGCTGGCGAGCCTGCCGTTCCCGCAGCTCAAGTTCCTGCGCATCTTCCGCCTGGTCCGGGTCTTCCGGCTGCTGCGCGAGACGGGCGGCCGGCGCGTGCTGCGCAGGCTGGTCCGGGACCGCGCGGGCAGCGCGCTGTACACCCTGCTGTTCACCGGCATCCTCGTGCTCCAGTTCGGCAGCATGGCCATCCTCGCCGTCGAGGACAACGCCCCCGACGCGAACATCACCGACGCGTCCGACGCGCTCTGGTACACGATCGTGACCATCTCCACCGTCGGCTACGGCGACCGCTACCCGGTGACCAACGAGGGCCGCGTGATCGGGGCCATGATCATTGTCGTCGGCGTCGGCATCTTCGGGACGTTCACCGGCTACCTGGCCAACTTCTTCCTGTCGCCCCGCAAGCGCGCGCCCAAGCCGGCCGACGAAGCCGCCGTGCCGCTCGACCGGCTGCGCGCGCTGCTGGCCATGCCGGGCGCCACCCTCGCAGACGTCGACCGGCTGCTCGCGCTCCAGCGCGACGCGCCCCCGGGCGACGAACAGCCCGTCAGCTGAGGTCGAGCGCCAGGGTCCGCCCCCACTCGTGCTGCTCCGCCAGCACGAACCCGACCCGCTGGTAGAACGCGATCGCGCCCCCGTTCCTGTCGTCCACACCGAGGTACATGCCCGGGACACCGCGGCCGCGCAGGGCCTCCGACAACGTCTCGACCAGCCGGCGCCCGAGCCCCTGGCCCTGCGCGCGCGGCAGCAGGTCGATGTGCATGTGCGCCGGGAACCGCTCGACCAGGGCCTCGTCGGCACGCGGCCAGTCGTGGATCCGCTGCACGAGCACGTGGTCCTCGGTGCCGTCGCGCGGATCCTCGCGGAGCGGGTAGCGCGCCCGCAGCGCCGGCCACCACGCCTGCTCGAGCCACTGCTCGAACCGGGCGGTGTCGGCCGTCGCCACGATGTAGCCGACGATCCCGAGCTCGTCGACGACGACGAACGTGAGACCGGGATCCGCGATCGGGTACGGGCCCGCGTAGAGGTGCGCCAGCAGGTCGGGGTCGCGGTACAGAGCCCTGGCGTCGCCGCCGACCTCGCCCGTGAGCAGGCAGATGCGGTAGATCGACGGCAGGTCGGACGGGTGGAACGGCCGGATGACAGCGGGCATGAGCACGACCTTCTCACGCCTCGTTCACCGCTTGCGTGCCGCATTCGTTCCAGGATCGCGCCCGACGTGCCGATGACTCAGGTGTGACGCTCCTCACCGACACCACCCCCGACGTCCTGCACCAGGTGTTCGTCGTCGCCGTCGGCAAGTGCGACGACGACGGCAACCCGCTGGGCCCGCTGTACAGCGTGCTGAGCTGCGCGCCCGAGCTCCATGCGAGCGCGGTCGTGGCGACGCCCGCCGAGGCGTTCGCCCTCGCCCGCGAGCGGATCGACGCCCAGGCGCACCCCGAGTCGTACGAGATCGTCAGCCTGCTGGACTGACCTCCTCGACCGGCCGCGCCACCTGGCGCAGCGGCCGGAAGAACGTCCGCAGGTCATCGACCAGCACGTCCGGCGCCTCCAGCGCCGCGAAGTGACCGCCCCGCGCGTGCTCCGTCCAGTGCACGAGCCGGTGCGCCCGGGCGTCGACGTGGCGGATCGCCGGGTCGGTCGGGAACAGGGCGTGGCCGAACGGCACGTCGTCGGCCACGGCCTCCCGGGGTGCGGCGACGCGGTTCTCGAAGTAGAGGTGCGTGGACGTCGCGCCCGACCCCGTCACCCACAGGAAGGTCGCCAGGTCGAGCAGGTGGTCGCGACCGACGGCCTCGGCCGGGTCGTCGACCGCCGGGTCGGTCCAGTCGTGCACCTTGTCGACGATCCACGCGAGCTGCGCCACCGGCGAGTCCGCCAGCGCATAACCGAGGGTGTGCGGCCGGGTGGACTGCAGCGCCGCGTACCCGGTGTCGGTCTCGCGGCGACGCGACGCCCACGCCAGCCGCTCGCGCTCGGCATCCGTCCCCGCCTCGTGAACCTCCGGCACGTCGAGGTTCCCGTGCACGTGCACCCCGACCACCCGCCGGGGCGCCACCCGCCCGAGCTCGGGCGAGACGACCGACCCCGTGTCTCCGCCGGCCGCGCCATAGCGGTCGTATCCGAGCGACTCCATGAGGGTCGCCCAGGCTCGGGCGATCCGGCGGTGGTCCCAGCCTGGGCCGGCGAGCGGCGTCGAGAGCCCGACGCCGGGCAGCGACGGGACGACGACGTGAAAGGCGTCCGGCCCCGGCGCGGTCAGCTCCGGCAGCAGGTCCAGGTACTCGAGCACCGACCCCGGCCAGCCGTGCGTGAGCACGAGGGGCAGCGCCGACGGGTCCGCCGAGCGCGCGTGCAGGGCGTGGAACGTCTGGCCCTCGATCTCGACGAGGACCTGTGGGACGGGGTCGAGCCGGGCCTCGACGACGCGCCAGTCGTACTCGTCGAGCCACGAGGACACCAGTCCGCGCAGGTAGTCCACCGGGACGCCGCGCGACCAGCCGGCACCGGGCACGGTCGCGGGCCAACGCGTCCGGCGCAGGCGGTCGCGGAGGTCGTCGAGGACCTCGTCGGCAACGTGCACGGCGACCGGCCGCACCGAGGTCAGGCGGGGGCCGACGCGGTGTACGTCTTCTCCGGCCAGTAGGCCCACTCCTCGAACAGCTCGGCACGCCCGTCGGGGCCGAACCGGAGCACCCACAGGTCGCGGTACTCCTGCGGCTCGTCGCCGCCGTACCGCACCTCGACGCGGACCACCGCGTCCCGGCCGTCGGCCGCGATGACGTTCGCGGTCATCTCGAAGGGTGTGTCGTCCTTCCAGAACCCGCGGATGGCGTCGATGCCCTCCAGCGGCTCCGGGTCGTACGGCGAGCGCAGGTACCGGGCGTCCTCGTGGAAGAGCCGGTCCAGCCCGTCCGCGTCCTGCGCCCGCCACGCCTGCTCGTACCGCTCGACCCAGCCCGTGACCGCGTCCCTGCCCATGGCGTGCTCCTCGCGCTCGACGGAGTGTCGGTGCGTCGAGTCTGCACCGGGCGTCCGACATCGTCACTGCACGCGCGGTCCCGCCTCCCCGCGCCGCAGCACGGACAGCTCCACGCGCGAGCGCAGCTGCTCGGCGGGCAGGACGTGCGCGAGGTCCGCGAGCACGCCGTCGCAGGCCGCGACGACGGCGTCGAGGTCGGAGTCGGGGTCGACCGTGGCGCGCAGGCGCACGACGAGCTCGCCGCGATCGGCCAGGACGGCGCCGCGCGCGGACCGGACCAGGGGGTCGTCGGCGAGCACCTCGGCGGCGGTGGCGACGGCGGGACCGGGGTCGACCACCAGCCGGCCGGCCTGCTCCCCCGCCGGCAGCCGCAGCGACCCGACGGAGCGGCGCGGCAGGTGCGCGAGCAGCCACCAGAGGCCGAGCAGCACGAGCAGGACGCCGACGACGCCGGCGAGGGCGGCGTAGCTCGACGCCTCGGTCACCTGGGCCGTGTCGACCGCCACCGACGACGGCACGTCCGGCCACACGTCGCCGAGGAAGCCGACCTGCCACCCGACCGCGGCGACGCCGAGGACGAGGAGCACGAGCCCGAGGAGCAGGAGGGCCACCCGGTCGAACGCGAGGACCGATCGCCTCATCGCCGGTCACCCCCCGCGTGCAGGCCTGCGGTCACCCTGCTGGTCACGCGGACGGAGAGGGGCTGCACCAGGGGCGCCAGGCGCGCCGTGACGGCGGCCCGCACGGCGTCGGCGACGTCGTCGCCCTCCAGGGTGGTCACGGTGACCGTGACCGAACGTCGGGTGGCGGTCGCCCGGGCGGACAGCACCCGGTCCACGTCGTCGGCGGCCGCTGCCGCGAGCCGGGCGGCGTCGGCGATGCCGATCGTGGTGCCCGCCGACGACGTCACGGCGAGCCGCGTGCGGACGCGGCGCCCGAGCGCGATCACCACGAACCACAGGCCGAGCAGCGCCAGCAGCGCGCCGACCACGGTGACGAGCGCCGACGGTGCGACGCCGTCGAGGCGGTCCAGGGCGGGGGCGATCCACGGCTCGCCGTCGATGGTGCCGGCAGCGACGAGGGCCTCGCGGACCACGAGCACGCCGACCGCGACGACCAGCACCGCGAGCGCGATGCTCCACCAGGCGACCCGGCCGGCGCGGGTCGCCGCGGCGGCGGGCGCGAAGGCGCGCGGAGTCTCGACGTGGGTCATCGCACCCTCGCGACCGGTCGGGAGTCGGCCGTGGGACGCACGACCTCGCGCACGGCCACGCCGACGTACGCGACGTCCTGGCCGGCCTGGCGCTCGAGCTCGCGACGCACGGCCTCCTGCACCTGCGTCGTGACCCGGGCGGCGGAGGCGGGCCAGACGATCGCGACCTCGACCTCGACCCGCGCGCGGGTGCCGGCGCGCTGCCAGTGCACCCGGGGGTAGCCGCGACCGAGCCGGCGCTCGATCGACCCCGCGGACTCCTCCGGCGCGACACCCGGCACCTCGAGCGTCACCTGGCGGGCGATCCGCGTGAGCGCGCGGTCCGCGATGGTGAGCGTGCCGCGGGCGTCAGCCACGGCGTCGGCCCGCGACCAGGCCGGAGACGTCGAGGCGACCCTCGACGACCAGACCGACGAGCACCCCGACCGCGGCGAGCACGAGGGCGAGCACGAACATGCTGAACCCGCCCACGGCGGCGACGAGCGCGAGCAGCAGGCCGGCGAACAGCCCGATGGCGACAGCTGACATGGTGACTCCTCAGACGATGGTGTCGATGTCCTCGACGTGGACGCGGACGGGCATCGGCGCGATCGCGGAGACCGCACGCCGGATGCGGGCGGCGGTGTCGGGCACGGGGACCAGGTCGGAGACGACGACGTGCACCTCGGTGCCCTCGTCGTCGATGCGGACTCCCGTGACCCGGCGGCCGGGCAGGTAGGTGCCGAGCTCGCCGAAGCGACCGCCGTGGAGACGGACCACGCCGGGCACGGCGAGGACGGCGACGGCCACGGCCTCGGCCGGGGTGAGCGGGTCGACGGCGACGTCGCCGATGACGACGACCTCGGGCGCGGGCTCGACCAGGTCGAGGGGGACGACGTCGGGTGCCACCTCCAGCGGCGTGGGCACCGGAGCCTCGTCGGGACCCGTCACTGGACCCGCTGCTCCTGGGGGGCGGCCGGCTTCGCGTCGTCCTGGGGCAGGTGCACGTCGTTGACGGAGACGTTGACCTCGACCACGTGCAGGCCGGTCATCTGCTCGACCGCGCTGATCACGTTCCGGCGGATGCCGTTGGCCAGGTCGGCGATCGAGACGCCGTACTCGGCCACGAGGTCGAGGTCGACGGCGGCCTCGGTCTCCCCGACCTCGACGGACACGCCCTGGGAGTGGTTGGTGCGCGCGCCGGGGATGCGCTCGCGCAGCGTGCCCATGGCCCGGGCGGCACCGCCGCCGAGGGAGTAGACACCGGTGACCTCGCTCGCCGCGATGCCGGCGATCTTGCTGACGACGGTGTCGGCGATCGTCGTGCTGCCCTCGGGGGTGACGAGCGCGCTCTGGCGGGAGCGGGTGGTGGGGGCCGTGACGGTGGACTCGCTCATGGTGACCTTCTCTCGACGACGTCCGCGCGCGGTCGGCGCGTGCTCCTGGTTGGTCGCCGTCCTGTCCGGTTCGTCACGCGATGATGGTGTGACCTGCGTCACATCGGCCGGGATGCGCCGCGCGGGCAGGAGGCACACAGTGCTCGGGATGGACGAGCGCGAGGTTCCCGACGACGTGCTCGCCCGGCGCGCCGGCCTCGGCGACCGCCGGGCGTTCGCCGACCTGGTCGACCGCCACGGCCCGGCGCTCTATCGCTATGCCCGTCGGATGCTCGATGATCCTCGGGACACCGAGGACTGCGTGCAGGAGGCGTTCGTCGCCGCGTGGACCGCGTTGCCACACTTCGAGGGCAGGTCGACGCTGCGCACCTGGTTGTTCGCCATCACGGCGCACAAGGTGCGGTCGCTGCAGCGCAGGCGCCCCCGCACCGCGCTCCCCCTGCCGTTCGCCCCGGACGACGCGGTCGATCGCCGCGCGGTCGACCCGCAGCGGTCGGCCGAGGACGCGGACCTGCTCGAAGCGCTGAACGTGGCGCTGCGTGAGCTCCCACCGGGCCCACGGTCGACGTGGCTGCTGCGGGAGGTGGAAGGTCTGACCTACGACCAGATTGCCGAGGTCTCCGGCACGACGACGAGCACCGTCCGCGGGCAGCTCCACCGGGCGCGGGCACACCTGATCCAGCGGCTGGAGGCGTGGCGATGAACGGGGACCAGCTCCTCACCCAGGCCGCCCGCACCTTGCGCGAGCACACCGATTCCGGCTGGGTCGCCCTGCGGGACGACGTCGTCGCCGCGGCCGTGCGCGCCTTCCGGCCCTCGGCACGCGTGCGCGGCCGGCTGCCCGACGGCGAGCTGTGGGTGGCGTCGAGCGTCCTGGTCGCCCGCGCGCGGGAGTCGCTGGCCGACGTCCCGCAGGCCGGCGCCCTGCGGATCACGTGCACGACCACGCCCGACGACGACCTGGACCGGCTCACCGTCGAGGTCGTCGCGCTCTACGGCACGCCGCTCCTCCCGCTCGCCGACGAGGCCCGCCGCCGGGTGGCGACCGCCGTGGCGCAGACCCTCGGGCTCGCCGACCCGCCGCTGGCCCGCGTCCGCGTGGACGTCTCCGTCGGCGACGTCACCGACGACGAGCGACGGCTGTGAGCGCTACGCCGGCGTGATGTCGCCGAGCGTCCACGAGCGGTCGAAGTACGGCTCGAGCGGCCCGTAGAACCGGAAGTATGAGAACCAGTGCTGACCGGGGATGGTCTGGACCCAGTTGTCCTCCCGGCCGGCCGGCGCCTGCGGTCCGAACCACAGGTCGACCGACCCGTCGGCGTTGCGCACGAGCTCGGCGTCGCGCGAGCCGCGGTCGCCGCGCTGCTGCTCGTTGTCGATCAGGCAGCGCGTCCGGACGTCGTAGACGGTGGCCGACCAGAACCCCGCCGCGGGCACGTCGGCCGGGACGTGCAGCGTGTAGTCGCGGCCGCCGTCGAGCCACTCGCCGTCGGACGCGACGTAGGACGCGAGGTACGCCTGCCCCTTCCCCGGTGTCTGGCTCTTCATGGCCTCGGAGAAGCTGACGGCCTCGTAGAACCACGACGCCCGCTCGAACAGCTCGTCGTACCAGGGCCCGCGCTGCGCCGAGCCGGTCATGGGCACCGCGAGGTCCCAGGCGCGGTCGGGCCAGTACCGCGACCCCTCGAAGCGCTTGGCGAACGTGTTGGCCTGGGCCATGAGCTCACCGGCCTCGGCGCCCTGCGTGAGGATCCGCTGCAGACGCTCGTCGGGCGTGAACGGTGCGCCCTTCTCGATCCCGAGCTGCCGCATCATCGCGAGGAAGAACCGGTCGCGCTCGTCGACGACCTCGTCCTGGTAGATCGCGTGCAGCAGCGCGAAGTAGGCGAGGCCACGGGGCTGGTCGCCGTCCCAGCGCCGGCCCTCCGGCGACAGGACGCGGGTGGGCGGCGCCGCCTGGCCGTCGAGCCGCGTGATCCGCAGCCCGTCGACGATGCCCTGCGCGCGCACGGGGTCGGGGTCGAGCGTGCGGAAGCCGAACATCACGTTCATCCCCGTGGCGCGGTGCACGTAGTACTCGCCGTCCAGCGTCGGCTCCTCGGTGCCCGGCGGCAGGATGAGGTGCCGGCCGCCGCCCCCCTGGTCGGGTCCCATCTCGCCCAGGATGGCGAACTCCCGCTGCCAGAAGTCCGACGCCCCGCCGGCCACGGGACCGGGCGGGACCTCGACCACGAGCGGGCCCGTGCGGCCCAGGTCGATGAACGCGACGAGGTACGGGGTGGTCGCGTTGGCCGTGATCAGGCCGAGCCGGTCGGCGTACGTGACGTAGTGGACGATGTCGTAGTCCGTCGCCATGAAGACCGTCCGGTGCTGCTGCTGCCACTGCGCGTACGAGACCAGCGGCAGGGCCCAGAGGTACACCTGCGTGGCCAGCTGGAGGTCGAGCGCGTCGAACACCAGGGGCAGGTCCGCGCGGGCCGGCAGCTCACCGTCGAGGCGGACACGGCCGAGGTCGGAGGGCAGTGTCATGGCCTGAGTCTGGTGCGGACACGCAGGGCCGGCCAGCGCAGCGACCCCGGGACGTAGGACACACTCCTCTGTGTGACCGACCTGCTCTCGTCCCCCCGCCTGCAGGGCGAGTCGGGAGCCGTCGATCATCGCGCGGACTGGTCGTGGCTCCCCGACCCCGCCGACGTCCCGTCCACGGCCGACCTCGCGCGCGCGCGCGACGAGGCCGAGCGCCTTCTTGCGGACCACGGCGTCACGTACGGCGCGGACCAGGAGGACGGCGAGCACCCGTGGCACCTGGACCCCTTGCCGGTCATCGTCGACGAGCCCGAGTGGGCCCGCCTCGACGCCGGCCTCGTGCAGCGCGCGGAGCTGCTGGACGCGATCCTGCAGGACGCCTACGGCCACCGCGCGCTGCTCACGGACAAGCTCCTCCCGCCGACGGTCGTGCTCGGGCACCCCGGGTTCGTCCGCGCGGTCGACGGGCTGCGGCTGCCCGGCGGCCGCGAGCTCGTGCTGACGGCGACCGACCTGGTCCGCGACAGCGCCGGAGCCTGGTGCGCGGTGGCCGACCGCACCCAGGCGCCCTCGGGCGTCGGTTACGCGATGGAGGACCGGCGGATCGTCTCGCAGGTGCTCTCCGGCGTGTACCGGCAGGCGTCGATCCAGCGGCTCGGGCCGTTCTTCCGGGCGCTGCGGCTCGCGCTGCGCGACGTCGCGCCCGGGGACGCCGAGCAGCCCCGGGTCGTGCTGCTGACCTCCGGACCGGCCAGCGAGACGGCGTTCGACCAGGCCTACCTCGCGTCCATGCTCGGCCTCCCCCTCGTCGAGGGCTCGGACCTGCTGGTGCGGGACGGACGGGTCTGGATGCGCGGCGTCGAGGGCCTCGAGCCCGTCGACGTGGTGCTCCGGCGCGTCGACGCGGAGTGGTGCGACCCGTTGGACCTGCGGCAGCGGTCCCGGCTCGGCGTCCCCGGGCTCGTGCGCGCCGTGCGGGCCGGCACCGTCAGCGTGGTGAACCCTCTGGGCAGCTCGGTGCTGGAGAACCCCGCGCTGCTCACCTACCTGCCCCGGCTGGCCAACGCGGTGCTCGACCAGGACCTCGCGCTGCCGTCGGCGCCCACGTGGTGGTGCGGCGAGCCGAGGTCGCTGCAGCACGTGGTGAGCCGGCTCGAGCACCTCGTGATCCTGCCGACCGTGCGCGGCACCGACATCGGCACGATCCTCGGCTGGACGCTCAGCCACCGCGAGCGCGAGCAGCTCGCGGCCCGGATCACCGCCGAGCCGTGGCTGTGGGTCGGTCAGGAGCCCGTCGGACCGGCGGGTCCCACGATCGACGGGACGCCCGTCGGTGTCGGCAGCGACCTCCCGTCGGCGGAGGGCGTCGGCCCCGCGGACCTCGGCCCCCGGGCCGCGGTGCTCCGGACGTACGCGGTGGCGCACCGGTCGACCTACACCGTGATGGCGGGCGGGCTGGCGCGCGTCGCCGCCGGGCACGTCGTCTCGTCGGCCCTCGGCGCGGCCGCCAAGGACGTGTGGGTGCTCTCGACGCAGCCGGACGCCCCGCTCGAGCCGTGGGTCCCGTCCGACGAGTCGTCGGCCGGTCAGGCGCCGGCGGTCCGCCGCCCCGCCACCGGCATCTCGCCGCGCACCGCCGAGAACCTCTACTGGATGGGTCGCTACGCCGAGCGCGCCGAGGGCGCCACGCGCGTGCTCCGCGTGGTGATCGACCGCTGGGACGACTTCCACAGGCGGCCGGAGTCGGCGGGCGGTCGGGCGCTCGACGTGCTGCTCGCGTCGCTGACGCCCACCGACGAGGGCGTGCCCGCGTTCCGCGACCTCGTGCTCGACCCCGGCACACCGGGCACGGTCGCGCGGTCCGTCCGACGGCTCACCGCGTCCGCCGCCGCGGTCCGCGACCAGCTGTCGACCGACACGTTCGGTCCGCTCGCCCGCATCGACCGGGCGCTGCGCGACGAGCGGCACAAGACCCGCGGCCGGTCGCACGGCCCGGACGCCCTCGACCTCGGCGTGGAGGGGGGCGGCGCCGTCACCGCCGGGCTGCGACCCGCGCTCGAGAAGGTGCTCGAGGGGCTGCTCGCGGTCGCGGGCATCACGGCCGAGGGCCTGGTGCGCGACGTCGGCTGGCAGTTCCTCGACGCCGGCCGACGCATCGAGCGCGCGCAGAACCTGGTGGAGAACCTGCTGGCCATCGTCGTGCAGCGCCGGCCTGACGACGTCGAGTCGGTGCTGCGCGAGTCGGTGCTGCTCGCGCACGAGTCGGCCATCACCTACCGCCGCCGGCACCAGACCGGGGCCGGCCTGGCGGAGGTGCTCGAGCTCCTGCTGCTGGACGGCACCAACCCGCGGTCGCTCGCCTACCAGGTGGACCGGCTGCAGGAGGCCCTGGCGCTCGTGCCGCTGGCCGGCCGCGCGCCCGACCAGCGCGACCACCTGCTCGCCGACGTCGCCGACCTGCTGGCCGAGGTCGACGCCGCCGCGATCGCCGGGGCGACCACCGACGACGGGCGGCGCGCGAGGCTGGCGGAGACCCTCGAGTCGATGCTGTGGCGCCTGCACTCCGCGGCCGACGAGATCGAGCGGGTGCACTTCGTCCGCCGCGCACCGAGCCGCGCGCTCGAGGATCCGTGGGACGCCCGGGACGGTGAGGGACAGTGAGCCGCACCTACGACCTGGTGCACCGCACCACGTACACGTACGCCAACTCGGTGACGGACTCGTACGGCCGCACGACGATGACGCCCCGCGACGTCCCTGGCCAGGCGTGCCTGTCCACCCAGATCGAGATCGAGCCGACGCCGGCCGACACCGCGGCCCACGTCGACTACTACGGCAACCGGACCACGTATTTCGGGGTCACGACGCCCCACACGCGGCTCGTGGTCACGGCGCGGTCCACCATCGAGGTCACGCGCCACGCGCCCGACCCCGCCGCGCTGCCGACGGTCGGCTGGCACGAGGTCGCGCGCCGCGTCGCGGCCGGCGAGGTGGGCCGCCTCGACCCGAGCCTCGTCGACCTGCGCGAGGCGTTGCTGCCGTCGCCGCACGTGGCGTTCGCCGACGAGGTCTGCGAGTGGGCGGCGCCGACGTTCGCCGACGACCGCCCGGTGGTCGAGGTGCTGGTGGAGCTGGCGCACCGGATCCGCACCGAGCTGGCGTACCGCTCGGGCTCCACCACCGTGCACACCACGCAGGCCCAGCTGCTCGCGCAGAAGGCGGGCGTCTGCCAGGACTTCGCCCACCTGATGATCGCGGCCCTGCGCCTGCACGGTCTGCCCGCGCGGTACTCCAGCGGGTACATCGAGACCCGGCCGCCGGCGGGCCGCGAGAAGCTGCGCGGCGCGGACGCGTCGCACGCGTGGGTCTCCGCGTGGGTGCCCGGCGCGGGGTGGCTCGAGGTCGACCCGACCAACGACCAGCTGGTCGACGACCGGTACGTGCTGCTCGGCTGGGGTCGCGACTACGACGACGTCCCGCCGCTGCGCGGTGTGATCTTCACCGAGGGCTCGGGCTCGCGGCTGCAGGTCTCGGTCGACCTGGTGCCCAGCGGCAGCGAGCGGTTCCTCTAGCGCCGGGCCGTCGCCCGGTCCCGCAGCTCGTCGGGTGGCACGACGAACCCGCCGGCGTCCACGACGGTGCCGCCGACCGCCCGCCAGAGCGTGGCGACCACCCGGGCGACGGACGGCTCCACGCGCGACCGGGCGATGAGGTGCAGCTGCGACGGGTGCTCGCTGCGCAGCTCCTCGGGCTCCGGCGGGTGCCACGTGACGTGGTACGACCACGGCCCGAACTCCCGCCAGTCCAGCCGCGACAGCGCCACGGGGACCTCCCGCGAGCGCGCCGTCCGCACCGTGATCGACCCGTCGTACTCGAACGTGCCCGTCACGGAGAAGGCCGCGGGTCCCGACGAGTCCTGCTGCGGGTGGGGGACGTCCGTCGGACCCACGCGCGCGCCGGTCATCGCCGGCCGGACGAGCGGGAGGGCGTCCTGCGCCGAGAGGGGCACCGGCGACCAGAGCGTCAGGTCGACCGCCGACCCGGGGTCGGGCGTGACCAGCCGGGCGCGGTCCGCCGGCACGATGGCGCCTGCCGCGCGCCGGGCCGCGGCGGTCATCCAGCCGTAGACCAGGTCGAGCGGGGCGTTCTCGACGGCGGGCACCAGGGCGTACAGGTCGACGTCCTGCGAGGTCAGCCCGGCCGCGTGCGCGTCGGCGCGAGCGAGCGGGGTCGGGCCCTCGAGCGTCGCCACGGCGTCGATCCGCAGCACGCCCGCGACCGGTTGGGTCACGTCGACCGAGCTCCCCCGAAACCGCGCGCCGGTCATCGGTCGGGCGGTGGCCGCCGCCTGCGCCGCGCTCACCGGGGGCCGGGTCCACGCGGCGTCGGGGAACCAGGCTGCCGCGAGCGCGGCCACGTCCGTCCCGCGTGGCACCACGAGGACGTGCCGGCGGTCGAACTCCCCCGGGAGACTCACCTGCGGCTGGGTCATGGCCGCGCACCGTACACAGGTCGTGATGCGGGCGTGTTACGGCCCGGCGCGTCTGCGCGGCGAGTCCTCGCTGGTCACGCCGTTATCCACACGTTCGGCGGTGTTGCACACCCCTGTGGACACCGCCTGTGGACAACTGGTCAGCCGCGCACGTCGTGCAGGTGGTGCACCACGTCGTGCAGGAAGTACTGCCCGAGCGTCAGCACGGTGAACTCGGAGCCGTTCGACCGTCGCCCGGCGCGCTCCCACTGGTCGGCGGCCACCGAGTCGAACCGCGCGGCCGCGACGTCCGCGGCGTCCGACAGCTCGTCGGCCACCACGGCCGGGTCCTGCAGGTCGTACCGGTCCTCGAGCGCGGTGGCGTCCTGGTCCCAGTTCTCGAACAGCGGGTCCTCCTGCGTGAGCAGCAGCTCGAGGCGCCCGTCGAAGATGCGGAAGACGTCCCGCACGTGCGCGCCGTACTCGAGCGTCGACCACGTGGCGGGCGCGGGCCGGACCCGCGCGTCGGGGCGGTTCAGCGCAGCGACCCAGCGCGGCGCGAGGTCGCGCACGGTCCCGCCGATGGCCGGCCCGTCGACGTCCGTCGCCGTGAAGCCGCACTCCGGGCACCGCTGCGACAGCACCCACGTCCAGTCCTTGGTGTCCGGCTGGATCTCTTCGTTCGTCGTCATGGACCGCACGGTAGACGACGCGCCCGAGCAGCCGCAGCCATCGGCCGTCGATGTCCCGCCAACCGCTCAGCGCACCCGGACGACGTCGTCGCGCGTCTCGTCGAACCGCGCCGCGTCCGGCGACACGACCTCGCCGGCGATCCACTGGTCGTCGCGCACCCGCGTCTGCGCAGGTCCTGCCCCCATGCCCTTGCCCCCTTCGCCCCCTCGGGCGTCGCACGTCGCGGCCGGGCGAAGTTCCCCTCCGATCCTCGCCCAGCCGCCGCGCGCGCGTCCGCCACCTGCAGGGGTCGCCCTCGCTAGCTGGACGGTAGGGGGCGGCGCGTTGCAGGACCGTTGCAGCCGTCGGCTCAACCTCTGGGCGTCCCCGACCGTGTACAGGTCATGAGCACACTCATGCTGGGGGGTCGGTCCTCGCCGGGGGACGAGCCGTCGTCGGAGGACGCCTCGGTCCTGCCGTCGTCGGCGACCGCGTGGGACCGCGACGCCGAGTTCACCGCCTTCATGGCGGAGGCGACGCCCGCCCTGGCCCGGACGGCGTGGCTGCTGTGCGGCGACGCGCACCGCGCCGAGGAGCTCGTCCAGCAGGCGCTGATGCGCACCTACCTGGCGTGGTCGACGGCCCGCCAGCGCGACCCGCTGGCGTACACCCGGCGGACGCTGGCCAACCTGCGGATCGACACGTGGCGCAAGCACCGCCGGGAGGTGCTGACCTCGGTGCTCCCGGAGGTGTCCGTCGACGCCGGCGCCGACCGGCACGCCGAGCGCGACCGCCTGGTCCGGGCGCTCGCCACCCTCAGCCCGCGCCAACGACGGATCGTCGTCCTGCGCCACCTGGAGGGCCTCTCCGAGCGCGAGGTCGCCGACGACCTCGGCGTCTCGCTCGGCACCGTGAAGTCCACGGCGTCGCGCGGGTTGGGCCAGCTCCGCACCGCACTCACCGAAGGGAGCACGTCATGAGCGCCGACGAGGAGTTCACGCGCCACCTGCGCGAGCGGATCGACGCGGTCGGCCCGGCCATCACCGTCGACACGTCCGGTGTCATTCGCGGTGCCCGCCGCCGCCGGACCGTGGTCCGCAGCGGCGCCGCCACGGCCGCCGTCACCGCGGTCGCGCTGGTCGGCTGGCTCGCGGCCGCTCAGCCGTTCACCACGGCGACCGGCTACGCGCCGGCCGTCGAGCCCGAGCCGGTCGCGACGCAGGACGTGCCCACGCCGACGCCGTCCGCCACCACCGACGCGGCCGACGCGGGCTGGCCGGACGCGGCGTACTGGCACACCACGGTCGAGGTCCGTCAGGGCGCCGACGTCGAGGTCAACGAGACCTGGTACGGGCACACGGCGCCGGGCCTGATGGTCTCGGACGGCGACCTTGCCAGTGCGTCGGGCATGGGACCGGCGTCGTGGACCGACCTGCCGATCAACGGCGTCGACACGATCATCACCTGGGACGCCCTCTACGCGCTGCCCACCGATCCCGCGGTGCTCGAGCAGCTGCTCCGCGGCGCCGTGCAGCCAGACCGCCGGGCGGGCACCGACGACGAGAAGGTGTTCGGGATGATCCAGGACCTGATGAACAACAGTCCGGCGTCCCCCGCCCTGCGACGAGCCCTCTGGTCAGTCGCGTCAGGACTGCCGGGCGTCGTCGTGACCCCTGGGGCCACCGACACGAAGGGCCGGCCGGCGACGATGCTGGCCAACCCGACGGCCACCTTCTGGCCGGAGGCCCTGTACGTCGACCCGGACGACGGGCGGCTGCTCCAGGTGGACACTGCCGACGCCGTCGTGGTGTACCTGGACGCCGGCCCGGCGACGGCGCCGCCGGTCGAGCCGACCCTCGAGGGCAGCGGGTGCACCAGCTGGGCCACCTGCTGACCGACCCACCGGGGCGGGTCCGCGCGAGCGGGCCCGCCCTACCTGTGCCGCGGCACGTCGAGCCGACGGCCCAGGAGGTCCAGCCGGCCGGTCGCCCGGACGTGCACCGGCGAGCCCTTCGGCGCCAGCCACGCCAGCCGTTCCCACGCCTGCCAGTCGTCGGCGCCGGCGTCGGAGGCCAACCACCGGCTGACCACCGCGGGCAGCGGGCTGGCCAGCACGGCGGCCCGCAGGTCTGCCGTGAGCTCCTCGCGGATCCGTTCGACCCCGGGCGCGGCGGAGCGGGCGAGGACCGGCGCCGGGTAGGCCGTCAGCGCGGCCTCCGTGTCCCCGGCCTCGAGCAGCGCGTGCACCATGTCGGCGTCGGTCCGCAGCGGGGACGTGAGCCGGTAGGGCCGCGACTCGCTGAGCAGCGGGCCGACCAGCCGGCGCAGCCGTGAGACCTCGGCGCGGACCGTGACGTCGGACAGCTCGTGCTCGCTCAGCTGCACGGCGAGCTCGTCGGCGCTCAGCCCCGCCGGGTGCCGGGCCAGCAGCAGCAGGATCTCCGCGTGACGCAGGCTCAGCCGGATGTCTGCCGCGCCCACGTGAACCATCGGCGCACCCAGCACGCGCAGACGAGCGACCGGTCCCTGGGTCCGCAGCAGCGGCGAGGCCGGCGGCGCGGGCGCCGGGGCCACCCGCGCGAGCTCGGCCTCGATCGCCGCGACCGTCGCCCGGACCAGCGACATCACCAGCGGCGACGCGACGACGTCGCCCCCGGTGACGTCGAGGACGCCGAGCATCCGACCCTCGGGGGAGTGCACGGGGACGGCGGCGCAGTTCCAGGGGTGCACCCTGCGCGCGAAGTGCTCGGTCCCGACGACTTGCACGGGCTGGGCGGTGACCAGGGCGGTCCCGAGAGCGTTGGTCCCGGCGCAGTCCTCGCGCCAGACGCCGCCCTCGACGAACCCCACGCCCTCGACGCCGCGACGGACGGAGGTGTCACCCTCGACCCAGAGCATCCGGCCGACGTCGTCGGTCAGCGCGGTCACCCACCCCGCGTCCGCACCCGGGCGGACCAGCAGCTCCCGGACCACCGGCATCGCGGCCGCGAGCGCTAGGGCGCTGCGGTACCCGACGAGGTCGTTGCCGCCCATGTCGACCGGCACGTTCTCGACCTCGGGGTCGACACCGCTGCGCAGGCTACGGCGCCACGAGGCCGCGACGACCGAGCGCACCGCGCGGCTGGACAGCTGGCCCGTGGTGACGAACCGGTCGTGCGCAGCGCGGACGCGGGCGGAGTCGGTGAGCTCCGTCATCGCTCCTCCTCGCGCACGTCGTCGCGACCACGCGGACACGCGGTTGTCCGAAAGTGTACGAACTGGACACCCGTCCCGTCCCCTTCTTCACGCATGAGTCCGGGTCAGTCGGTCACCGGGGTGGTGGCTCGCCCGGGGCTCAGCGCCAGGATGATCCCGACGACGGTGATCACGAGCACGACGGCGACGAGCGCGACGATGATCGGGTCGACGCCCGCGAAGAACGCGGGCATCGCGGTGAGGACCGACAGCACCCGGGCACCGGCGGCGAGCCGCACCGCGCCCCGGCGGCGCTGGACCAGCGCGACGATCACCGCGACGACAGTCACCACCCCGAGCGCGACGTCCAGGTAGAGGATCGTGTCGGGCGGTCCGACCTCGCCGTCCGGCGTGTCAAAGCCCAACGAGGTGAAGTCCGAGAGGCCGAGCAGGCCGAGGATCACGAGGCCCACCTTGTTGCGCGTGAGCAGGGCGGGCCGCGGCGCGGCGGCGGTGGCGGTGGTCTGCTGGGACATGGGGACTCCTCAGTTCGTGGCGACCGCCGGTGGGCCGCCTGCGGACCACGCTGTCGCCGTCCGACCCCCCGCCGGATCGGTGCACGACCCACCCTGCCGGGCGGCTCCCCGGTTGTCATGGGGGTGCAGCCCTATTCCGCGCCCGGTCCGCGGCCCGATCATGGTCGTGTGGAGACCATCCGGGTCCTGATCGCCGACGACCACCCGGTCGTGCGTCGCGGGCTGGGTGCCCTCATCGGGTCGCTCGACGGGTTCGAGGTGGTCGGGGACGTCGCGGACGGCGCGGCGGCGGTTCGCGAGACGCTGCTGCTCGCCCCCGACGCCGTCATCATGGACATCTCCATGCCGGGCGTCGACGGGCTCGAGGCCACGCGCCGCATCGCCGCCGCCGCACCGCACGTCGCGGTGCTCGTGCTGACCATGCACGACGACGACGACACCGTCTTCTCCGCCCTGCAGGCCGGCGCCCGGGGGTACCTGCTCAAGGGCGCCGAGCAGGACTCGATCGCGCACGCGCTGCGCTCGGTGGTCGCGGGGCAGATCATCTTCGGGCCGGGCGTGGCCGCCCGGGTGCTCGGCTACCTGTCGACGCCCACCCCCGGCGTCGCCTTCCCCGAGCTCACGCCGCGCGAGCGGGAGGTCCTCGACCACGTGGCGCGCGGCGACTCGAACGGCCGCATCGCTACCGAGCTGCACCTGTCGCCCAAGACCGTCGGCAACCACATCGGCTCGATCTTCGCCAAGCTGGCGGTCGCCGGGCGGGCCGAGGCGATCGTCCTCGCGCGCGAGTCCGGGCTCGGCAGGACGCCGAGGTGATCCGCGCCGCCGTCGGTCTCGGCTCGGCGGTGGTGCACGCCGTCGCCATCTACCTGTTGGCCACCCTGGTCACGCCGTGGCCCGTCACCGACCGGACGCTGATCGTGATCTGGGCCGTGGGCTGGTCCGTGGCGGCGTGGCTGTGCAGCCGGGTGCCTAGCGCCCGAGCCTTCGCCGCGCTCGCCGCCGCGACGGGCGTCCTCCTCTCCGTCGCGACGATGCTGCCGGTCCTGCTCGCGGCGACGACCCTCGCCTGCGTCGCCGGGTTCGTCGTCCTCCCCGTCGCGGTCCTCGCCTACCCCGACGGGTTCCGGCGTCCGGTCACCGCCGTCGCGCTGCCGGTGCTGCTGGTCTTCGGCGGGATCGGGATCGTCAGCGCGTCGTCCGACGGGATGGCGTGGGCGTGGCAGGTCGACGTGCTGGTCGCCGTGGTCGTCGTGGTCGGGGCCGTCTGGTGGCGGCTCGAAAGGTCGGCACCGGCGGACCGGGACGCGCTGCTGTGGCTCGCGGTGCCGTCCGCCATCGCCCTCACGGTCGCGGTGCCGCTGGCGTTCGTCCGGCCCGGCCTCACCCGCGCGGTGGTCGGCACGGTGGTTGTCCTCACGCCGCTGGCTGGGGCCTGCATGGGCATCCTGGCGCCCCACGCCCTCCCGGTCCGCACGGCCGTGCTGCGCGTGACCTCCTACACGATGGCGTCGCTGGTGGTCCTCTCGGTCTTCGCCGGGACGGTCGCCGCCGTCCAGAGCGCGACCGGTGCCACGCCGCCCGTGGGCCAGCTCGGCCTCCTCGCGGTGGCGTGCGCCCTCGGGTTCACGCCCCTGCGGCGCGTGCTCGACAGCGTGGTCGAACGGCTCATGCTGGGCGACCCGATCGACCCGGTCCGCGCCGTCTCCCGGTTCGGCGAGGACCTGTCCACGGACCCCGTCGTCGCGCTCCGTGGGTTGCGCGAGGTGCTCACGCTCCCCTACGCGGCGCTCGCCGGGCCGGGCGGCATCGAGGTGAGCACCGGCACGGTGCCGGCCGACGGCACCTACGAGCTGCCCCTGCGGGTCGGCGCACACGTGCCCGGCACCCTCGTCGTCGGGCTGCGCCCCGGCGAGCAGGGACCGGCGGACCGCGACCGCGCCGTGCTCCGCATGATCGTCCCGGCGCTCGCCCAGGCGATGCACGCCCGAGGCCTCGCCGCCGACCTGCAGGAGTCGCGCGAGCGCGTGGTCAAGGCGGTGGAGGACGACCGGCGCCGACTCCGGCACGACCTGCACGACGGGCTCGGGCCGACGCTGACCGGCGTGGCCTATGCCGCCGACGCCGCCCGCAACCTCGTGCGCACCGATCCGGACACCACCGAGGACCTGCTCGGCTCCCTGCGCGCGGACACGGCCGCGGCGATCGACGAGGTCCGGCGGCTGGTCGACGGCCTGCGCCCGTCCGCGCTCGACCAGCTCGGCCTCCTCGCGGCGCTCCGCCAGCACAGCACGCACCTGCACACCGCGGGCGGCCGGCGCCTGGAGGTCCGCCTCGACGCCGACGAGCTGCCGGAGCTGACCGCCGCCACCGAGGTCGCCGTGTACCGGATCGTCACGGAGGCGCTGACCAACGTCGCCCGGCACTCGCGCTCGCCCGTGGCGGACGTGCGCATCGCCGCGCTCGACGGGCAGCTGCGGGTTGACGTGCAGGACCAGGGCCCGGGCGCCGGCGTGTGGACGCCCGGGGTAGGGCTGGCGTCGATGCGGGAGCGCGCCGAGCAGCTGGGCGGCACGTTCGCCGCCGGGGGCGGGCGGGTGCTGGTGGAGATCCCCGTCACCTGACCCGTCTTTTGGTGACAGAACGTGCGACCATGTCAGGATGCCCAAGATCATCGGCGGTTCCCTGCACGAGCACCGTGAGCAGACCCGCCAGAAGCTCTTCGCGGCACTCTCGACGCTCATGGCCGACCAGGGGTTCGACGCCATCACGCTCGCCGAGATCGCGTCCGCCGCCGGCGTCGGGCGCACGGCCGTCTACAACCACTTCCCCGACAAGGAGTCGCTCCTGCTCGGGTTCATCACGCACGAGACCGAGCAGTACGCGGCGACGCTGCAGCGCGCGCTGGACGACATCGACGACCCGACCGAGCAGCTGCAGACCTACGTCCGCCAGCAAGCCGCGCTGACCCGTGTCTACCACCTGGCCCCCGGCCCGGAGCTGCGCTCGGTCCTGTCCCGCGGCACCCAGCAGCGCGTGCGCGAGCACGTCGTCGTGGTCGAGCAGATCCTGCGCCGCATCCTCGCGGCAGGCATCGAGTCCGGCGCGTTCCCCGAGCAGGACCTGGACGTCACGGTGCCGCTGATCAACGCCTGCCTGTCCGGCCGCGGCGTGCCGCCCGACGGACCGGAGCGCGAGCGCGCGATCGCGCAGACCGAGGCCTTCGTGCTCCGCGCCGTCGGCGCTGCACCGGTCTCCGTGCCGGCCTGACCCGGTGGCCAAGCGCGCACGCGGCGGACCCGCCCCTGCCCACCACGGCAGCCATCCCGTCGGACGCCGACCCGGGTCGCGCCCGCCGGTCCGGCGGTCCACGCCTCTCGAGCTCACGTTCCTGCCGGGGCTCGGCCCGCTGGTCGCGGAGGAGGCCGCGTCGGCCCTCCTCCTCGACGGCTCACCCGCACCGGTCCCGGGCCGGGACGACGCGCTCGAGGTCTCCGTCTGGAGCGCGCCCGCCGAGGCGCTCGCCCTGCGCACAGCCGTCGCCGCGTTCCTCGTCCTGCACTTCGACGCCCCCCGGCCCAAGTCGCTGACCAGCGGCGACCACCTCTCCCGGATCGTCGACGCCCTGTACGCGTCGCTCCGCGCCGGCAGCTCGTCCAGCTTCCGCTTCGAGGCCGCGGGCAGCGACTCGGCGGTCTTCGAGCGGCTCGCGGCCCTGCTGTCCGAGGCGACCGGCCTGCGGTACGACGAGCGCGACGGCGAGCTCGTGGTCCGCGTCCGTCGCGGCGTGCGTCCCGGGCAGTCCGGCGACCCCGGCTGGGACGTGCTGGTCCGCCTGGGCTCGCGACCGCTGTCCGCGCGGCGCTGGCGCGTCACCGACTACCCGGGTGCGGTGAACGCGACGATAGCGGCCGCCATGGTCCGGCTGGGCGGCGTGGACCCCGCCGACCGCGTCCTCAACCTCATGTGCGGCTCCGGCACCCTGCTGGTCGAGCGCCTGGCCGCCGGACCCGCGGCCGACGCCGTCGGCGTGGACCTGTCGCCCGACGCGCTCACGGCCTCGTCGGAGAACCTCACCGCCGCCACCTTCGGTCGGGCCGCCCGCCTGCTACGCGCCGACTGCACCGGCCCCGCCCTGGTCGACGCCGCGGGCGCCGGCTACGACCTCCTGCTCGCCGACCCCCCGTGGGGCACCCTGCACGGCACCCACGCGACCAACGCCGAGGTCCACGCGGGCATGCTCCGGGCGGCCCACGACGCCGCCGCGCCGGGCGCGCGGTTCGTCGTCCTCACGCACGAGATCAAGGTCATGGAGCGCTGCCTGCGCGACGCCGACGCCCTCTGGCGCGTCCGCTCGGAGACCCGCGTCTTCGCCAAGGGCCACCACCCGCGCATCTACGTCCTCGACCGCCAGTAGCCGGGCGGCGCCGGCATCACCGCTGCTCGGGTGAGAATGGGGTCGTGCGTGAGAGTCGACTGCCGCGGGTCCGTGCGTCCGATCTGGTCGGGCGGGGGTGGCTGAACACCGGCGGCCGATCGCTGGACCTCGCCGCACTGCGCGGCAAGATCGTCGTCCTCGACTTCTGGACGTTCTGCTGCATCAACTGCCTGCACGTCCTGGACGAGCTGCGGGAGCTCGAGGAGCAGCACCGCGACGTCCTGGTGATCATCGGCGTCCACTCGCCCAAGTTCGCGCACGAGGCCGACCCGGTCGCGCTGGCCGCGGCCGTCGAGCGCTACGAGGTCCGCCACCCGGTGCTCGACGACCCGGAGCTGGTCACGTGGTCGGCGTACACCGCGCGCGCCTGGCCCACGCTCGTCGTCATCGACCCCGAGGGCTACGTCGTCGCGCAGATGGCGGGCGAGGGGCACAAGCACAACGTCGAGGTCCTGGTGCGCGAGCTCGTCGCGGAGCACGAGGCCAAGGGCACGCTGCACCGCGGCGACGGCCCCTATGTGCCGCCGGCTCCCGCCGAGGGCACGCTCCGGTTCCCCGCGAAGGCGGTCGCCCTGCCCGACGGGCACCTGCTGGTCGCCGACGCCGGGCACCACAGCCTGGCCGAGCTCGAGGCGGACGGCGAGACGCTGGTCCGGCGCATCGGGTCCGGTGCGCGCGGACTCGTCGACGGCGGTCCCGACGAGGCCCGGTTCAGCGAGCCGAACGGCCTGTGCCTGGTCCCCGACGAGCTTCGGCCCGGGCTGGGCTACGACGTGCTCGTCGCCGACACCGTCAACCACGCGCTGCGCGGGGTCCGGCTCTCCGACGGCGTCGTCACGACGGTGGCCGGGACCGGCGAGCAGTACATGGTCGGCGCCTCGGACAACTTCCTGCCGTGGGACGACGACGAGGCCGACGAGGAGCTCGCGTCGATGCCGGTGGTCGGCGTCCCGGGCGACGAGGCGGCGGCCCTCGCGTCGTCCCTCACGACCACCGCGGGCGCGGGCGCACCGGCGGAGCCGTTCGTCCCCGGCCCTCGTCGGCAGAAGCTCTCCTCCCCCTGGGACGTCGCCTGGTCGCAGCCGCTCGGCGCGTTCGTCGTCGCCATGGCCGGGAACCACACGCTGTGGGCGTTCGACCACACGCAGGGCTCGATCGAGCTGCTCGGCGGCACCATGAACGAGGGCCTGCTCGACGGACCGCTGCACGAGGCGTGGTTCGCGCAGCCGTCCGGCCTGGCGGTGGGTGCCGATGACAAGATCTGGCTGGCCGACGCCGAGACCTCGGCGCTGCGCTGGGTGGACCCCGTCGCGCGGTCGGTGCACACCGTCGTCGGCGAGGGCCTCTTCGACTTCGGTCACCGCGACGGGGCCGCCGACCAGGCCCGGCTCCAGCACCCGCTCGGCGTCGCGGTGCTGCCGGACGGCTCGGTCGTGGTCGCCGATACCTACAACGGGGCGATCCGGCGGTACGCCGAGGGCTCCGTGAGCACGCTCGCCACCGACCTCGCGGAGCCCAGCGGCATCGTCGTGCTCGACGGCGGGGCCACCCTGCTCGTCGTGGAGTCCGCGGCCCACCGGCTCACCCGGATCGCGCTGCCGGCCACGCTGGTCGGCCAGATCCTCGACTCCGGCAGCCACCGCACGCAGCGACCGGTCACCGAGCTGGCGCCCGGAGAGGTCCGCCTCGACGTCGTCTTCACGCCCGCGGCCGGCCAGAAGTACGACGACCGCTACGGGCCGTCCACCCGGCTGCAGGTCTCGTCGACCCCGCCCGGGCTGCTGCTCGACGGCGCCGGCGACGACGTCGCGCTGGACCGGGTCCTGCGCCTGGACCCGACCGTGACCGAGGGCGTCCTGCACGTCACCGCCCACGCGGCGAGCTGCGATGCCGACCCCGCGATCGAGTACCCGGCCTGCCACCTCAACACGCAGGACTGGGGCGTGCCGGTCCGGCTGGTCGAGGGCGCGGCGACCACCCTGACGCTGCCGTTGCACGGCTGAGGTCAGCGCGCCCCGAGGATCGCGACGGAGGCGAGCGCGTCCAGCGACGTCGCGACGACCTCGCCCGTGGCGGCGGTCTTCGACATGCCGATCTCGACCTGCCACAGGTCGTGCATGACGACCGCGGTGGACGACTCGACCCCGAGCTCGGCGGGGCTGCCGCCGCGGGCGACCGCGGACGGGGGCTCGTCGGGGCTGCGGCGCGTCAGCACCGCCCACGCCGACCCGCCCAGGGTCTCCGTGGCGGCCGCCGCGAACGCGCACAGGCGGGGGACGACGCCGGACTGCGCGGCCACGATCGCCGCGGTGCCGGCCACGAGCACGCGCTCGGCGGTGACCGCCGGGTCGGCCGCCGCGGGCACCAGGGACCGCAGCGCCCGGGCGCGTGCCCGCTTCGCCTTGTACTGCGCGGTGTCGGCCTGCCGGAACAGGTGCCGTGCCGACACCGAGCCGGTGACGGCGGTCGAGGCGATGCCGTAGGAGATCGCGGCGCCGTGCGGCAGCGGGAACTCGGCGATGGTCGCGGCCATCACGTCGGCCACCTCGGACCGTCGGCGCCCGACCGTCACCAGGCAGAACTCGTCGCCGCCGATGCGCGCGGCTGTGGACCCCGGCAGGGCGTCGGCTGCGCGGCCCAGCACGTCCGCGACCGAGCGGAGCAGGTCGTCGCCGGTGTCGTGGCCCAGCTCGTCGTTGACCCGCTTGAGCCCGTCCACGTCGCACATGACGATGCACGTCTCGTGCCCCGACTCCAGCGCCGCCTCGGCCTCGGCGTCGGCGACGCGGCGGTTGGCCAGGCCGGTCAGCGGGTCGTCGGCGACCAGGTGACGCACCTGCGCCTCGAGGTCCACGCGCGCCACGGCCCCGGCCACGAGCGCGGCGAGCACCTCGGCGCGGGCGACGTCGTCCACGCGGAACGGGATCCCCGGACGGGTGCGGACCACGTAGAGCTGACCCCACACGCTGCCGTTGACGATGACCGGCGACGCCAGGGCGGACGCGGCGTCGATCTCGCGCAGCGTGTCGACCTCGACCGGGTCGCCAGCGTCCGGGTCGTCGGGGACGGTGGGCTCGTCGTGCACCGTGCGGGCGTGCGCGACCCAGCTGGACCGGTCGCGGATGAGGGCGCGCAGCGCGGGCCGGTCGGCGGCGCGGTACGACGCACGCGACATCCAGACGGCGCGCGGGTCCGAGGGCGGAGGCTCCACCAGCAGGATGCGGCAGGTGTCCTGGTCGATGCGACCGAACGCCGCGCGCGCCGCGTCGAGCACCTCGACGGCCGTGGATGCTGCGACGTGGGCGACCTCGTCGATGGACCGGCACCGGTCCAGACGGTGCGCAGCCAGGGCCAACGCGCGCACGCCGACCAGGCCCGCGGCGGACCTGCTGTCCGCGCGCGCACCCTGGGCGGCCACACCCCGACGCGTCACGTCGCCCATCATCGACCCTGACCCCTCTTCCCGGCGACGCAGACGGATGAGAGGTCCGTGAGATCACCCGTCTGATTGACGCGGAGGCGTCGGCGAGTGCGCTACCGGCTCAACGGACGCTGTCTCGCAGGCCTCAGGCGCTGGCGCGGATCGCGCCGATCACGCGCACCTGCACGTCGACCCCGTCGACGTCGCCGGGCAGGTCGGGCCCGGCACTGGTGGAGAGGTTGACCTGCAGCCGGTAGTCGTCCCCGTCGCCGGCCCGGGCGATCCCGATGCCGCGCACGTCGGAGCGGCCCTCCAACGTCGTGCGCAGGCGCTCCTTGGCTGCGCGTGCGTGCTCGAGGTCCGCCATCCGTGCACCGCCTCCCGCCGACCGCGACGGCCGCGGGGGGCGGCTGGTCCGACGATCGTCAGACCAGTGTGACCCCAAGGGCGTCCAGAACGGCATCGATCGGGTTGATGTACGTCAACCCGGTGCCATTGTCTCCCCCCGACTCCGAGCCCGCAAAGAGCAGCCCGAGCGCGACGCCGTCCTCGCGGTACACCAGCGACCCCGAGTCGCCACCGCGGGAGAACGGCCCCGACCCGGTGGACTCGATCTCGATCTGGTTGTCGAAGCTGAGCTCACCGAGCTCCTCGCCGTAGCCGACGACGACGTTGTCCAGCTCGATCGCCGAGACGCGCCCGCGGGTGACCGCGGTGGTGCGCCCGATCTTGGCCACCTGCTCGCCGCCCAGCGCGACGGCCGTCGTGGTGATCCGGCCGACCGGGTACTCGGGGTCCACCTCCTGCTCGTCGAGCAGGGCGATCGCGCAGTCGACCGTCGCGTCGCCGTTCGGCTCGAGCTCCACCCGGGCCGCCAGCGTGCCGACCCGGTCCCGCGGAGCCTGGCCGCCGTCCGCGGGTCCTGGCTGCACGATGACGTCCCCGACCTTCGCCTGCGGGGTGCCCGACAGCACGTGGTAGTTGGACAGCACGTGCACCTTGCCGGCCCGGTGCACGAACGCCCCCAGGGTGCCCGCGGTGACGTCGACGTGGGCGATCGAGATGCCCGGCCGCAAGGGGCGGACGCGCCCGGTCTCGCCCAGCGCGCGGGCGGTGATGACCGGGGGCCGCGGGCGGACGCGGCGGTCGTCGTCGGCAGCCAGCGTCTTGATCCGGCCCGTGCGACGGACGTCGGCGTCGGGCAGCTCCGCGGCGACCTTGCGGGCGATGCTGCGGACCGACGGCAGACCCAGGCGGTAGCGGATGGCGAGCGCGTACGACCCGTCGGGCTGCGGCGCGAGGCCGATGGCCAGCGCCGGGCCGCCGTCCGCCACGTCCGACGGTCGTACCCGCCGCTCCGACAGCTCCCGTGCGAGGTCGACCGCCTGCGCCTTGGTCTCGCGTGCCTCGCCGTGGTCCATGCATCCCCCTGCTGGTCGGTTCGCCCGGTACCTCCCGGAGCGCTGTCAGTCTGCACTGCGCCGCCCACACGCGCAGCGCCTCAGTCCGACGCGCGCGCCGAGACCGGGCGCGCGTCGGGCGGGGCCTCGCCCACGTCCGCGACCGGCCGCGGGTCGTAGCGCTGCGGGGTCAGGTCCGCCCGGCCGATGCGCCCGAGCCGGAACCAGCGGAGCCCCTGGCGGGTCTGGCACCACGCGACGAGGTACCAGGTGCCGCGCGTGCGGGCGAGCACGACGGGCTCGATCCTTCTGCGCGTCGTCTGCCCCGACGAGCTCCGGTACTCGATCGCCAGCACGCGCCGGCTGCCCAGCGACTCCTCGACGGCCCGGAGCACGCGCGCCGGGGCGACGTCCTCGCGCTCGTCGGGACGCGACCACACCCGGCCGGCCAGCTCGTCAGCCCGCGCCCGGTCGGCCGGCGTCAGCGCGTCGAGGACCTTGGCGCGCGCGGCGTCCGCGTCGGCCCCGAACGGGCTGCCCGGCGGCAGCGCCCGGACCGCGAGCGCGAGCGCCACCGCCTGCGCCGGCGTGAAGTTCACCGGCGGCAGGGCGACGGACGCGGCGAGCACATAGCCGCCGCCGAGGCCGGCCTGGGCCACCACGGGCAGGCCGGTCTGCTGCAGCGAGGAGATGTCGCGCTTCACCGTCCGGGGCGACACCTCGAACAGCCGCGCCAGCCGGGTGCTCGTGGTGCCGGCGCGGCCGACGCGGCGAAGCTCCTCGGCGAGGGCGTAGAGACGGTCGGTGCGGTTCACGGTCCCAGCATGGTGACACAAAGGTGACATCCCGGTGTCACCGGTCCCGGTGGACGCTGGCTCCATGACAACTTCCCTGGTTCTGATCCCCGGTTTCTGGCTCGGCGGCTGGGCGTGGGACGACGTCGTCGCGGCCCTGCCCGACGGGTTCGACGCCTACCCCGTGACCCTCCCCGGGCTCGTGCCCGGCGCCGACCGCGGCGACATCACCCGCGCCGACCACGTCCAGGCCGTCGTCGACCTCGTCGACAGCCTCGAGGGCGACGTCGTGCTGGTCGGGCACAGCGGCGGCGGCGCGCTCGTCGGCGAGGTCGTGGACAGGCGGCCCGACCGCGTCAGGCGGGCGATCTACGTCGACTCCGGACCGCTGGAGGAGGGCGCGGCCACCAACGCCGCCGCGACCGAGGACATCGAGGTGCCGCTACCCACCTGGGCCGAGCTCGAGGCTCAGGGGTCGAGCATCGAGGGCATCGACGACGCCGGTCTCGCCGAGTTCCGCCGCCGGGCGCTGCCCCACCCCGCCCAGGTCGTGCGGGGCGCCGTCCACGTGAGCGACCCGCGGCGGTTCGACGTGCCGGCCACGGCGATCTGCACGAGCCTGCCGTCCGAGGTGCTCAGGACGATGGCGCACGGCGGCCCGCCGTTCCACACCGAGCTGGGCGAGTGCTCCGACCTCACCTATGTCGACCTGCCCACCGGGCACTGGCCGATGTTCTCGCGGCCGGCGGACCTCGCGGCGGCGATCGCGGAGGCGGCTCGCGCGTAGTGCATCCGAGGACGGGTCCGGCGCCGAAGAGGGGGTGTCAGCACATCGGCCGCCCGGCGTACCCGTCGGGCCCTGTCCTCGAAGGACGCACCATGCGCGCTCGACTTCTCGCCGGCATCGCCGCCGGCACGCTCGCCCTCCTCACGGCCGCCACGGGTCCCGCGTCGGCCGCCGACAGCGACGCCCAGCTGTCGGTCTTCCACGGCGTCCCCGGCCTCACGGTCGACGTCTACGTCAACAACAAGCTCACGCTCGACAACTTCGAGCCCGGCGCCATGGCCGGTCCGCTGGCCCTCCCGGCCGGCACCTACACGGTGGCCATCACGGCGGCCGACGCGGCCGACGCCAGCTCGCCCGCCATCGGACCGGTCGACCTCCAGCTCGCGGCCGGCAAGAACTACACGGCCGTCGCGCACCTCGACGCCGCGGGCGCCCCGACGGCGACGCTGTTCACGAACGACACCTCCACGACGGCCGCCGGGCAGGGTCGGCTCACCGTCCGGCACGTCGCCGCAGCGCCGGGCGTCGACATCCTCGCGGGTGGCAGCCCGGTCATCACGAACCTGACCAACCCCGACGAGAAGGTGCTCAACCTCCCCGCCGGGACGGTGTCCGCCAGCGTGACCGCCACGGGCACGACGACCCCGGCACTGCTCGGCCCGGCCGACGTGCCGATCACCGAGGGCACCAACACGATCGTCTACGCGTGGGGCAGCGCCACCGCCTCGCCCGCGACCCTCGCGCTCGCGGTGCAGACCATCAGCGGTCTGCACGGCAACCCGTCCGGCGTGAACGCCGGTGAGGTCGGGCTCGCGGCCGACGGCGGCACCCCCGCCTGGCCGATCGCGCTCGGTGCGCTCGCCGTCGCCGGCCTGGTCGGGCTCGGGTTCGCCCGTCGCACCGCGGCGCAGCGGAGCTGATCCTGCCGATGACCAGCACGTCGTGGCCCGGGACGGCGCTCGCGCCGTCCCGGGCTGCGGCACGCGTGCTCGCGACCGTCGTCGTCCTGGGCGCGACGCTCGGCCCGCTGACCGCGTGCACCGGCCCGGAACCTACCTCCGAGCCGGCGGTCGCGGCGTCGTCGCGGGGGACGTCACCGCGGCGCCGCCACCCGTGCGGCTCGTCGTGCCCGACGTGGGCATCGACATGCCCGTCGACCCCGTCGGGGTGCGGGACGACGGCGAGATGCAGATCCCCGAGGACGCCGACCGCGCCGGCTGGTACCAGTACGGTCCCGCGCCCGCCGACCCCGCCGGCGCGACCGTCCTGGCCGCGCACGTCGACAGCCGGCTCACCGGCATCGGACAGTTCGCCAAGCTCCGGGACGTGGGCGTCGGCGCCACGCTCACCCTGACGACCGCCGACGGCAGCGAGCACGGTTACCGCGTCGTGAACGTCGAGAAGATCCCGAAGGAGGGGGCGCCCGTGGACCAGTGGTTCGACCGGTCCGGCGCGCCACGGCTCGTGCTGGTGACCTGCGGTGGCACGTTCCGCCGCGACATCGGGCACTATACGGACAACGTCGTCGTCACGGCCGAGCCGCTAGGTGGGTAGTCGTGACACTGCTGCAGGCACGTGAGGAGCTGTCCGTGAGCGCACCCGGGACCGGGCCCGCGGGCTCGTCGCGCCCGGCGCATCGCGTGGATCCGGACGGTGAGGGCGTCGAGGAGCTCGGCGCGGCGTTCGCGCAGGGGGACGAGACCGCGGTCGCCGAGGCGTACCGGCGCTGGTCGGCGCTGGTGCACACCGTGGCTCTCCGGTCGCTCGGCAGCCTGACGGACGCCGAGGACGTCACGCAGCAGGTGTTCGTCGAGGCCTGGCGCAGCCGGCACCGGTTCGACCCCGCGCAGTCCCGGCTCCCCGCCTGGCTGCTGGGCATCACCCGGCACGTCGTCGCGGACACGCACGAGAAGCGGGCGCGTGACCGTCGGCTGCGGGACAAGTCGGTGGCCGGGGCCCTCGAGACGCCGGTCCCGTCGGTGGACGGCCGCGTCGTCGACCGCGTGCTGGTGGCCGACGAGCTCGACCGCCTGGGTGACCCGCAGCGCACCATCCTGCGGCTCGCGTTCTACGACGACCTCACGCACGACCAGATCGCCAGCAGACTGGACCTGCCGCTCGGCACGGTGAAGAGCCACGTCCGGCGCAGCCTCGCCCGGCTGCGGACCCGATGGGAGGTGGACGGTGCCGTTCGATGAGTCGCACGTGGACGACGACCTGCTGGCACTCCTCGCCCTCGGCGAGCCGGCCGGGTCGACGTCGGACCTCGCGCACATCGAGGAGTGCGAGCGCTGCACCGACGAGCTCGAGTCGCTGCGCGAGGTGGTCGAGCTCGCCCGCTCCGGCGACCCCGCCGACGCGCTCGTCGCGCCCGCGCCCGCGGTGTGGGACCGCATCGCCGGCGAGCTCGGGCTCTCGCCGGGCGCCCAGGCGCTGGCCACGGCCGCAGCGCCGGAGCGCCCCACCGCAGCCCCGGCCGAGCCGCTCGCGCCCGTGGTCCAGCTCGACGAGCKCCGGGAGAGGCCCCGCGCGTGGCGCTGGGTCGCCGCCGCGGCGGCCGCCGGACTCGTGGTCGGCGGCGGCGGCGCGTGGTGGGTGGCCAACCACGACGACACCCCCACCGTGCTGGCGACCGCGACCCTCGAGCCGCTGCCCGGCTGGGACGCGTCCGGTTCCGCGATGGTCGAGACGGGGGCCGACGGCAGCCGCGTGCTCGTCGTCGATCTCTCGCACGACGCCCCGTCCGGCGAGGGGTTCCGCGAGGTCTGGCTGCTCAAGCCCGACGTGAGCGGGCTGGTCAGCCTGGGCACGCTCGAGGGGACGTCCGGACGGTTCGACCTGCCCGCCGGCCTCGACCTGTCGCAGTACTCCGTGGTCGACGTGTCCGAGGAGCAGTTCGACGGCAACCCCGCGCACTCCGGCGACTCGATCGTGCGCGGCCCGCTGGAGGCCTGAGACAGCAGGACGCCCCCTCCCGGTGGGAGGGGGCGTCCTGTCGTCGTGCTGTCAGACCGCGGGCGGGGCGGCCGGCGGCTGCTGCTGCTGGACCGGCACCTGCTGGACGGGCTGGACCGGCGCGGCCACGGGGGCCGCAGGAGCAGCCGGTGCCGCGTTCGGCGTGGTGCGCTGCTCGACCACCGCGGTGTGCGACGTGTTGCTGCGCTGAGCGTTGAGCACGATCGCCAGGATCAGTGCGATGACGCCTGCAGCCATGCAGATGTAGCCGATCACCACCAGGTTGACCCCGTCGACCGCGTCGCTGACGCCGAACGAGAGGATCGCGCCGATGACGATGAGGGCGATGCCGCCTCCGATACCCATGTCCGGTCCTTCCGTCGTGCCGGGCGTCGGTCACCCGGCTTCGACCCGCGAGTCTGGTCCCGACCGGCCGACCCCGCACGTCGAGACGGTCGGCTACCCGAGGATCTCGGGATAATTCGTCCGCTCGTCACCCGTCCGGGTGAGCACGTGCTCAGCCAGGAACGCCTCCACCACCTGGTACCAGACGATCGCGTGCTGCGGGCTCAGCACCCAGTGGTTCTCGTCGGGGAAGTAGAGGAAGCGGTGCGGCGTCCTGCCCTCGTCGTCCGCCGCCAGGCCGCTCTTGGCCAGCAGCTCGTACCAGAGCCGCAGACCCTCGCCGATGGGCACGCGGTAGTCCTTGTCGCCGTGGATCACCAGCATGGGCGTGACGATCTTCTCGACGTGCAGGTGCGGCGAGTTGTCGAGCGCCATCTGCTCGGTCATCTCGCGGCCCCAGTAGAACGCCGCGTCCGTCGTCGGACCGAACTGGTCCAGCGCCCACAGGCTCGCGTGCGTGACGATCGCCCGGAAGCGGTCCGTGTGACCGGCCACCCAGTTGGCCATGTAGCCGCCGAACGACCCACCCATCGCCGCCGTGCGGGTCTCGTCGATGTCGTCCCGACCCTCCACGGCATCCGTGATCGCCATCAGGTCCGTGTACGGCGCGCCGCCCCAGGCACCCCAGCCGTCCTGGATGAACTGCTGGCCATAACCCGTCGAGAGCGCGGGGTCGGGCAGCAGCACCGCGTACCCGCGGGCGACCAGGATCCACGGGTTCCACCGCCACGACCACGCGTTCCACGACCCCAGCGGCCCGCCGTGGATCCAGAGCAGGAGCGGGGCCTTCTCGGTCGTCGCCGGCAGCGCGAGCCAGCCCCGCACGCGCCGGCCGTCCCCCGTCGTCGTCTCGACCTCCGTCAGCGTGCCGGGCAGCTCGGGCGTCGCGACGGGGCTCGTGAGCGCCGTGACCTGCTTCGTCGCCAGGTCGATGCGCACCGGGTGGCTCGGCGCCTCGTACGACGTCCGCAGCGCGTACGCCGTCGTCCCGTCCGGGCTCACGCTCACATCAGTGAACGTCGCGTCGTCGCTGGTCAGGCGCGTGACCTCGTCCGTGCCGAGGTCGATCCGGAAGACCGGGCCCCGGCCGTCCTCGTCGGCGAGCACCAGCAGCCCCGAGCTGTCCGGCAGCCACACCGGCTCGTGGGGCCAGCGGTCCCACGTGGGCGCGAGCGTGCGCGGCTCGCCGCCGGCCAGCGGCACGACCTCGAGCGTGATCCGCGGTGCCTCGTGCGGCGTCGAGATCGTCTCGCGCGTGAACGCGACCCACTGCCCGTCCGGCGACACGCGCGGCGACAGCGCGTCGCCGGCCGGGTCGTCGACGAGCACGCGGTGCTCCCCCGACGCCGCGTCGATGGCGACGAGCCGGTTCCGCTGCTCACCGCGCGCCTGCGGCACGGACCAGCCGGTGACGACCGTCCGGCCGTCCGGGCTGATGTCCCAGGCCTGCTCGACGAGCGCCGACCGCGCCCCCGGCGTCACGTCCGTCAGCGGCAGCCGCGGGTCGGTGCTCGACGCGAGGGGCGCGACGACCTCGTCGCCGACCGTCGCGACGAACAGGTGCGGCGACTCCGGCCCGAGGTCGTGGTCCCAGAACCGCACCGGGTACGAGTCGTGCAGGATCGCCGCGACCTTCTTCTCCTTGCGGGCCTTGCGCAGCTTCTCGTCGGTGTCGGCGTCCGTGGCGCTGGGCAGCACGTCCGACCCGACGAGCACGACGTCCGCGTCCCTGGCCACGCGCACGCCCCCGAGCCCGGAGGCGCGGTGCGCCACGACGCGCGCCTCCGCCCCGTTCTTCGGCAGCAGCCACAGCGACGGGACCGCGTCGTCGTCCTTGTCGTCGTCGTTGTCCGGGTCCGGCCGCGTGCTGGTGAAGAGCAGGTCGCCGTTCCTGGTGAACGCGGCGCTGGACTCACCCTTCGCGCTGCGCGTCAGCCGGCGCGCCGGCTCCTGGTTGGCGGGGTCGACCTCCCACAGGGCCGTGACGAACTTGGTCTTCTTGCTGTTCAGCGTCGCGACGGCGGTCACCAGCCGCGTCCCGTCCGGCGACAGCACCAGGCCGTTGAGCCGCGGGATGGCGACGTAATGATCGAGATCATGAAAGGGCGTCGAAGTCATGCGCTCCGTCCTACCACCTGCACCTGTCCCCCGCGGCCGCTGCGGCGGAGGCGCGTCAGCCCGGTCGGCGACGCGCGAGGCGCCGAACCCGACATGAGTGCCGGCTCGAGGTCCCCAGACGGCACTCATGTCGGGTTCGGCTACCGCGCGCGTTCCAGCGCTACCCGGATGGCTGTCGTGACCAGGGTCGGTGTCGCGATGTCCGCGGACGTGAAGCGCAGGAGGTCGACGCGACCCGATGTGATCAGCGCGTTCTGTCGGCGGCGGTCCCGCAGGAGCGCGTCCGGCGCCTCGTGGAACTCCCGGCCGTCGATCTCGGCGATCAGCCACCGCCCGTCGCGCAGACGCCATCCCATGTCGCCCCGGCCGAGAAGCTGACCCCGATCCGATCGAATCTCGACCTGCAGCTCATCGGGCGGGATGCCGGCATCCACGCACACGAGCCTGGCGAACGTCTCCAGCGGGGACTCGGCCCTCCCGTCCATCAGGGGCCACCACGTGAGGGCACGCGCCGCACCCCGACGCCCGCGGAGTCTGTGCCGGACGGTCTCGAGCTCCTCGCCGGTGAGCAGCCCACGATGGACGAGATTGTCGAGAACCGCGACCGCGTGCTGCCGAGGCAGTGCCGGCACCGCCTGGACGAGCGCGGGGATCACGGCCGCGATCGTGCGATCCCCGTAGCGGGTCGTCTCGAAGTCGCCGTAGGTGCGCACACGCATCTGGTCGCGATGCCGTCCGGCGCTCGACCGCGGAAGAGCGACCTCGGGCACGACGTCCGGCGGAAGGCCCGCCACGCCGTGGAGCGCCAAGGCACAGGCGCCGACGGAGATGGCGCTCGGTCCGTATGCGAGCATCGCGAGCCAGGCGGCTCGACGTCGACGGTGGTCCGCGTCGCGGCGGCGATCGCGCCCGGGTGTCACGTCGAAGACGCCGTGGGTGACCCGTTCCCAGGCCTCGTCCCGGACCAGCCGCGAGCGCCTGGCCGCCCCGACACCGAGCTTCTCGCACTGCGACGCCGACACGAGGCCCTCCTGACGGAACGCCGTCGACAGAAGCGAGCGGGGTGGCGGCTCAGTTCTCACCCCGTACATCCCAGGTCACGCTGCCACCCCGATCGGTGCCCCAGCCTCCATCGGTGGCGAGCTCGTGCATCGCGACGGCCTGTGGACGGCTCGGAGATCCGGCCCAACCCGACATGAGTGCTTCCTCCAAGCCGCCAGAAGGCACTCATGTCGGGTTCGACCGTCGGGTGACGGATGCGTTCCGCACGGTTCGCGCGGGAGGGTGGTCCCGACGACGGGAGGGGTCATGGAGCTGGGGCTGAGTGGATCGGTCGCCGTGGTGACCGGGGCGAGCAAGGGGATCGGGCTGGCTGTCGTCGGGGCGCTCGTCCGCGAGGGAGCGCGCGTCGTCGCCGGAGCGCGGAGGTCGAGTCCCGAGCTCGACGAGCTCGCGCGAGGAGGTCTCGTCGAGGTGGTCGCGGTCGACCTGGCCGACCCCGACGGGCCCGAGCGGCTGGTGGCGCACGCCGGCGACCGGGTCGACGTGCTGGTCAACAACGTGGGCATCGCGCCCGTGCGGACCGGAGGATTCGTCTCGATCACCGACGACGACTGGGCCGCCACCCTCAACCTCACGCTCATGGCCGCCGTGCGCGCCGCCCGTGCGGCGATCCCGCGCATGCTCGAGCACGGCGGCGCGATCGTGACGGTCGGCTCGGTCAACGCGGTGCTGGCGGACCCCGGAGTCCTCGACTACAGCGCCGCCAAGGCCGCGCTCGCGAGCGTGTCGAAGTCGCTCTCCAAGGAGCTCGGGCCGCGCGGGATCCGCGTGAACACCGTCGCGCCCGGGCCTGTGGCGACCGCGCTGTGGCTCGGTGGCGGCGGGGTCGCGGAGTCGTTCGCCGCGGCCGGTGGCGTCTCCGCCGACGACGTCGTCAAGGGTGCCGAGGCCAGCATGGTGACCGGCCGGTTCACGCGTCCCGAGGAGGTCGCCGACCTCGTCGTCCTGCTCGCCAGCCCGAGGACCGGCAACGTCACCGGCTCCACGTTCACCATCGACGGTGGCCTGCTCACCCAGACGTGAGCGTGATCCGGCCGCACGGGTCGGTCACAGCGGTTGTCCACAACCGGGTGAACCGTCGTGACGCGGGCCGTCCGTTTTCGGTACGTTCGCCCGCATGCCCTGGCTGACGAGCTCTCGCAGTGGTCTCCGGCTCGTCGCGCCTATGACCGCGTTGGTCCTGCTGGCGTCGTGCACCGGCGGGACCCCGGAGGCGACGGAGTCCTCGACGGCCACCGTCGTGGTGACGCCGACACCGATTCCGACGCCGACGCCGTCAGCCAGCGCGGATGTGACCGTGAAGCCCTCACGCCCCGCCGCCCTTGACGAGCCCCCGAGCGTCGATGGGGCGGTAGAGGTGGGGACCTACTTCCAGCTTCTCTTTCCGTACGTCTTCGCAACTGGAGATCTGAGCGACTGGAATACGCTGAGCCACCCGGACTGTCTCTACTGCGCGGGTGTCACCTCTGACGTTCAAACCATGTTCCAGAGCGGGAATCACACGGTCGGTGGCGCCTTCGATGTGACAAAGACTTCAGGCGGAGAGGTTGACCCCGGCGCGTGGTACACCGTGACCGTCCATCTAGTTCAGTCGCCGTCCGAGACCGTGAATAGTCAGGGCGGTGTCGTCGAGTCGTTTCCCGAGACGAAGTCCGGAGTCGTCGACCTCGCCGTCATCTGGAGCGACGGTGCGTGGAGGATCCGTGAGGCCACGCCGACGGCGGACGCGCAGTCGTGAACCACCAGCGAACATTGGCAATCCTGGTCCTCGCAGTGACTCTGCTGATTGCTGGATCGACCGCGCAGGCGGCAGACAACTTTGATGGGAGAGCCAAAGGCGATGCCGTCGGGATCTCCGCATTCGTAGGCGAGCAAGCACTTAGGTCGTATGCGCACGCCAACGTCCCGCCGACGGAGGAACTCTTCCAACTCCGTCGTGCTGCCTTGTGCAACGTGACATCGGGCGCGCTGGAAGCCGAGATCGGAGGGACGTGCGCTCCGCCGGACGGCTCGGTGACGCCGAACTGCGGCGACGACAACCCCGTGCAGCCGCTGTGGCGACGGGATCGCCAAAGGCCGGCCGACCCATGGGGCCCCTGGCGAATGATCACCGGGTGGGCTTGCCCCGACGACCTTCTGCCGACGCTCACGGCCGAGGACTTCCGGCTCCTGCCCATCGCGCCGCAGGTCGTGCAGATGCAGCCGGACCGCGGGTGGGTGCTGGTGAACAAGGAGACGATCGTCCTCACGGACGCGGCCGAGCAGACGTTTCGCACGGACCTGCTCGGGTACGGGGTCGACGTGATCGCGACGCCGACGCACTTCACCTGGGACTTCGAGGACGGCTCGCGGCAGCTGTCCACCACGAGCCCGGGGCACCCGTACCCGGCGTTCGACGTGTCGCACGTCTACACCGACCCGGGGGCGGCGCAGACGATCACGCTCACCACCACGTGGTCGGGCCGGTACCGGGTGGACGGCGACGACGAGTGGCGCGACGTGGTGGGCACCGCGGAGACGACGAGCACGTCGGGGGCGTTCGAGGTGGTCGAGCGACGGTCGCACCTCGTGGCGCGGGACTGCGTCGAGGATCCCGACCAGGTCGGCTGCGGCTGAGTCGGTCGCGGGAGTCGCTCGACGAGGTCGGCAAGCACGTCGGCTGAGCCGGTCGCGGGAGTCGCTCGACGAAGCCCGGCAAGGGTGTCAGTCGCGGGAGTCGCGCTCGGCCAGGCCGGCGAGCATCGCGTTGTACTCGTCCATCTCCACGTCGCCCTCGCGGTCGACGCGGCGGTCGCGGCGGCGGGCGGTGCGGTCGTCGTCGCGGGACCAGGCGACCGCGACGCCGATGGCCAGGGCGAGGGTCGGGATCTCCCCGATGCCCCAGGTGATCGCGCCTCCGGCCTGCTGGTCGGCGATCGCGGACGCGCCCCACGGGCGGCCCATCAGGCCGAACCAGTCGGCGACGAGCAGCACGTCGCCGGTCACCATGGTCACGCCGAAGAAGGCGTGGAACACCATGGTCGCGAAGAGCAGGAGCAGTCGCTGCGGGTAGGGCAGCCGCTTGGGACCGGGGTCGATGCCCACGAGCGCGTTGACGAACAGGTACCCGACGGTCGTGAAGTGGACGACCATCGCGAGGTGCCCGACGGGGCTGCGCAGCGACCACTCGAACAGGCCGGAGTAGTAGAACAGCAGCATCGAGCCGATGAAGTTCACGGCGGCGACGACGGGGTGCGCGAAGAACTGCCCGACCCGGCTGTGGACGATCACGAGGATCCACTCACGGGGGCCGCGGGACTCGTCGTCGCGAAGCTGGGTCGAGCGCACGGGCAGCGCCCGGAGCGCCAGGGTCACGGGCGCCGACAGGGCCAGGAACAGCGGCACGACCATGGCCAGCGTCATGTGCTGGACCATGTGCGCGCTGAACAGCACGTGCCCGTAGAGGTTGGGGCCGCCGTTGGTGGCCCACAGGAAGAGGACCATGCCGGTCGACCAGGACGCGGCCCGGAGCAGGGACCACGAGTCGCCCCGGCGACGCAGCCGGAACACCCAGCGCCAGTACACGATCAGGCCGGCGACGGCCGCCGACGCGAGCACCAGGTCCCAGCGCCACTCGGTCAGCCAGCGCAGCGCGGTCGGCTCGGGCGGCAGCGGGTGGCCGGTCAGCTGGTAGGCCGGGGACTGGTCGAGCGGCGGCTCCTCGGACACGGGCGGCGCGGTCTCGCCGAGCGCGACGGCGACGCCCGACACGGCGCCCATGACGGTGAGCTCGACGAGCACGAGCCGCCAGAACAGCCAGTCGGTCGTCCTCGTCGCCAGCTGGGGCAGCACGGCGCGCCGGTGGGCGAGGCCGAGCAGCCCGAGGGCGCCGAACAGGGCGGTCTTCACCAGCAGCAGCACGCCGTAGGGCGTCGTGAGGTCGTCCCATCCGCTGGTCCGCAGCAGGCCGTTGACCAGCCCGGACACCGCGATCGCCGCGTAGCACCAGCCGGCGATCACCGAGTAGCGCGCGACGGACGCGGACAGGTCGGAGCCGACCCGACGGACGAGGAGGGCCAGCGCGGCTAGGGCCCCGATCCACACGGCCGCGCCGACGAGGTGCACCACCATCGACGACGTCGCGATGTCGTGGCCGGACGCCCCCGCGGCGTGCCCGAGCTGCGCCTGCTGCCAGAGGGCGACGAGCACGAGGACGGTGGTCCAGGCGGCGCCGGTGGGGGTCGCGACGACGAGCGACAGGGCCGTGACGACGGCCGCGACGGTGGTGATGAGCAGGAGCGTGCGGCCGAGGTCGATCTGCGTCACGAAGACGCCGAGCTCCGCCCCGAACGACGCGGAGTCGAGCGGCCGGCCGGCCACGCTGGCGTAGGTGAGGACCAGGTGGGCGATCGACAGGACCGTCCACGTGCCGGCGGCGAACCCCGCCAGCACGGTGCTGCGCGGGTAGGCGGTGCCGTCCGCAGTGCCGATGCCGGCGCGCGCGGCCCTCGTCGAGGCGGTGGCCGCGCGGCGCGGCAGCACGCACACGGCGAGCACGAGCGCGCCGAGCGTCACCGAGCCGGCGAGCTCGGCGAGGGTGGTCGTCGCGGGCAGCCCCCACCGGACGGCGACGCCGGGATCGCGCAGCAGAGCCGGCAGCGCCGCCCCGGAGAACGCGACTCCGAGCAGCGCCGCCACGACGGCCGCGACGGCGAGCACGGCGACACGCCAGGGGCTCGGGGGTCGACGCACGCCGACCCCCGGTCCCCCGGCGCTCGCGCGGCCGGCGCTCGTCACCGACGCAGTCATCGGACCAGCGTAGGTCGCCGGACGGGCAGGTCCGTCACGACGACGGCCGCCTCCGCAGCAGCAGCCACGCGACGATCCCGCCGGCCACCACGAGCACGGCCGCGATCCCGACGAGCAGGCCGGCGGAGACGTGACGCTCCTCGGACGGCGACGCCGGGGCCGAGGCGGCCACCTCCGCCGAGCTGGTGGGAGCCGGCACGGCGGAGGCCGTCATCGTCGGCGCCGCCGTCGCGACGCCGTAGGACGTGTCCCCGGTCGCCGTGAACGCGAAGCGCCCCTCGATGGGGTGCCCGTCGGCGGAGGTCACGCGGTAGATCACCGTGTACACCCCGGCCGGGAGCGCCCCCGTGACCTCCTGCGTGACGGTGTTGTCGACGAGCACCGGCGGCCCGACGTTGACCATCCGCTCGTTCGGGTCGTGCACCATGACCTCGGTGCCGACGAACAGCGCGGGCTCGTCGAACGTCAATGTCACGTGGTCCGGCACGACCGCGACCGTCGAGCCGTCCGCGGGGTCGGTGCTCTGCAGGACGTCGTGCGCCTGGGCCGCGGTCGCGCCGGCGACGGGCAGGGCCAGCAGGGCGCCGGCGATCAGGGCGAGCAGCGGCCGGCGCACCGACGTGGTGGCGATCATGCGTCCACCCGCCGACGACGCGCGGTCAGGGCCAGCCCGACCGCCACGGCGCCGAGCACCAGACCGCTTGCGCCGATCACGCGCGCGAGGGTGTCGGGTGCGCCGCCGGACCCGTCGACCGCCGTCGTCGTGAGCTCGGGGGCGGGGTGCTCCGGCTCGTCGGCGCCCTCGTCGGCAACGTCGTCCCAGTCGACGACCGTGCCGTCGGTGTACGTCTGGTGCGCCGGCAGGACGAGGCGCGTCCCGGCGTCGGGCAGCGGGCCGACCGAGATCTCGAACTCCTGGAACTGCCCGTCGCCGATCTCGGCGCCGGGGTCGGCGGTCCAGGTGACGTGCGCGGGCGCTTCCGTCAACGTGGTGCCGAAGAAGTCGACGGGGTCGGGCAGCGGCGCCTTCTCGACGACCGCCGTCCAGCCGGGCAGCGGCTTGGTGGACACGGAGAGCAGGGGCGTGCCGGTCGGGAGGTCGACCGTGACCTGCGAGGTCGAGGCGTCGGCCGACTCGTTGGGGACGCGGAACGTCAGCACCGTGAAGCCGCCGGCGGCGGTCTGCTCGGGGACCACCCGGACGTGGGCGGACGCAGCGGTGGCGGGGAGGAGGGCGAGGGCGAGGGCGGCGGCGAGGGTCGCGCCGACGCGGGTCGTCGAGGGCATGCGGGGGTCCTTGGAGGTCGTCGATGTCGGGCGGCGCGCGGTCGGCCCGACCACCGGCTCGACCGGTCAGCGCGGGGGGACCACGGAGGACTGCCACACGGGCGGACCTCGCAGCGGCACGACGTCGCGCCACCACTCGTACCCGGACCAGGGCACGTCGGCAGGCGTCGGCAGCACACCGCGGGGCACGACGACGACCGGGTCGGCGCCGCCGACGAGCGGCCGGAGCCACGCCGCGAGCCACCACAGGGAACGGTCGGCGCCGACGACCGCGAGCGCGACGACGACCGTCGCCGCGACGTGCAGGACGAGCATCGCCGACCCGCCGAGCAGCGGTCGCGACGCGACGCCGGAGCCGGTGCAGACGGCCTGCGACTGCATGACCATGCCGGCGTGGTGCGCGTGCCCGAAGAGCGCGGCCTCGTCCATCGGTCCGGACATGCACGTCATCGAGGTGAACAGGCTGAACGCCGAGTGCACCGCGAGCTGGCCGACGCCGAGCAGGGCGACCGCTCCGACCGGACCGAGCCGGCGCGCCGTCAGCACCACGGCCGCGGCCAGCACCAGCGCGGTCAGGGTGACGAGCACGACGAACGGCGGGAGCCCACCGCCGGCGAGCACGTGCGCGAGGGCGGCGAGCGCGACGGTCACCACGGCGACCGTGCCGGCGCGCACGAGGCGCAGCGGACCGGTCGCGGGAGCGGGCATCCCGCCACGGTAGCGGCCGGCGCGGGAGTCGTCCGCCCCACGAACCGGTTTTCCGGGCCGCACGGGGCTTCGCGACGCTCGGGGGCGGAATCGCGGTGACCGGGAACACATCCCGGTGGCACCGTTGTTGCCAGGTTGGTACGGGATGGTTGTCCTGCGCAACCACCTGAGGGTGTCAGACCCCTCCCGTAGCGTCACCCGCCAGTGCAGTCGCCTCACGCGTCCCCCGTCTGCCGAGAAGGTCCGATGTCGCAGCAGAGCACCACCACCGAACCCCCCGCCCAGGACAGCGCCTCGACGTTCGTCCCGCCGACCCACCGCGAGATCCTCACGATCCTCGGCGGCCTGATGCTCGGCATGTTCCTCGCCGCGCTGGACCAGACCATCGTCGCCACGTCCATCCGCACCATCGGCGACGACCTCAACGGGCTCTCCCTGCAGGCCTGGGTGACCACGGCGTACCTGCTGACGGCGACGATCTCGACGCCGCTGTACGGCAAGCTCTCGGACATCTACGGCCGCAAGCCGCTGTACATGATCTCGATCTCGATCTTCGTCGTCGGCTCCCTGCTGTCCGGCACCGCCGACTCGATGTACCAGCTGGCGGTCTACCGCGGGATCCAGGGACTCGGCGCCGGTGGCCTCATGGCCCTGGCCATCACGATCCTCGGCGACCTCGTCGCGCCGCGCGAGCGCGCCCGCTACCAGGCGTACTTCCTCGCGGTGTTCGGCACGTCGTCGGTGCTCGGCCCGGTGGTCGGCGGCTTCTTCGCCGGTGCGGAGACGATCCTCGGCATCACCGGCTGGCGCTGGGTCTTCCTCATCAACGTGCCCATCGGCATCGTCGCGATCATCGTCATCTCGCGCGTGCTGCACCTTCCGCCGCTCAAGCGCGTCGACCACAAGATCGACTACCCCGGCGCGCTCGCCCTGATCGTCGCCCTGGTGCCGCTGCTCGTCGTCGCCGAGCAGGGCCGCATCTGGGGCTGGGACTCGAGCAGCTCGATCGCCTGCTACGTCATCGGCGTGATCGGCATCGCGGCGTTCATCCTCGCGGAGCGGTACGCCAAGGCCGACGCGATCCTGCCGCTGTACCTGTTCCGGAACCGCACGTTCTCGGTGGGCGCGGGGGCCAACACCGTCATCGGCCTGGGCATGTTCGGCGGCCTGGCGACGCTCCCGCTCTACCTGCAGATCGTGAAGGGCCAGACGCCGACCGAGGCGGGCCTGACGCTCATCCCGTTCACGCTCGGCATCATGTCGGGCTCGATCATCGCGGGCCAGACCACGTCGCGGACCGGCCGCTACAAGCTGTTCCCCGTCGCGGGCACGATCCTCATGGGCGCCGGAGCGCTGCTGTTCTCCCGCCTGGAGTCGGGCACCACCCTGCCGTTCGTCTTCTCGGTCTCCGTGCTGTTCGGGCTGGGCCTCGGCTTCACCATGCAGCCGCTGGTGCTGGCCGTGCAGAACGCCGTGCAGGTGCGCGACATGGGCGTCGCGACGTCGTCGTCCCTGTTCTTCCGCCAGATGGGCGGCACGCTGGGGACGGCCGTGTTCCTGTCCGTGCTCTTCTCGACGGTCGGGGGCAACATCGCGTCGGCCTTCCGGACCGCGGCCAAGACGCCCGCGTTCCAGGCGGCGGTGGCCGATCCTGCGGTCCAGGCCGATCCGGCGAACGCTCCGGTGCTGGCGATGCTGCAGCCCGGCGGCGGCGGCACGGTGCCGTCACTGAACGACTCGTCGTTCATCAACAACCTGGACCCGCGGCTCGCACAGCCGTTCCTCGACGGCTTCGCGCAGTCGGTGGACACCGTCCTGCTGCTGGCAGCCTGCATCATGGCCGTCGGCGTCATCCTCACTGTGATGCTCCCCGAGCTGCCCCTGCGCAACGTGTCCGGGATCCAGGGCCGGTTCGACGAGGCCGCCGACGCAGCAGCCGCCGCGAACCCTCAGCCCGCGCAGGCCGCGGCGGCCACGGCCGTCGGCGGTGTCGCGAGCATCGTCGCCGACGACGCGGCGGTGACCCGCGCGGAGGCGGCGGCCGACGACGAGGACGAGGCGGGATACGCGGCCGAGGCCGACGACCCCCGCCGAGAGGAGTCGGTCCACGCGGACTGACCCCGACCCGCTCCGACGACGGCCCGGCACGCACGCGAACCCACGCTGCGCACCGGGCCGTCGTCGCGTCGGCGCACCGAACGGGCGATCGCCGGGCAGGCTGGGCACACAGGTCCGTCGGAAAGGATTCGAGAACGGTTGAACCTCGACGGCCCCCGTACCGTGACACAGGTGACAGCCCCGAGCAGGTACCCCATGGAGGTGGAGATGTCCGCGACGACCCAGGAGTCCCCGGCAGCACCGACCAGCGCGCACACCTGCGACGGATGTCTCGACCGCCGAGCGGTGCTGGTCAGGGCGGGTCTGGTGACCATGGGTGTCGCCGCGGCCGGCGTCCTGGCGGCGTGCGGAGGCGGCGGGTCGGACGCCTCGGCGAACGCGCCCGCCGCGGGCGAGCCGCTGGCGCAGGTGTCGGACATCCCGGTCGGCGGTGCGCTGGCCGCGACCGGCTCGGACGGCAAGCCGATCATCCTGCTGCAGCCCGAGGCGGGCACGGTCACGGCGGTGTCGGCGGTCTGCACTCACCAGGGCTGCACCGTCGCGCCGGACGGCAAGGAGCTGAAGTGCCCGTGCCACGGCTCGGTGTTCGACCTGACCGGCGGCAACGTCTCGGGTCCCGCGCCGTCGCCCCTTCCGCCCGTCGACGTGCACGTCAGCGACGGCGCCGTCCTCGCGGGGAAGGCCTGAGCCATGGTCGACACCCGGCGCCGGACGGCCACCCTCCTGCGGGTGCTCATCGCGGTCTGCGTCGTCGTCTCCGCGGTCGTGCACCTCTACCTGTGGCAGGACGGCATGAAGACGCTGGACGTCGTCGGGCCCGCGTTCCTGCTCAACGGCATCGGCGGCCTGGTGCTCGGCGTGCTCGTCCTGGTCTGGCGGCACTGGCTCCCGCTGCTGGGTGCCGTCGGCTTCGGCGTCGCCACCCTGACGGCCTTCCTCATCTCGACGACCCCCGGCGGGTTCTTCGGGGTGCACGAGCAGTGGGTGGGCTGGGCCGTGTGGGCGTCGGCGATCTCCGAGATCGGTGCGATCGTCCTGGGCATCGCGGCGCTGCTCGCGGAGCGCGACCGAGCCGTGGTCGGCGCCCCGGCGGCCTGACGTCTGTCAGACGGGGTCTCGGAAGTACCCCTCGCGCTGCATCGCCTCATAGACCTGCTCGGGCGTCATGCCGTCGTACCTCCCGGGTGCGGTCGCCCCGGCGTACGGACCCCGGCCGCGGGGCGCCGCCAGCCGCGCCAACTCCGCGAGGAACTCCTGCCGCGCCTTCGCGAGGTCGGGGGTCCGCACGAGGAGCCGGTCCTGGCCCATGTCGCGGTACCAGACCGTGTAGTCGCCGCCGTCGAGCCCGATGACGACCAGCTCGCTGCTCAGCGACGCGGGGACGTGCCAGACGTGGAAGTCCGTGCCGTTGAGGTAGCCGAGCGCCTCGGCCTCGCGGGCGACGTGGGCAAGCCCGAGGAGGGCCCGGCTGCGCCGGTACTTCTCGCGCAACCGGTCGGCCACGTCGGGCGGCAGGCTCGCGAGCCGGTCGGGGTCGGTGTTGTCGTCGAGGTCCGCGCGCTTGACGACGAGTGCGAGGGGAACCGCCGCCACGCGCCGCATGCTGTCCTCGAGGGCCTCGCCCGGGCGCTTGGACAGCGCGTCGACCGCCTCGACGACGTCGGCCGGGCAGCCGCGGGACAGCAGGTCCGCGGCGGTGACGGGTGTGTCCTCCAGGACGTCGTGCAGCACGGCCACCATGCGCGCGCGCTCACCGTCGACCCGGCCCATGACCCGCAGCGGGTGGCCGATGTACGGCTCGCCGGCCTTGTCCACCTGGCCGGCGTGCGCCTGGGTCGCGAGCTCGACGGCCGCGGCGAGGTCGAACGCGCTCACCGGTCCGCCGGCGGAGCCGCCCGGAGCCGGTCCAGGCGCGCCTGCTCGAAGGCGCGCGCTGCGTCGGGGGCGAGGGGGGCAAGCTCGTGCTCGTACATGTTGAGCCGGTGCAGCGCCAGGACGCCGGTCGGCCGCCAGGTGCCCTCGCCGCCGAGGATCTCCTCGACGGGACCGTCGTCGGACGGGCGGCTCCGGACGAGCGTCCGAGGTCGGGAGATGTCGTCGCCGTCCCACAAGACGGCCCAGTACTGCGTCTCGGGGGTCATCGGATCTCCGGTGCGGTGAGGGATCGGACGCCCGGTGGCGTCGGGACCGTGCTGAAGAGCCGGCGCATCTCGTCCTCGAGCCGACGGGCCTCGGCGGGTTCGACGTGCGGCAGCCGCGCGGCCTCGTAGAGGTCGTGGCCGGCCATCTTGACGTCGAAGCTGGTGGGCGTGTGGAACTGGAGCTCGAAGACCTGGCCGTCGGGGGACCGCCACGCGCTGTTGATCCCCTGGTAGCCGGGCTGGCCGAAGGTGTTCTTCCACGAGACCGGCGCGTGGCCGGCGTCGGTGAGCTGCTTGACCACCGACTCGACCCCGTGGGTGAAGCCGCCCTCGGGCATCTGCGCGGTGTACCGGACGGCGTCCTTGATCCGGGCCAGCGCCGCCCCGACGTCCCTGACGTCGAGGTCCGCGAGGTCCGTCGCGACCTTGCGGTACAGGGAGTCGGCGCCCTTCAGGCGGAAGTCGAGGCCCGGCATCGTCGCCCCGTCGACGCGCGACAGGATGCGCTGGAGCTCCTCGGTGATCGCCGGCTCGGCGTCCGCCGCCGCGCGGCGTAGGGCGTCGACCGCGGTCGCCTCGCTGCTCGACAGGTGCAGCCCGGGCGGGCCGTCCCACGGCTCGGAGATCGGGTGCGGCGCGCCGCCGCGTCCCGCGGGTCCGGGCTTCGGTGCGCGGCCCCCGGGGAGCTTGGCGCGCACGCCGGAGGCCAGGCGGCGCAGCACGTCCTGCAACGCCTCGAGCAGGTTCTTCAACGACTTCGCCGACGAGATCACGTCCGTGACCGACTTGCCGACCTTCGTCGCCAACGACGACACCCGGGTCGAGACCTGCCCCACGATCACCGGCGTGGCCAACCCCAACGTGAACACCGCCTCGGCCGCCCACGAGATGATCGAMCCCACCAGCGACGCCAACGTGTCCCGCACCAGGTCGTGCACCACCTGCACCACCATCGCGCACGTCTTCAGCGCCCCACCGATCGCCGACGCCGACCCACCCGTRGCCCGGATCCGGTCCGCCAACCCGTCCGCATACGCCGMRTASGCSSYGATCGACGCCCCGGTCATCGCCTCCAGGTCCGCCCGCACCACCCGGGACAGCTCRTCMCCGGCMGCACCCATCGCRTCSGCGACGTTCTGCCACGTCCCSGCGAACCCCAGCACCGCCCCSGCATCACCGGTCAGGTCGTTCAACCACCCCTTGAGCGGCTCCAGGTGCTCCATCAACCACCCGAGCCCGGCACCGATCAACGACCCCAACGGATCGATCACCGTCGCCGCCACATCCAGCGCCGCACCCACCCCGGACAGCCCGAYCGCGACCCACGACCCCGACTCCAACGACGAGCACAGGCTGGTGACCGAGTCCAGCACGCCCGCACCACCGAACGCGGTGGACGTGTCGACCGGACCCGCGACCAGCGGGTTCGCCGTCACCGGTCGAGGACCTTCCCGAGGCTGCGCAGCAGCTGCTCGACGCGCTCGTCGACCTGCTCGAACGACCGTGCCATGGAGCCGAGCTCCCGCACGACGCCGTCGGACGCCTCGTGCACGGCGGCCAGCGCCTCGCGCGCCGCCGAGTCGACGCCGCCCACGACCGCCGGCAGGAACGAGCAGAGCACGCCGAACGCGCCGCCGTGCAGGTCGGTCGACCCGGCAGCCGACTGCGCGGTGCGCACGTCGCTCGCCACCTGCTCGACACGTGCGCCGTGCCGACGCAGCACCTCGGTGTCGACCTCGAAGCCCCCGCTCATGCCCAGCGCGCCTCGATCTCGTCGCGGAGGTGCGTACTGATCGACGATCCCTCGCCGTACGCGTCGTCGGTCACCGCGACCGCCCGGCGCCCGGCGTCCCGGCCGGCGGCCTTCACGGTCTCGCGGATCAGGGTCGCCAGCTCGGCCGGTCGCAGGCCCATCGCGGCGTCGTCGATCACCAGGTCGGTCAGCTGCCCGGTCGCGTCGACCTCGACGTCGACCTCGCCGCGCGGGCTGCGGGCGCGCCCGCGGACCCGGTCGATCGAGGCCTTGACCTCGACGGCTCGCTCGGCGCGCTCCTGAGCCTGCGCGATGTCCTGCTGGACCCTCGCGAGGGCGGCGTCGGGGTCGTCGTAGAACGCTGTCACGCCCGGCAGCCTAGCCAGGAACCCGACAGACCGGGCAGTGCATCCACCGATCGGCCCAGCCGGTCACGCGCCCTCGAGCAGCCGCCGTTCGTAGGCCGCGACCACCTGCGCGGGGCTCCAGTCCTCGGTGCCGACGGCCTGGGCGCGACCCACGTACGGCCCGCGCCCGCGCTCGGCAGCCAGCCAGCACGCCTCGTCGAGGAACACGGCCCGTGCCTGCGCGAACGAGGGCGACGCGAAGAGCGTCCGGGTCACGCCCATGTCGGTGTAGCGCACGCGGAAGCCGTCGGGCGACCCGTCGAACAGGATGCACTCGGAGCCGTGCGGCGGGCTGACGGGCGCGACCGCGAAGTCGACGCCGTCGTGCAGGTCGTTGTCCAGGGCGTCCGCGCGCAGGTCGTCCAGCTGGTCGCTCACAGCGGCTCCTCGACCAGGATCCGGAACCGGCGCAGGTCGCGCACCGTGATCGACGAGCCGTTGGTGTCGAGGAACCGGTAGACGGGCGCACCGCCGGGCTGCCCGAACCGGGCCGGCGCGACGGACTCCTCGAGCCGCACGAGCCCGTCCACCACCAGCGGGTTCGTCGTGTCGACGCGGTACGCGTGCCGGGCGGTCTCCCGCTTGTCCGGCGGCATCGACCGCGCGGCGAAGTCCGTGCCGCGGGCGTGCAGCTGGTCGCCCCGCTCGTAGCCGATCCGGTCGAGCCGCAGGTCGTCGTCCACCGTCAGCCGCCGCACGGTCACGGGCGCCGGTTCGTCGGGCCACCGCCACGTCGCAGATGCGCTCATGCCCGGAGTGTCACACGCCGCGGACGCGTCAGCCCCACACCAGCCCGTGCGACGGGTCGTGCAGCACGCGCGCGACGTCGGCCAGCACCTGCGAGCCGAGCGCGCCGTCGACCAGCCGGTGGTCGAAGCTCAGCGCGAGCTGCGTGACGTGGCGGGCCTTGATCTTCCCCTTGTGCACCCACGGCTGCTCGCGGATGGCACCGAAGGCCAGGATCGCGGCCTCGCCCGGGTTGAGGATCGGCGTGCCCGTGTCGATGCCGAACACCCCCACGTTCGTGATCGTGATGGTGCCGTCGGACATGTCCGTCGGCGTCGTGCGGCCCGCGCGGGCGGTCGACGTGAGGTCGGCCAGGGCGCCCGCGAGCTCCTTGAGCGTCAGCCGGTGCGCGTCCTTGATGTTCGGCACGACCAGTCCACGGGGCGTCGCCGCCGCGATGCCGAGGTTGATGTAGTGCTTGTAGACGATCTCCTGCGCGGGCTCGTCCCAGCTGCCGTTGATCTCGGGGTGCCGGCGCACGGCGAGCATGAGCGCCTTGGCGGCGATGAGCAGCGGCGTCACGCGCACGTCCGCGAACTCGCGGTCCGCCCGCAGGCGCTCGACCAGCTTCATCGTCTTGGTGACGTCGACGGTGTGGAACACCGTGACGTGCGGGGCGGTGAACGCGCTGGTCACCATCGCCTCGGCGGTCCGCTTGCGCACCGACTTCACGGGCACGCGGGTCTGGCGACCGTCGGAGGAGACGGTGCCGCTGGCCAGCCAGGGCGCGTCGTCGCCGGGGTAGGTGGCCAGCGTGCGGGCCTCGGCCTGCGCCGCGCGGCCGAGCACGTCCTCGCGGGTGACGATCCCGCCGGGGCCGGTCGGCGTGATCGAGTCCAGGTCGACACCCAGCTCGCGGKCCAGCTTGCGCACGGGCGGCTTGGCCAGCGCGTGCCGGGTGGCCTCGCGCTGCGACGCGGTCGCGGCGGGCGTCGCCGACGCCGGCGAGCCGTCGGCGGTCCGGTCGCGCCGACCCGTGCCTGTCTCGGCCAAGCCGTAGCCGACCAGCACGGCCTCACGGGCCGCCGGCTCCGGGGTAGCGGGCTCCGGGGTGGCCGGCTTGTCGGCCGCGCGCCACGCGCGGGTCGCCTCGATCTCGTCGGAACCCCCGGGCTCGACGCCCGCGTGCCGGTTGCCGCCGCCGCGGTGCCCGTGCTCGATCGCGCCGCCGGACTGCGCAGCGGGCGCGGGCGGCTCGGCAGGCTCCGGCGCGGGTGCGCCTGATGGGTCGGTGTCCACCTCGATGATCGGCGTCCCGACGTCGACCGTCTGTCCCGGCTCGACGAGGATCTTGGTCACGACGCCGGCCCACGGGCTGGGCAGGTCGACCAGCGACTTCGCGGTCTCGATCTCGACGATGGTCTGGTTGACCGCGACGGTGTCGCCGACGGCGACGTGCCAGGCGACGATCTCGGCCTCGGTCAGGCCCTCGCCCGCGTCCGGGAGCGGGAACTGCTGGAAGGTCGGCACGGCGGGGCTCCTCAGAAGGCCAGCGAGCGGTCGACGGCGTCGAGGACGCGGTCGAGCCCGGGCAGGTAGTCGTGCTCGATCTTGGCGACGGGGTACGGCGTGTGGAAGCCGCCGACGCGCAGCACCGGCGCCTCGAGGTGGAAGAAGCACTCCTCGGTGATGCGCGCGGCCACCTCGGCGCCGGTGCCGTACAGCACCGGCGCCTCGTGGACCACGACGCAGCGGCCGGTGCGACGGACGGACGCGGCGACGGTCGCGGTGTCCAGCGGGCTCAGCGTGCGCAGGTCCACGACCTCGATGCTCGTGCCCTCGGCGGCGGCGGTCTCGGCGGCCTTGAGCGCGGTCTGCACGGTCGGACCGTACGCGACGACGGTGATGTCGGTGCCCTGGCGCAGCACCTTGGCGGTGTCGAGCGCGGGGTGCGGCGCGTCGATCGCGGCGTCGACGTCGACGTCGCCCTTCTCCCAGTACCGGCCCTTGGGCTCGAAGAACAGCACGGGGTCCGGCGACGCGATGGCCTGCTGGATCATCGAGAACGCCTCGGCGGGCGACGACGGGCTGATCACCCGCAGGCCGGCGGTGTGCGCGAAGAGCGCCTCGGGCGACTCGCTGTGGTGCTCGACCGCGCCGATGCCGCCGCCGTACGGCACCCGGATGACGACGGGCAGCGTGAGCCGGCCCTTCGACCGGTAGTGCATCTTGGCCAGCTGCGTGGTGATCTGGTCGAACGCCGGGAAGATGAACCCGTCGAACTGGATCTCGCACACCGGCCGGTAGCCGCGCATCGCGAGACCGATGGCGGTGCCGACGATGCCGGACTCCGCCAGCGGGGTGTCGACGACCCGGTCGCCGCCGAAGTCCTTCTGCAGACCGTCGGTGACCCGGAACACGCCGCCGAGCGCGCCGATGTCCTCACCCATGAGGAGCACCTTGGGGCTCTGCTCGAGCGCCTTGCGCAGACCGAGGTTGATCGCCTTGGCGAAGGTGATGGTGGTCATCGGTGGCTGGCCTCTCCGTCCAGGAACGATGCTTCGTATCCCTCGAACCACGCGCGCTCCGACTCCACGACGGAGTGGGGCGTCGCGTAGACGTGCTCGAACATGGATGCTGCCGACGGCCGACCCATCCCGCGGACGGCGGTCCGGATCCGCTCGCCCAGGGCGTCGCCCTCGGCCGCGAGGTCGTCGACGAACGCCTGCGGCAGCTCGCCCCGCTCCTCGAGGTGCAGCCGGAGCCGGTCGATCGGGTCGCGCTGGCGCCAGTACTCCTCCTCCGCGGCCGACCGGTACCGGCTCGGGTCGTCGGAGGTGGTGTGCGCGCCCATCCGGTACGTGTACGCCTCGATGAACGTGGGTCCGCCGCCGGTGCGCGCGCGCTCCAGCGCCTCGGCGGTCACCGCGTAGGTGGCCAGGACGTCGTTGCCGTCGACGCGCACGCTCGGGATGCCGAAGCCGGCGCCGCGGTCGGCCAGCGGGACGCGGGACTGCCGGCTGGTGGGCTCCGAGATGGCCCACTGGTTGTTCTGGCAGAAGAAGACGACCGGCGCGTTGTTGACCGCCGCGAACACGAGCGCCTCGTTCACGTCGCCCTGCGAGGTCGACCCGTCGCCGAAGTACGTGACCACGGCCGCGTCGCGCGCCGGGTCGCCCGAACCGACGGCGCCGTCGCGCTGCAGCCCCATCGCGTAGCCCGTGGCGTGCAGCGTGTGCGAGCCGATGACCAGCGTGTACAGGTGGAACCCGTGCGCGAGCGGGTCCCAGCCGCCGTGGTCGATGCCACGGAACAGCCGCAGGACCTCCGCCAGGTCGACGCCGCGGGTGTGCGCGACGCCGTGCTCGCGGTAGCTCGGGAACACCTGGTCCTGCGGGGCCAGCGCGCGGCCCGAGCCGATCTGCGCGGCCTCCTGGCCCAGGCTCTGCGCGAACAGGGCGAGCTCCCCCTGGCGCTGCAGCGACGTCGCCTCGTTGTCGAAACGTCGGACGATCACCATGTCGCGGTACAGGCCGCGCAGCGCGTCGGCGTCGAGGTGCGCGATCAGGGGGTCGTAGTCGGGGTGGGCCGTGCGCCGACCGGCGGGGGTCAGCAGCTGCACGAGACCGTCGTCGGTCAGGGGGCCGTTCGGGACCACGCGGTTCTCCTTCGCGTGCAGCGGCGGTGGCCGCTCCGGGGTGGGGCAATCGCCAGAGGTTCGAAACCTACGACAGCGTAGGCTACGGCACCGTAGGTTGCGCGAGAAGGACCCCGACAAGCCTCGGCTGTCGCCCTTGTGGACTGTCTACACCCGCCGCGCGCGGCCCACCACGGTCAGCGCGCGAGCCACTCCCCGGCCACCTCGAGCAGCAGATCGGTCGCCTCGGGCTCGCCCACGCTGACCCGCACGCCGTCGCCCTGGAACGGCCGGACGAGCACGCCCGCCCGCCCGGTACGCTCCGCGAACGCCGCGGCGTGGTCGCCCAGCGGGAGCCAGACGAAGTTCGCCTGGCTGTCGGGAACGGTCCAGCCCTGCTGGCGCAGACCGGCCAGCAGCCGCGCACGCTCGACGACGATCGCGTCGACCCTGGTCATCAGCTCGGCCGTCGCGCGCAGCGACGCGAGCGCCGCGAGCTGCCCGACGTGCGAGACGCCGAACGGCGTCGATGCCGCCCGGATCCCCGCGGCCAGGCGGGGGCGTGCCACGGCGTAGCCCACGCGCAGCCCGGCCAGGCCGAAGGCCTTCGAGAACGTGCGCAGGAGCACGACGTTCGGGTGGTCGGCGAACACCGCGAGCCCGTCGGGCGCCTCCGGGTCGCGGACGAACTCGACGTAGGCCTCGTCGAGCACCACGAGCACGTCCTTGCGGACCGCGGCGAGGAACGTCGCGAGCTCGTCGGCGTGCACCGCCGGACCGGTGGGGTTGTTCGGCGTGCAGACCAGCACGGCCTTGGTGCGCGGCGTCACGGCCGCGGCCATCGCCTCGAGGTCGAGCCGCCCGTCGTCGCCGACGGGCACCCGCACGCCGACCGCCCCCGCCAGCGTCACGGCGATCGGGTAGGCCTCGAACGACCGCCACGGCACGACGACCTCGTCGCCCGGCTCGCACACCGCCGTGAGCACGTGGCCCAGCACGGCGACGGAGCCGCACCCGGCCACCACGTTCTCCGGTGCGACGCCCAGCGACGAGGCGATGGCGCCCGTCAGCTCGGTCGCGTACATGTCGGGGTACCGGTTGACGTCCTCGGCGGCGTCGGCGATCGCCATCACCACCGACGGCAGGGGCGGGTACGGGTTCTCGTTGGACGAGAGCTTGTACGCAGCCGCACCGACCGGGACGCGAGCCCCGGGGACGTACGGCGGCAGGTCGGACAGGGCCTGACGCAGGGGGACGCGAGTCACGGGCTCAGCATGCCACCGCCCGGCCGGTGGCAGGATCGGACCATGGCCTTCCTCGTCCGCGTCCTCATCAACGGCGTCGCCATCTGGCTCGCGACGCTGATCCTGCCCGGCCTCTCGATCGTCGGCGGCGACACCGGCTGGCAGCAGCTGGTCATCATCCTGCTCATCGCGCTGGTGTTCGGGGTCGTGAACGCGATCGTAAAGCCGATCGTCGCGATCCTGTCTATCCCGCTCTACATCCTCACGCTCGGCCTGTTCACCATCGTCGTCAACGCCCTCATGCTCATGCTCACGGCCTGGATCACCGAGGCGACCGACTGGGGCCTGCGCATCGACAACTTCGGCGTCGCCTGCTGGGCCGGCATCATCATCGCGATCGTCAGCCTGGTGCTCTCCGTCCTGATCCCCGGGAACGGTCGGGTCGAGTACACGTCGTCGTCGCGGGAGATCACCTACTAGCCGAGACCCGCGGCGGCAGCGAGGCGACGAGCGCCGGGTCGCGCGTCGCCTGGAACTGGCGCGTCACGGCGGTCGTGCCGGGCGGCCCGAGAACCGAGCCCGCGGCCGCGTCGAACCCCCGCATCCCGGGGCTGCCCGCGAGCGCGCTGTCCGCGAGCGCCGCCGTCTCGACGTAGCGCTCCACGGAGTGCGCCTCCAGCGGCGTCGGCACCGCGGGTCCGCCCGTCGAGCCGAGGTCCCGCCCGACCACCGTCACCCGCGCGCCGGTCGCGTCGGGCACCCCGTCGAGCTGCGGCACGGCGTCCTCCCGGTGCCGGTAGTGCCGCACCTCCACACCGGCCGGCGCCGCTCGGGGGGTGTCCGGGGTGCCTGCGGTCGCGACCGCGCGGATGGCGTACGCGCCGCCCGCCGCCGCGGCCACCGACATGGCCACCATCCCGCCCTGGCTGTGGCCCGCGAGCATCACGGGCTCGTGGGCGCCGATGCCGGACAGCCGCATGGCCTCGAGCACGGCGTCGGTCATATCGTCGGGCAGCCCCGCCAGCAGCCGGCCGTTCGTGGTGAGGTCCATCGGGGTGCTCGCGCCCAGGTTCCAGCTCTCGGTGCCGGGGATCTCGACCACCCAGGCCCGCGACCCGTCGGGGTGCGTCAGCTCCTGCACCGACACGACGCCGCGCGGCGTCCCCGGCAGGCCGGTGTCGGTGGTCCCGGGGTAGCTGCGGGCCACGTTCGCCAGCACGTCGGCCGTCGTGCGCGGGGTGGGCAGCTGCGGCGGCGCCGCCCGGACGAGCACCCCGGTGGGCGCGGCGGCCGGCAGCGGGCCGAACAGGGCCGCGGCGGCCCCGGGCACGKGCCGCAGCGTCGGCGCCTGCGGGCCCCGGCGCAACGCGTGGACGAAGCCGCCGGCGGCGAGGACCGCCAGCTCGGCACGACCGTCCGCGGTCAGCCGACCGGGCAGCTCCGCCATCGCCGGGCGCGCAGCCCGGAGCACGGCGGGCAGGACCGGGTCCGGCCGCCCGAGCAGCACCGACCGGCCCACGCTGCCGGCCACGACGCTGCCGACGCCGGCCGCCGCGAGCGTCGCCGCCCCGATGCCCGCGAC
>NZ_JBFUKJ010000026.1:0-61525 GCF_056400905.1 Cellulomonas sp. P4_H12
GCTCGGCGCCACGGCGGCCTGCACGTCGCCCGGTCCCGCCCCGGACGCGAGCCCGTCGGCGTCGGCGTCGGCGTCGGCGTCGGCGACCCACCGGTCCCGGGCGGACGCGACTGCCGCGCCGTCCGGCTCGGCGACGGCGAGCGCCGCTCCCACCGGCTCCACGGAAGGTGGCGGCGCCGCAGGTGCCCTGGCCAGCGAGATCCTCCCGTCGCAGGCACCGGGACCGGCCGGACTCCCCGACGTCGCACCCCCGGCCGCCGGGCCGTCCCTGACGGGACCGCTGCCCGCGACCGGCGCCGCGAACGGCTCGGTGGTGAAGGGCTTCCCCAAGGACGTCGTCCCGATCGTCGACGGCCTCACCGTGGTCTCCAGCTCGGTGTCGGCCTCGGGCGACCGGCTCCAGGTCGGTCTCCAGGCCAGCAGCGACGCCGCACCGGCCGACGTCCAGGCCGCCTACGTCGCCGCCCTGGGCGGGGCCGGCTTCGCCGTCGGCGACTCGCCCGCGCTCCCCGGCACCACCGCGACCGCGTTCACGCGCGGACCCGACGGCCTCGTCCTCACGGTCCGCGACCGGATCGGCGGCGGCACCGAGCTGTCGATCGCCGGCACGCTGACGACGGCCGGGTGACGCGCGGTGTACCTGTCCCTGCGCGACCGGCCCGCCCGCGCGTCCGAGGGATCCCCCGAGGAAGCCCGCGCCGTCCGCGCGGCACGACGGACCCGCGTCTCGTCCGTCGTCGTGACCCTGGGCGTCGTCAGCATGCTCACCGACATCTCGTCGGAGTCGGTCGCCGCCGTCCTGCCGCTCTACCTGACCACGGCCCTCGGCCTCTCGACGCTCGCCTACGGCTTCGTCGACGGCCTGATGCAGGGCGCCAGCGCGCTCGTCCGGATCGCCGGCGGCTGGGCCGCGGACCGGGGCGACCACCCGAAGTGGGTCGCGGTCGTCGGGTACGGCCTGTCCGCCGTGACGCGTGGCGTGCTGCTGGTGGCCAGCAGCTTCGGCGCCGTCACGGCGATCGTCGCCCTGGACCGCGTGGGCAAGGGCATCCGCACGGCACCCCGCGACGCCATGATCACCGCGTCGTCCGACCCCCGCACCCTCGGCCGGTCGTTCGGCGTGCACCGCGCGCTGGACACCGTCGGCGCCGCCCTCGGACCGCTCATCGCGTTCGTCGTCCTGTGGGCCATCCCCGACGGCTACCAGACCGTCTTCGTCATCTCCTTCGGCTCCGCGGTGATCGGGCTCGCGGCGCTCGTCCTGCTCGTGCCCGACCTGCGCCCGCGGCGCGCGGCCTGGCTCACGCAGCACCGCAGCCGCGAGGCGCGCAAGCTGCCCAAGTGCAAGGGCTGCAGCTGCGACATCCCGGGCCTCGAGCCCGCAGGCCGCCCGTTCAGCTGGAAGTTCCTCACCGAGCCCGGCCTCCGGCGGCTCTTCGTCACCGCCGGCGTCCTCGCGCTGCTGACGGTCGGTGACGGGTTCATCTACCTGTCGCTGCAGTCCCGCGACGGCTTCGCCACCCAGTGGTTCCCGCTGCTCTACGTCGGCACCAACATCGCGTACATGTCGCTGGCGCTGCCCGTCGGCAAGCTGGCCGACCGGGTGGGACGGGCGCGGGTCTTCGTGTGGGGCCACGTCGCCCTCGTCGCCGCCTACGTGTGCGCGGGCGTCGCCACCGCCTCGACCGCCTCCACGATCGGCGCGCTCCTGCTGCTCGGCCTGTTCTACGCCGCCACCGACGGCGTGCTCGCCGCCCTCGTCGGCCGCCGCGCCGCGCCGCAGGCCCGCGCCTCGGCCATCGGCACGGCGCAGACCGTCGTCGCGGTCGCCCGCATGGCGTCGTCCGCCCTCTTCGGGCTGCTCTGGTACACCGTCGGGCGCGGTCCCGCGATCCTCTCCGTGGCCGTCCTGCTCGCCGCGGCGGTGCCGGTCGCGTGGTACGCGGTGCGCAGCCTGGACGCCCCCGTTCTCGTCGACGCCGGTGACGGGCTGTGAGGCGCGTGTCGTCCCGCGTCGTGATCCTCGTCGCCATCACCGCGGTCGTCGTGATCGGGGTCGGCGGCTACGCCGTCGCCGCCTGGCGCGGCCACCAGGCCGCCGTCGACTCCGCCCCGCCCGTCGCGTCGACCGCGCTCGACGCGGTGACCTCCGGCCCGCACATCGTGTTCCGCTCCACCCTGCCGGGCAACGAGTACGGCCTGGTCGCCGCCGTCCCGCTCGACGACCCCACCGGCCCGCGCGCGTTCACGGACGTCGCCTGCGACCGCGTCGACGTCTCCGGACCCCTCGCCTCGTGCCTGAGGACCATCGCCGGCATCGCCACCCGCTGGGAGGCCGAGCTGCTCGACACCTCCTGGAAGCCGGTCGAGACGTGGGGGCTGCCGGGCATCCCGAGCCGGACGCGCCTGTCCGACGACGGCTCGCTCGTCGCCACCACCTCGTTCGTCACCGGCCACTCCTACGCGACCGTCGGCTTCTCCACGCTCACCGAGATCCACCGCGCCGACGGCACGTCGCTGGGCAACGTCGAGGACTTCGCCCTGACCGTCGACGGCGCGCCCTTCACCGCATCAGACCGCAACATCTGGGGCGTCACGTTCGCCCCCGACGACGACACCTTCTACGCCACGGCTGCCTCCCAGTCGGCCGGCAAGACCTGGCTTGTCCGCGGCTCCCTGGCGGACCGCACGCTCACCTCGCTGCGCGAGGACGCCGAGTGCCCGTCGATCTCACCTGACGGCACACACATCGCCTACAAGAAGGTGCTCGACCACGTCGGCGGGCAGCCCGTGTGGGCGCTCGCCGTGCTCGACCTGGCCTCCAGCGACGAGACGCTGCTGCCGTCGACCAAGGGGCTCGACGACCAGGCCGCCTGGCTCGACGACGACACCCTCCTGTACGGGCTGCCGCGGGCCGACGTGCCCGGGACCACGGACGTGTGGGAGGTCGACACGACCGCCGACTCCGTGCCTGCGGTGCTCGTTCCCGGGGCGTGGTCGCCGGCGGTGGTGGGGTGACGCGCCTGCGGGGCCCGGCCGTCATCGACGGACGAGCCCCGCAGGGAGACGAGCGGTGAACACCGCACGCGTGTCGGATCAGCGCGCGACCGCGCCTCCGGTGTCTGCCCACGTGTTGTTGATCCACGTCAGCGGCACGTTGGTGTCCGTCGGTCCGTACCGGAACGTCCGGCCGAACGTGTTGTCCCGGACCGTGATGTTGTTGATGAAGTACTTACCCTCGGCACCGTCGACGACGTACAGCGTGTAGTTGCCGCCGTTCAGGTAATTGCCCTCGATCGTGAGGGGACCGTTCGTGCTCGGGCCCAGGTCAGGAGCGATGAAGAGGGCGGCGTTTCCCAGCGACCCGGTCTTGGCATTCGACGAGTCGATCGTGTTGTGACGCACGACGACGTTCACCGAGCCGTCCTGGAGCTGCCCGCCGTCGGCGTGCGCACCGGACTCGGGCGTGAGGTCGTGCACCCAGCTGTCCTGCAGCAGAGTGTTGTCGCCGAGCTTCACGCCGTCCTGCGTGACGTCGTGCAGGTCGAGACGGATCGCGGTCCAGTCGCTGTAGCCGATGCCGTTCTGGAACCCGTACATCTCGCTGTCAGTGATCGTGACGTTCCCCGACTGCACCCGGAGGCCGAACTGGTCGGCCTGCGTGCCGTGGATGCGGGAGTTCTTGATGATCACGCCGGGCGCGTCGATGATGACTGGCCCGTTGATGTCGAGACCGTCGATCACCTGGTTAGGGGTGGTGACGCGCAACGACCCCGACGACTTCAGCGAGACACCGGCCGGCACACCCGTGTTGTCCGCGCCGGGCATGCCGGTCGCGGGCGGGACGGTCGGCGTCGGCGTCGGCGTCGGGGTGGGCTTCGGCGTCGCAGTCGGTGTGGGCGTCGGCGTCGGCTTGGGCGTCACGGTCGGCGTCGGCGTCGGCGTCGGCTTGGGCGTCACGGTCGGTGTGGGCGTCGGCGTCGCAGTGGGCGTCGGCGTCGCAGTGGCCGTCGGCGTCGCGCTCGGCGTCGGCTCGGACGGCGTACCGTCCGCGGCAGTCAGGCTGATGGCGACCATGTTCCAACGGTCGTCAGTAGGCGCCTTCGTGCCCACCGTCGTCGCCGAACCTGTCGCTCGTGCACTCTGGAACCACATCGTGTCACCGGTGGGCATCAGCGACTCGGAGAGCTTGCGCTGGCCGTCGAGGACCGTCCGGGAGGTCGCGGTGTCCCAGTCGTTGCCCACGGCGAGAACCAGGGCGTCAGGTCGTGACGCCACCTCCACGGAGGCAGCACCGGCAGCGTCGGACGCATGGGCGGTGGCGAGAACATCGACGCCCTCGACGACATAGACGCCGGCCGTGCCGACGTAGTCGCCCTGGGCGAGCTTCCCGCGCGGTGCGCAGTCGGTGACGCCGGCGTCAACGGGTGCCGACCAGATCTCGGACACTCCCGCACTGCCGTTAGCACGCTCCACGAGCGACCAGGTCAAGCCGCAGCCCCGGACGCTGGAGATGGACTGGACACCGCGGCGCGGACCGTCGGCTGCGGCGAGGAAGAGGATGGTTGCACCCTCGGGGGCGGAGACAGCACCGGCTGCGACCGTCGACGTGGGGTCCGTACTCCGCACGACGGAGCTTGCGAGGATCGTCGGAGTCGTGCTGGCGGCGCCTGCCGACGACGCGGCGACGAGGGATACGCCCACCACAGCCGCGGCGGCCAGCGCAGCTGTCACGGTGACAGGCTTGCTCACTTTGATGGTCATGCGACTGCAACTCTCTGTCATGAACGACAGCCTGTGGCTGCCGCTCGCCCGCGCTCCCGACCGTCCCGGCCGCCGTGGACGGCGCCGTCAGCGTCCGATGTGTCCGATCCGGACCTACGTCCAGGTCGAGAGCCGGGCAATCGTAAATACGGCATGAGGCGATATTCCACGACTCGTCGGACCGTCGACCGCGCGCACGAAGCAGGCACAGGTGGACCACACCCGCAAGCCGGCAAAGGCCCCGTCGCCCGCTACGGTCGGAATGACGTCGTGACCTCCACCGTTGCTTCCCGCGAGATCATCGGCCAGACGACGGGTGCATCAGGCAATCGGCGTGACATAGATCACACTATTGGAATTGCGCAATCTGCGTTGTTTGTCCGCTTTGCCCACACCCTCCGCGCGCAATGTCTGAATTGCGCGGCGTGACTGCTCGCACACGACTCCCGTGACGACGACCGCGGGGGGGTGCCCTGTGGTCGCGACCTCGTTCGAGAGGGCAGCGTGCGGCTACCGCCGGGATCGGTGGCGCCGCTCAGCTCTGCGTCCCGCGAGCGCGGACGAACGACTCGAGCACCCCAGGCGCCTCGAGGTCGACGTACTCCCGACCCCATGGATCGAGAACGTCGTATGCCGGAGCGTCCTCAGGGAGCGGCGATCGGCGCTCGAGCAACGAGTCGAACACCTGCACGTACGCGATCGACTGAGGCCGCCAGTCCAGCTCTGCAACAGCTCGGTCTCGTGCGGCGAGCGAGAGTGCGGTGCGACGCTCGGGGTCGTCCAGAAGGGCCTCCACCGCGTCGGCGAATGCGGCGACGTCGCCCGTTGGCACGCTGACACCCGTCGACCCTGCCGAGGTCGCAGTCTCCGCGAGATCGAACGAGACGGGCACGACCGCGTAGGCCATGTACTCCATCGTCTTGTTCATGGTCGACATGTCATTGAGCGGGGTCTTGCGATCAGGGCCGAGCCCCACTGACGCCGCGCTCAGGTACTCGCCGATCTGCTCCAAGCCGACCCGTCCGGTGAACTCGACGACGTCATCAAGACCCAGTCGCGTGGACAGCGCACGGAGATCGGCCAGGCAGTCCCCGAAGCCGAGCAGCGCCGCATGGACGTCCTGGCGACCCCGTCGGTGCACCAGCTCGTCCATGACCTCCAAGACCACGTGAACGTCGTCCTGGGGCCCCATGATGCCGAGATAGACGAGCAGGTGGGTGCCGGGCGGAAGGCTGCGCATGGCGGCCACCGGTCGCATGCGCCGAGTGTCCGGACCACTCCGAACGACCTCGGTGTACTCGCGACGCACACCACCGCGGCCAACGGCCACACCGCGGTACGACTCATTCGTCGAAATGACCCGGTCGGCAGACCGGAACGTCATGCGCTCGAGCCACAACAGGCCCCGGAACTGCAGCCGGGCCGCGGGACCGGTGGGCTCCCCGAAGCGCGAGCGGAAGAGCTCCGGATTCAGGTCGTGGTGGTCGAACACGAATCGGACGCCGGCAAAGCGCCAGATCCGGGCGAGCAACCAGTACGTGTCCGGCGGGTTGCACGCCTGGATGACGTCGAAGCCCCGCTCTCGCCGCACCACGACTGACAGGAACGCCGTCCGCAACCACGAGTAGACGAACTCGACGATGAACCCGAGCACACCCACAGCCTCGGGGGCAGGCCGGTACTTGTAGATCGCCACCCCATCGATCATGGAGCGGGACGGATCCCCCGGGCCCTTCGGGCAGATCACGCTCACCCTGTATCCGGCCGCGGTGAGGGCCTGTGCCTCCAGCCAGACGCGACGGTCCAGCGGTACGGGAAGGTTCTGCACGATCACCAGGACACGTGGACCGCTCGATCTCGCCATGCGGCCAGCCTCTCGGCTCCAAGTCTCACCCTCAAGCATGTGGGTGGTTTTTCATACTTTCGCCCAAAGCGTCCCCTGACCGTCCCTATCCTGCTGATAGCGAATTCGACGACGGGGGGTTTCGAGGTGGAGGGAGGGCAGACGCCACTCACGGTCGTCGTGGTGACCTACAACAGCGCCTCCGTCGTCGGCAACCTCCTTGACTCGCTCGCCGACGGGCTCACCGGCGTCACCACCTGGGAGCTCGTCGTCGTCGACAACGACTCACAGGACGGTACGACCGACCGGGTGCGGGCGCTCGCCCCGACGGCCAAGGTCGTCGGGATGGGTCGCAACGCCGGCTACGCGGCTGCGATCAACGCCGGGATCCGAGCCTCCGCGCACGACGGGGACGTGCTCGTGCTGAACCCGGACGTCCGACTCCATGAGGGCAGCGTGTCGCGTCTGCTGGTCGGACTCCGCGCTGTCGGCACAGGGATCGCCGTCCCCAGGATCAACGACGACGCGGGGCACCTCGCCCCATCGCTCCGCCGGGATCCGTCTGTGGTCTCCGCGTGGGCCGAGGCCGTCCTTGGCGGCGGTCGGGCGTCGCGAGCGGACCTCGGCGAGATGATCACGAATCGTTCCGCATACTCGAGCACCCATACCGTCGACTGGGCCACCGGCGCGGTGCTCGCTATCAGCGCCAGCTGCCGGCGCGACGTCGGAGAGTGGGACGAGCGGTACTTCCTCTATTCCGAGGAGGTCGACTACTGCCAACGTGCGCGACGGCTGGGCTTCGCCGTGAGGTACGTTCCCGACGCCGTCGTCGAGCACGCGGGCGGACCGTACGGCTCGAACCCCTATCTGTGGTCGCGGCTCGTGCGCAGTCGCGTGCAGCACTTCGCCAAGAACCATGGGCCGGTGAGCACTTCACTCTTCCGGACCGGCGTGGTTGTCGGCGAGGCGCTGCGCATCCCGGTGCGACGCTCGGCACGCTCCGGACTTCGCGCGGCCCTGTCGTCGCCGGTTCGCCGCGAACCAGGCTTCGTCTGGTTCGCCGCGCAGGACTGGTGGTATCACAACCAGGCGCACTCCGACTTCCAGCTGATGCGGTGCGTAGCTCGGGACCGGCCGGTCGTCGTGGTGAACTCGCTCGGACTACGCCTTCCGAGAAAGGGCGTGAGCACACAACCCCTTCGCCGGATCGGCCGCAAGGTCCGCAGCATGGCCAAGCTCGTGCGCCGCCCGGTCGCCGGTCTGCCCCAGTTCTACGTGATGACGCCCATCTTCCTGCCCCTATACGGAGGCGGCTTCGCGGGCCGCCTCAACGCCGCTTTCGTCAGGGTGCAGGTCCGGGCAGTAGCCCGCGCAGTGGGTGCGGGACCGCGTCCCTACGTCGGTGCCACCATCCCGACCGCCTGGCCGGTGATCCGCGGCATGCGGCGGTCAAGCCTCATGTTCAACCGCTCCGACATGCACTCGGCGTTCCCGGAAGCCGATGGCGAACGGATCGCGGAGCTCGAGGGGCAGCTCCTTCGCAGCGCGGACACCGTCCTCTACGTGAGCAGGGAGCTCATGCGGCTCGACGCCGCCGCCACGGGCGATCGAGCCGTGTTCCTCGACCACGGTGTCGACCTCGAGCGGTTCAGCCGGAAGGCGGACGCAGCGGAGGCACCAGAGCTCGTGGGGATCGCACGGCCCCGGGTCGGGTTCTTCGGTGGGCTCGACGACTACGTCGTGGACATGAAGCTTCTTGCCGAGGTGGCTCGAAGCATCCCCGAGGCCCAGCTCGTCCTCGTCGGCGATGCGACCTGCTCGATGGACGAGCTGACGTCGATGTCGAACGTGCACTGGTTGGGCCACCGAGCCTACGAACGAATCCCTGCGATCGGCCGGGGGTTCGACGTGGCGATCATGCCGTGGCTCGACAACGAGTGGATCCGGTTCGCCAACCCGATCAAGCTGCGCGAGTACCTCGCGCTCGGCCTCCCGGTCGTCACCACCGAGTACCCGCAGATCGACGACTACCGCGATCGGGTGCGCGTGGCACAAGATCACGCTCAGTTCGTCGACCTCGTCCGCGAGTCGCTCGCGGAACCGGGCGATCCGTCCGCCCGACGCAGCTCGGTCCTGCACGACTCGTGGTCGACGCGTGCGTCGACACTCGTCCGTCTGGCCGCTCGGAAGGATGCCGACTGATGTGCGGGATCGCTTTGGCTCGGCGGTTCGACGGCCGCCCCGTAGAGAAGGCCGCCCTGGAGGCGATGGCCACGACCTTGCGGCATCGAGGTCCCGACGAGTCGGCCGTGTGGGTCGACGGGCCTCTCGGGCTTGCGCACACCAGGCTGTCGATCATCGACCTCGCGGCCTCTCACCAACCCATGTCGAGCCATGACGGTCGCTGGCACCTCGTGTTCAACGGCGAGATCTTCAACTTCCGTGAGCTCCGCGCCCGCTATCCCTACCCCTACTCCACCGATGGCGACACTGAAGCCTTGCTGGCGGGACTCGTCACCGAAGGTCTCGATGTCGTCGACCGACTGCGGGGTCAGTTCGCGTTCATCGCCCACGATCGGGCGACCGGGACCACGCACCTGGTTCGGGATCGGCTCGGCATTCTTCCGCTGTACTACACGGCGGACGGCTCGGAACTGCTCGCCGCGTCCGAGGTCAAGGCCATCCTCGCCGCAAGGCCAGTCCGCGCCACGGTCGACCTCCAGAGCCTCGACGCCTACCTCGGGCGCCGCGCCGTTCCGGCACCGTTCACACTGTTCGAGGGCGTTCGCAAGCTCCGCCCCGGCCAACGCATCGAGGTGTCGGCGGACGGTCGGCTTCGCGAGCTCACCTACTGGACCCCCCCACCGCCGGACGCAGCGCGCGCCTGGAGCCCAGCCGAGGCGGTCGATGCGGTGGATCAGGCCGTGCGCGACGCGGTCTCCGCAGCGCTCGTGGCGGACGTGCCTGTCGGCTCCTACCTGAGCGGTGGCGTCGACAGCAGCCTCATCGTGTCAGTCATGTCGCAGCTCCGTGGCGGCGAGGGCGTCACGACGTTCGCGGCGGGGTTCGGCGATCCCCGCTACGACGAGCTGCCCTGGGCACGTCGGGTGAGTGATCTGCTCGCCACCGAGCACCACGAGGTCATCGTCCCGGCGAGTGACTTCGAGGCGCTCTGGCCCAAGCTCACCTGGCATCGCGACGCACCGGTCTCCGAGCCCGCCGACGTGGCGGTGTTCCGGCTGGCGGAGCTGGCGCGGCAGCACGTCCGGGTGGTGCTGTCGGGCGAGGGCGGCGACGAGCTCTTCGCCGGCTACCCCAAGTACAGGTACGCGAAGGCCCTGGGGCGGACTCGAATCGTGCCTCATGGGCTGCGGGGGTTCGCGAGCGACGCGCTGGAGTCCCGCCTCGGGTCCCGCGCGGCGCGCGCCAGGATTGCCGTGCGCGCTGCTGGCGCGCCCACCGAGAGCGAGCAGTTCGCCACGTGGTTCGCGCCGTTCACCCGGGCCGAGCGCGCACGCCTCGTGGCATCTCTTCCCACCCAACGGCTAGTCCCCCCGGGGGCGCCGGGCGGTCGGGACGTGATCGGCCGCATGCTCGCGGCGGACATGGTGAGCTGGCTCCCCGACAATCTGCTCGAGCGCGGTGACCGGATGTCGATGGCCGCGTCTCTCGAGCTGCGGCCGCCGTTGCTCGATCACAAGCTCACCGAGCTGGCGTTCCGGCTCCCGTCCTCGGTCAAGGTGCGCCGCGGAACGACCAAGTGGGTCCTCAAGGAGGTCGCCCGTCGTTATCTGCCGTCGGACATCGTCGATCGCCGCAAGGTCGGTTTCCGGGTCCCCCTCGATACCTGGTTCCGGTCTGATCTCCGCGACTCGATGTGGGACAGGCTGACCGGGAGCGACTCGTTCGTGGCATCGACCCTGGACCGGGCGGCCGTAGTCGACCTGCTCACCCGACACGAGAGCGGCCGCTCGGCGGAGGAGAGCCGGATCTGGACCCTGATGAGCCTCGAGGTATGGCACGAGACCGTCATCCGGCAGCGGACACCGGCGACCACGCCGTGAGCGTCAGGCCGGGATCGCCCCCGGCCGAGATCATCCGATGAGGTCCCGGCTCCCCTCGGGAGTCGGGCTCGGATCCTTCGGCGCCTCCAGGGAGTGCGCGCGACCGACCCGCCGGCGGCGTGCGGCCCGCACCTCGTCCGTCAACGATGCCCACGACCTGGCCACCAGGAACGGTCGCTCGAAGACCAGGAAGAACCCGTAGCTGACGGCGAGCGCCAGCGGCACGGCAATGAGGAGAAGAGCGAGGAACGTCTCCCCAGGGTCGAGTCCCATCGGCTGCGTGATGTACACGACGACGACCACGATGACCGGGCTGTGGATGAGGTAGCTGCTGTAGGAGAACCGCCCGAGCCCGGCTGGCACTCGCGACGCGAGCCCACGGGCCACGGCACCGCCACGCGCGGAGAACCACCGGAACGCTGCGGCGGCGAGCCCTGCGACCAGCAGATCCACCCAGAAGTACCGGGCGACGATCCACTCAGGGCCGGCGAGAGCGGCCGCCACGACGAGGATCACGACGCCCGCCGTCGCGATCGCGAGCAGGGGCACGGACCGGCCGAGCATGCGGGGCAGCTCCGAGCGGTTGGCGGCGAGCATCCCGAAGACGAACGCCACGAGCAGCTGCGGCGTCAGGTTGTTGACTGGGTCGACCTCGGGAACCACCAGCGAGGTTACGTACAGACCGACCACGACCCCTGTGACGACGCCGACGGTCCAGATCGGGCGGAGCCGCCGCCACATCAGCAGGAGGAGCGGGAACAGGACGTAGATCTGCGCCTCGATCGCGATCGACCAGAACGTCCCGTTCGGCGGTGTGTTCCCCACGATGTCCTGCAGGAGGAGGGCGTGGATCAGCACCGACCGAAGATCGACTCCACCACCCACACGGGGGGCGATGAGCACGTTCACCAGGACGACCGAGATTGCGAGCGCGGCCCAGTACGGAGGCAGGATCCGCCATGCGCGGCGTCTCGCGAACTCCTTGGCGCCGCCCTTCAGACGGAAGCCGTTCCGCTTGGGCGCGAGCGTCAACGAGTAGCCGGACACGACGATGAACACGACGACCGCGAGATGCCCGTAGAGCAACCACCCGAGGAACCATGGGCCGGTGTCCGAGGGGAACCCGAGGAACGAGTTCAACCAGACGTGGTGGAGGAGAACATAGGTTGCCGCCAGCCCCCGCACGCCGTCGAGCCACTCGACGCGGCGGGAGACGGAGACCGGCGGCGCCGTCACGCTGCCACCGCCTGTGCCGCTACGCGGATCTCGCCCGCGGCCCGTGGCCACGCATAGTGCTCGCGACGGGCTGGCGCCGCGTCCGCGCAGGCCGTGTAAAGGTCGTCATCGTCCAACGCCGAGACGATGAGGGCAGCCAGCTCATCGCTGCTCTCCGACGTCACCAGCCGGCCTCCGGAGGACTTATCGATGATCTCGGGCATCGCGCAGTCGTCGCGGCCGATGCACGGGAGTCCCCGCACGAGCGCCTCGACGAAGGCGATCCCGAAGCCCTCGAACAACGACGGCATGACGAACAGGTCGTGGGTGTCGAGCAGCTCAGCCACACGCGTCGCGGGCACCGGGCCGAGGAAGGTGACGCCATCCGGCACCTCGCCACGGAGCGGCCAGGTAGCGGGGCCGGCGATGGTCAGGCTGATCGACGGACCCATCTCCGCTCGCAGCGTGCGGAACGCCGCCACCACCTGGGTACCACCCTTGGTGTCGAAGTCACGCCCGATCAGGAGCAATCGACGGACCGGACCACGGCGCCGTTCCGGTATCGCCCTGCCGGAGTCGAGGCGCACGTTGACGCCGGGATTGACGACGGCCAACCGCTGCGGCGCGACGCCCCCGCGTCGCAGGCTCGACGCGAGCCAGTCGCTCATGGGCAGGAGCATGGCTGCGTGCTCGTACAACGTCTCCTGACGCCTGCGGAGAGCATCGACTCGACGCCTGCCCAGCGTGCGAAAGTGCGGGACACCTTCAGGACCGAACCGTTCGGCCAGGATGGCGAAGCTGAGGTCCTGGTACACCAGGAAGGGCGTCGGCAGGACACCGAGATCCTGAATCTGCAGGACGACGTCGGGCGCCGCCCTCCGCACCCTCCGCTCGAGGTCCGCCTCGATGAGGTTCACAGCCGCGGCGGAGTGCCGCCAGTGGGACCGGACGCGTCCGTCGGAGATCCGCGCGCCCGCCAGCCTGAGGCCACGGCGCACAGGTCCCGCGATGGTCGGTGCCACGTCGACGACGTCGATCGTCGGGTCGCCGTTCAGGGCTTCCCGGAGTCGCCACGGCGTCCCCGACCAGGTGCGCTCGCGCACCGGGTCCCAGTGGCAGGCGAAACCGAGGCGAAGCATCACGCCACCGGGTTCGGCGTAGGCGTTCGGGCCCCGGCGGCAGTCACCACGGGGACCTCGAGGGGAATCTCCTCGTCGGGCACGGCGCCGTAGGCGCGTCCGCCGACCAGGCGCCACAGCGCACCTATGCAGCCGAGCAGCAGGAACAGCAGGCCGGTGACCATGGGAAAGGCCAGTCCGTCAAACGTGACGTACCCCACCATGACCACGCTGATGCACGCCGAGAGCGCGATGCCCAGGTCTCGCATCTCGCTGGTAGCACCTCGGATCTTGATCCCCCGCGCGCACCCGAAACCGATCACGAACACGAGAAGCAGGGTCACGACGCCGAGCGCCMCGGTCTCGACCATCGACCCGAGGTACTGATTGTCGAGGACGATGAAGTCCTCCGGCAGGAACGTGCCGAAGCCGCGTCCGATGAACGGGGACTGCGAAATGAAGGCTCCGACCACCGCATAGTCGTCGGTCCGCCCGGCGATGCTCGGGTCGCTTCCGAAGCCTTCGAAGAGACCGAGCAGCGTGCCGAGGAGTCCAGGGATGAGGAACCTCATCACCACGAGGATGACGGGCGTCAGCAGCAGCAGCATCGTCCGCCGCATGCCGCGCCACGAGAAGAAGAGGACCAGCAGGCCCGTCAGAAGTCCCACGATCGCCGACCGGGAGACCGACATGGGCAACGCCATGCCGATCGTCGCGACGACGCCCCAACGCTTCCACGCAGGTCGGCCTACGTCCGTGATACCGAAGTGGAGAGCGAGCGGGAAGACCATCGCCAGCACCACACCGAACTCGATGGGATGCGAAGCCGTGCCGGACACACGTCGGAACTCCGATCGCTTGCCGACGAACTCGAGCGTCTGGTTGGCGGAGAGCCCCGGGATGTGGATCATCCCGGCGAGGTCGATGCCCAGGAAGAACTGCATCATCCCGAGCACGGCCAGGACGGCCGCAGCAACGGTGATCGCGCGAAGCAGCCGGTTGACCGACGCGACGCTGGTCAACATGTCCGAAGCGACGAACGCGACCCCGACCCAGCCGATGAGGGCGATGAGGGCACGATCGGCGCCGCTCATCTGGTGTACGGGCAGGCCCGTCAGGGCTGCACCCACGTAGGACGCGACCACGGCCAGCGCGAACGCGCTGATGGCGTACCGGGTGGGTTGCCATGCCCACGCTGTGCCGGACGGGTACGCGATCCTGCCCAGCACCCACCACAGGAACGCTCCCGCTGCGATCACGCCCGCCGGCGTCCCCTGGGCACCCAGCGGTTGAATGACGAGGTTCGCGGGCACGCCGACAAGGACGATCAGGTATGTCAGCAGGAACCCGAACGCGTCCTTGCGCATGACTACCCGCGCGAGACCGTCGGGGACGGCAGGATCTCCTCCGACGAGGCGGATCCCTCCAGCCACATGTCGTCCATCAGCGCGTCATCGCCGGCGGCCTGCGGGGATCCATCGACAGCACCCGGAGCAGAACGCCGACCGGACAGCGGCACCTCGACGTTGTCGGATCCGCCGACGGGGGCATGGTCGTCTGCGTCGGCCGTCGCTCCGGCCTTACGGTCACGTCGGCGCCCGCCGCGGGCAGCTTTCCGGACGACGATGCTCTCCCGCAGGAAGGCGATCGCGATGGTCAATGCAGCACCGATGACGACGATTCCGGCTGCAGCCCGCATCAAGCTGCCGGCCTGCTTGGTGGGCTCGACCGGCGTCCGGACCGGTTCGGCCACGATCCTCAGCGAGGAGGGCGCCTTGACGCCGTCCTGGCGGGCGGCGAGGTCCGCCTCCACGTGCGCGAGGACGAGCTGGTAGGTCGACATCGCCTCAGCAGGATCCTTGCTCGTCGCCGTGATCGAGAGCATCGGTGCGTCGCCAGGCACGAGGTCGACCACGAAGTCGGCCGTGCCCCCCTGCTCGAGGATCTCGGTCGCCGCCTGCTGGCCCCCCGCGGCGCGGGCAAGCACGAACGTCACGACGTTCAGCGATCCACCGAAGCCGAGATAAGCGTTCTGAGCGACGACGGACTCGTCAAGATTCTCAGTCGGCACGAGAAGGATGATCTCGCCCTCGGTCTGATAGGTGATGGGCACGATCGTCATGGCTCCGACCAGACCGGCGAGAGTGAGCAGCGCACCCGAGACCACGATGATCCATCGTCGCCGCAATATCGCTAGCGCCGTCCACATGTCCATTGGTAACCCCCGGGAGGCCATTGTCAGATGCAGAACACTATGGCCCGGTTCAACGGGCGCCGAGGCGCCTCCACCCAACCTTCACGATTCCCTGACGCATCCGACCGGAACATATTGTCGGGGGCACAGGCCTACTGACCGAGCGTAGCCGCCAACCATTCGCCTCGGTTCCGAGAGGATCAAGTTCACCCTCTGATCGCGGGCGAAAACGACGGCGACGGCCGGGAGCCTCGCGCATCCCCCGGACGGTGCGTCGACGCACGTCCGTGCGGTCGTACGGGCCCGGCGGCTGGGCCCACCGAGCCTGCCAACGACCGGTGGTCCGAGGTGCGTCAGGCAGAGCGGCCGCCTACAGGCGCAACGCCTTTCCCGTGTCCGCCCAGATGTTGCCCGACTGCACGAACGGGACGTTCGTCGACGACGGACCATATCTCGCCGTGTGGCCGAAGGAATTGTTTGTCACCGAGATGTTTCCAATCACAAACTTGCCGTTCGCGCCGTCGACGATGTAGATAGTGTAGTTGCCACCGTTCAGGTAATTACCCGTGATCGTCAACGGACCCACCGTGCTCGGTCCGAGGTCGGGTGCGATGAACAATGCGGAGTTCCCGAATCCACCGGATGCGGAGCTCGAGTCGATGTAGTTGTGCTTCACCGCGACATTGACCGCGCCGTCCTGGAGCTGGGCGCCGTCCGAGTGTGCACCGGCCTCCGGGGTCAGGTCGTGGATCCAGCTGTCCTGTAGCAGGGTGTTGTCGCCCAGCTTGGCGCCGTCCTGCGTGGTCCCGTGGATGTTGACCCTGATCGCCGTCCAGTCGGTGAACGCGATCGCATTCGCGAAACCGAAGATCTCGCTGTCGGTCACCGTCACGCTGCCGGTGACCACGTAGACGCCGTACGCGTCGCTGGCCGTCCCGTGGATCCGACTGTTCTTGATGACGACGCCCGGCGCGTCAATGACGACCTGACCGGAGATGTCGAGCGAGTCGAGAACCTGGTTGGGCGTCGTCACTCGCATCCCGCCGACAGCCGTGAGCGCCGTGCCGACCGGCACCCCCGTGTTCTGCGGGCCCGGCCATTCACCCTTCGGCGGGGCCGGGACGGAAGGCGGCGTCGGAGTCGGGTTCGAACCGCCGGCCGCGGGCGGCGGCAGGGCGGGCGTCGAGGTCGGTCGTGGAGTAGGTGTCGCCGTGGCCGTGGGCGCCGGTGTCGGCGCCACCGTCTCGCTCGGCTCGGTGGTCGGCTGTGGCGCGGGCGTCATCTCATCGTCCGATGTCGGCGCCGGACGCGGCACCGACGTGTGTCCACTTCGGTGATGGTGGCGGCCGCCGTCCGATCGCCACCAACCAGGGTGCTGCCACGTGGGTCCGAGCCACGACGCACCGCCGTCGCCGGAGTGCGCCCCCCGCCCAGAGCTCGCGACTGCGGATTCCGGGGCCTGTGCCGCTGCACTCATGACGAACACCAGCATCACGCCCGCGAACGCGAGCGCGCTGCGCTGGAGGGTGCGGTGCTTCGACCGCTGCCGAACGCTTTTCGATGGCATGCCATGCCTCATCGGACGTCGCTTCCGTCGGGGTACTTTGCTATCGGCAGGGGGACTCGCGCACATGCTGGTCACTTGTACGATTCACCCGATTGCCGACTATAACGGGCATGCTCGTCCGCATGGACATGACGGTCTAGTACGGTCTGTTCGGCAAGCACGGACCGCGAGGGGGACGAGATGCCTCAGCCTCTTCACTCAGTCCTACGTCGCCGCCTGGGCCCGGCGGGTAAGGCCCGGATTCGCTCGATCATCGACCCGCTCATGGCGCCGCTCGTGGGCTCGATCCACCGGTCGCAGTCGGTGCGTGACGTGTCGCTGACTTTCGACGACGGACCGGATCCGCAGGTCACACCCCATCTGCTCGATCTTCTTGCCGAACGCGGGACGACAGCGACGTTCTTCGTCCTGGTCGACCAGGCGCGCCTGCATGTACCGCTCGTGCAACGGATGGTGGCCGACGGTCACGAGGTGGCACTGCATGGCGAAGACCATCGACGACTGACCGAGATGTCCTATCGGACGGCCGTCCACTATGTGACACTCGCCCGCGAGGAGCTCGAGCGGATCGCGGGTCGCCCGGTCCTTCTGTACCGGCCGCCCTACGGAGCCCAGACGCTCGCCAGCTACCTGGCGGTTCGACGATGCGGCCTGCAAGTCGTGACGTGGAGCGCCGATGCCGCGGACTGGGTGGACAGGAGCGCGTCCGAGGTCGCATCGGCGGCGCTCGCGCAGCTCACTCCGGGCGCGATCCTTCTCCTCCACGAGCGTCTCGAGCCCGACCCGCTGCGTGGAGCACCGACGACGTCGTTCGATCGAGTGGATGTGACGCGCCAGATTCTGGACGGGCTGAGCGCGCGCGGGCTCGGCGCCGACACGGTCGGGCGGCTGAAATATCGCGACGGGGTGCGACGAACAGCCTGGTTCCGACCATGATCGCTGCATGACCGAACCCGTGGAGGAAACGCTCGCACATGAGGTGCGGCGAGGCCTGCGCTGGAGCTTCGTCAGCAACGTCCTGAGCCGGCTCGGCACCTTCGTCACAGGAATCATCCTCGCCCGTCTGCTGGCGCCCACGGACTACGGGGTGTTCACCGTCGCCCTGGTGGCGATGACGGTCCTCGTGAACATCAACGACCTGGGGATGGAGCAGACGCTCGTCCGATGGCCGGGCAAGCGGATCGACGACGTGGCCGGTACGGCGACGACGATCATCTTCGGGTTCAGCGTGCTGCTGTTCGGCGTCTGCTTCGCGGGCAGCGGGGCCTTCGCTACCGCGATGGGCGCGCCGGAGGCGGCACCGATCGTCGCTGCACTCTCGTTCGGCATCCTCGTCAACGGAATCTTCGCCGTGCCCTCGGCGTCCCTGACGCGGAGCCTGCGCCAAGACCTGCGCACCTATGCCGACCTCTCGGGCTTCTTCCTCGGCACGGGTCTCACGATCATCCTGGCGTTCAACGGTGCAGGCGTCTGGTCACTCGTCTGGGGGCGCCTCGCGGGCAATCTGGCAGTCGGCACGCTGCACTTCGTGCTGGCCCCGATCCGCTACCGGCCCGGCTGGGACAGCTCGCGTGTCGGGGAGCTCCTCCGCTCGAGCCTGCCGCTGGCCGGCGCCACCGTCATCGCCGTCGTGCTGCTCAACATCGACTACGTCGTCGTCGGGAGACTGCTCGGCACGGAGGACCTGGGCTACTACACGATGGCGTTCAACCTTGCGAGCTGGCCCGTCACCTTCTTCGCCGTCGCCGTGGCCCGTGTCTCGGTTCCTGCGTTCGCGCGGCTCCAGGCGGAGCCTGCTCGGGTCCAGTCCGCATTCGAGCGTTCTATGACCCTCCTCATGGTCGTGACCGTTCCCGCCTGCCTGCTCCTCGGCGTGTTCGCCGAGCCGCTGATCCGCTTCGTCTACGGCGACAAGTGGGCGCCGGCCGCCGCAGTGCTGCAGTGGCTCGCCCTCCTGGGACTGCTGCGCGTCGTCTACCAACTGTGCGCCGACGTCCTGATCGCCGTGGGGGCGAGCAGCCGGGTGCTGCTCACCCAGGTCGTCTGGCTGGTCGCGCTCGTCGGCGGCCTCGTCCTCGGTGCGCGCTGGGGTCTGGTCGGCATCGGAATCGGCCACGTGGCCGTCGCCATCTTCGTGGTAGGCCCCACTTATGTCCTGTGCCTGCGCGGCGTCGTTCGCCTCAGACCCCTCGTGCGGCCGTCCGTACGGATTGCCGCGGCTGCCGTGCCCGCCGCCCTCGCCGGATGGGCAGTCACCGCCTCGTCACTCAGCCCGTTCTTCACGCTCGCCCTGGGCGCACCTCTGCTGCTCGTCATCTACCTACTCGGCACCCACTTGCTCATGCGGCACCACGGTGTCGATATCAGGGCAGCCATCGCGGGCGCGCGCCGCAAGTCGACGTGACGGCGCGGCAACACTCAGTGCAGCGCCGTGACGACCGCCTCGACCACGCGGTCCACCTGGCTGGTCGTCAGGCCCGGGTGCATCGGCAGCGAGACGATCTCGTCGGCGGCAGCCTCTGACTCGGGGAACGCACCGCGCCCCGTCGAGGTGCTGCCGAACGCCGGCTGCAGATGGACCGGGATCGGATAGTGGATCCCGACGCCGATCGACTCCGCGGCGAGGGCGTCCATGACGACCCGGCGCTGCCCGTCGGGAACTCGAACCACGAAGAGGTGCCAGACGTGCGAGTTGCCTTCGGCGACGACCGGCAATCCGACGCCCGACCCGGCGAAGCCCTCGAGGTACCGGTCCGCAGCCGCACGGCGACGTCTGTTCCACTCCTCCAGACGGCGAAGCTTTGCGCGCAGGACGACAGCCTGCAAGGTGTCGAGGCGCGAGTTGAAGCCCAACGACTCGTGCTCGTACTTCCGCTCGCTGCCGTGGCTTCCCAGCAGCCGGACCGCCCGAGCGAGAGCCCGGTCGTCCGTGACGACACCGCCCCCATCCCCGTAGGCCCCGAGGTTCTTTCCTGGATAGAAGCTCGTCGCGGCGATGGCCGAGCCAGCGCCGATCCCGGCCCCGTGGCGCGTGGCGCCCTGCGCCTGGGCCGCGTCCTCGACGACCGCGAGCGAGTGGCGGGCTGCGACCTTCTGGATCTCGTCCATCAGTGCCATCTGGCCGTACAGGTGCACCGGCAGGATGGCAGCGGTTCGGGGCCCTACGGCCGCCTCGACAGCGGCCACGTCGACCAACAGCGTCCCCGGGTCCACGTCAACCAGCACGGGCGTCGCGCCGGCTCGGGCGACCGCCTCCACGCTCGCCACGAACGTGTTCGCCGGAACGATCACCTCGTCGCCCGCGCCCACGCCGATGGCCCGCAGGGCGAACTCGATCGCATCCGTCCCGTTCCCGAGCCCGACGCACGCAGCGCGACCGCTGAATGCCGCGAACTCTTCCTCGAACAGCTCGACGGGCCGGCCACCCACGAATGCCCCCGTCGCCAGCACCTCGGCGAATCCGCTGTCGACCTCGTCGGCAATCTCCGCGTGCATGGCCAGCAGATCGACGAACGCGATGGGCTCGCTCATGATGTCTCCTTCTCGTTGGTAGGCGACGTCTGCGCACGCCCGCTCCGTCGTAGGCGGTCTCGAACGCCGTGCCCCACGAGGAAAGCTGCGGTCCGGCCGCCCTCGACGACGTCGCGCCCGAGGCTCTGTCGTCGCTGCACCGTCTCCGCGTACCAGGCGACGAGCCGGTCGGCGGCGCCGTCGAGGTCGAATCGCTCCTCGACGACGGCCCGTCCCCACTTGCCGAGGTCGGCGCGATCCGGGTCCTCGATCAACCGTCGGATCTGCCCCTCGAGGTCGTCGGCGCGCCCATCCCCGAGCCCGTACCAGCCCTGTCGGAGGAACAGCGGCAGGGTCGACTCGTCGAGCACGCGTGAGAACCCGCGCTCGCCGAGGACGACGAGCGGCTTCGCGAACGCGAGGCTGCGCAGCGCGGACCCGCCCATCCCTAACATGAGGTCGGCGGCGTCATACGCAGGACGGGGATCGACCAGCCCTCCGGTGAGGATCACGAGGTCCCGTCCGGAAGCGGCATTCACTTCGTCAGCACGCTCCTGAACCCGAGATCTCGCCGTACCCTCGCCGACGATCACCAGTCGGAGCCGCACGGTCGCTGCGAGCGCTTCGACCGCATCGATGGCGCGGAGCACGCCCTCCAGCTTCAACCAGTCCTCGAGCCGGGTCACCATCACGACGACGGACTCGTCGGGAAGCAATCTCCACTCGTCGCGGAAGGCAGTGCCCGCTCCAGCGCCCGGGGCGTTGTGGTCGAGGTCGACCGGAGGCTCGAGCAGTTGGACGACGCCCTGTCGTGTAGCGCGGGCGGCTTCCGCGAGCTCCTCGGTGCCGAATGTCGTCGGGAGATGCCGGGGGATGAACCTGGGCACCACCATGCTCATGACCGTGCAGAGCAGCGGGCGTCGATCCACCAGGTGGGCGACGGGGTACGCGTCGAAGCACTGCGGCCAGTCCCAGACGTGGATCAGATCGGGCTCGAGCTTCCGCGCCAGCGCACCCAGGGCAGAGACGCGTGCTCGCGAAGGGTGGCGGGCGGCGTCGGGAAGAAGGCGCAGATCGATGCCGTGCTGCCGGGCCAGCGCTTCCGAGGGCCCCCCTGCAGCGGCCAGCGTGACCTGGACTCCGTGCCGGTCTCGGACCCGCGCGGCGAGCTCGATCGCGTTCGTCTGCGTGCCGCCGAGCTCAAGCCGGTGGGCGACCACCAGGACCTTCACAGGTGCACCCGCTGCGGCCCGGCGGGCACGGTCGAGGAGCTGGTCACCTCGAGCGCCCCGAGGAGGGTTCGGGCACGCTCGTCCCACGAGTGCACGGCCGCGAATTTCTGGCGGAGGCGGATCTCGTTCTGCAGGAGCGGCGCGCGAAGGCTGCGCTCGACCTCGTCGGCGAACTCGACCTCTCCGCTCGCGATCGTCACGAGGTCCGTGTCCAGCCAGCGCACGGCCGGGAGGTCCGTGGACACGACGCGCCGACCGGCCGCCAGGTACTCCAGAACTTTGAGAGGGAAGCTCGCTCGGTTGAACTCGCTGTCCGCGTACGGCAGGACACAGGTCGTCACGGAGCCGAGCAGCGTGGGCAACCGGTCGTACGGGACTGCACCCGTCCAGGTCACATTGGGCAACCGCAACAGGTCGTCGATCCGGGCCGAGTCGAGCGTTCGCTGGCGGGGTCCGATCAACAGCAGCTCCGTGCCCGATCGAGCGAGCCGCTCGAGGAGGGCGACATCGATCCGCTCGGACAGCTGGCCGACGAATGCCACGACAGATCGGCCGTCCGGCGCCGCCGGCGGGACCGGCGTCTCGCGAAAGAACTCAACGTCGCACCCGTTCGGGACCAAGAGAGTGCGCCGAGCGGTCGCTGACAACGAGTCGACCAGCGTGGGACTGACCGCCACGACGAGATCGGCATCGCGCGGTTGTTGGCGCGCTCGGCGAGCGAGCCGCCGTCGGGCCAGCCCCATGAGCTCAGCCCCGGCGACGTAGTCGTCCTTCGCGTAGAAGACCCGCGTCCGCTCTCCGAGGGCCCCGAACAACGGGTTCAGCGACGGCACGATCACGGCGTTGACCTGAGGAGAACCGAGTGCCCGCACCGCCCTGCGCATCGACGAGCGCAGTACCCGCAACGCGATCGCCTTGCCCACGGGGCGCTCCTTGAGCGGTGGGACGCGGGACGACCACACCGCGAGCCGCGGCCCGAGCACGTGGAGTCCCGGGGCGAGCGCGCTCGTCGCTGCGTCCTCGTTGCGGAACCGAGAGAGGAACGACGTCGGAGGGTCGATATAGAGAACCGAGACGTAGCTCGCGAGGTGCTCGGCCATGTGTTGGTCGAGAAGCCGATGGCCGGACCAGAACGTGGTGCCGCAGATGACGACGAGATCGGAGCCGGCTGTGACCGGCGGGCGCTGGCTCACGGCCACGAGCCCGTCTTGACCGCCGCGGGTTCCGGCAAGAACGTCACCGCGTGGAGCGGACGGGCAGGAACACCGACCCAGGTCTCTCCCCCCGGCTGATCGACGAGCAGCGCAGCGCCCATCCCGAGCGTCGCGTGCTCACCGACCTTGACGTTCTCCCGGACGCTCGAGCTCATCCCGAGGTAGGCGCCCCGACCGACGACCACGCTGCCGCCGAGCGCCACGCCCGCGCACACCGTGCTGAAGTCCTGCAGGACGCAGTCGTGGGTGAGGGTCACGTTCGGCATGACCACCACGTGCGAGCCAACGGTGACCGCCGCGGTGAGCGCGACGCCGGCGAGCAGGATCGAGCCGATGCCCACCTCGCAGCCTGCCGGGACGTCGACGCTCGGATGCACCACGGTCGCGTAGCGGATCGGCGGCACCCCGAGGTCGTCGAGCCGCTCGACGATCCGCTCGCGGCTCACCCCGCTGCCCGCACAGACGAGCAGCTCGGGCCTCGGGTGGGCCGTGACGGCGGCGAGGCCACCCAGCACGGGGACGCCGTCCAGCGCCGTCCCGTGCCGCGCCTCGTCATCGTCGAGGAAGCCGACGACCTCGTACTCGCCGCCCGAGCGCACGAGCGCGAGCACCTCGCGCGCCAGTCCGCTCGCGGCGACCAGGATCAGGGGACGCGTCACGTCAGACACCCGCCGATCGCAACGCGTCCACGACCCGCGACTGCTCCGACTCCGACATCTGGTGGAACACCGGCAGGATGAGCGTCGAGTCGGTGAGGTGCTCGGTCACAGGCAGCGGTGCGTGCGCCACGCCCGCGTACGCCGGCTGGCGGTGCGTCGCCATGATGCCGCGACGCGCGGAGATCTCCGCTTCGGCCAGGTGGGCGAGCAGCCCGTCGCGGTCGAGCGGGAAGTCCGGCCCGACCTCGACCCAGAACGACTGGAAGTTGCACGTGCCCCACCCCGGGTCGGCGACGGCGCGCAGGCCGGGCAGCTCGGCGATCTGCTTGGAGTAGGTGGTGGCGATCTCCCGCCGGCGGGCGACGACCTCAGGCAGCTTCGCGAGCTGCACGAGCCCGACGGCGGCCTGCAAGTCCGTCATCCGGTAGTTGTAGCCGACCTCGAGGTACTCCTCCGGCGGCGCCAGGACGCTCGCGTGGCGGGCCGCCGCAGAGACGCTCATGGCGTGCTCGCGCAGGCGGCGCGCTCGCTCGGCCCACTCGGCATGGGGCGTCGTCAGCATGCCGCCCTCGCCGGTGGTGACGATCTTGCGCGGGTGGAACGACCACGCCGCGACGTCCGCGCCGGCACCGACGGGCCGGCCGCGATAGGTCGAGCCCGCACCGCAGGCCGCGTCCTCGATCACGACGATCCCGCGGGGGTCCGTCACGGCCCGGATCGCGTCGAGGTCCACCGGGACACCGCCCTGGTCCACGACGATCACCGCGCGCGTCGCGTCGCTCAGGACGGCCTCGACCGACGCGGCGGTCAGGTTGCCGGTCACGGGGTCGACGTCGGCGAACACCGGCCGCGCGCCGACGTACACAGGAGCGTTGGAGGTCGCGATGAAGGAGAAGGACGGGACCACGACGTCATCGCCGGCCTGCACGCCCGCGACGACGAGCGCGAGGTGCAAGGCGGTCGTGCACGACGACGCCGCGACGGCGTGCTCGACCTGCATCGCCTCGGCGAACGCCGCCTCGAAGGCCGCCACCCGGGGGCCCTGTGCCACCCAGCCGGACGCGATGACCTCGCTGACCGCGGCGATCTCTTCCGGCCCGAACCACGGCTGCATGACGTTGATGCGGCTCACTGGCGTGCACCCGCACCGCTGAGGGCGCGGCCCGCGGCGATCTCGCTGCGCAGCGGCCGCCACCAGGCGACGAGCTCGCGCAGGCCCTCCTCGAGGCCTATCTCCGCCTCGAACCCCAGGTCGATGCGCGCAGCGGACGTGTCGGCCAGCCGACGCGTCACGCCGTTCACCGCGCGGTCGGGACCGTGCTCGACGGACAGGTCGGAGTCCATGGCCCGCAGCAGCGCCTGCGCCAGGCCGAGCAGGCTCGTCTCCGTGCCGCTCGCGATGTTGTAGACGCCGTCCACGACGTCGCTGCTCGCCGCGAGCAGGTTGGCGCGCGCGATGTCCGTGGTGACGACGAAGTCCATGGTCTGCAGGCCGTCGCCGAAGATGAGGGGCGGCTGGCCGTCGGCGATCCGCTCCATCCAGCGCACGAGCACTTCGGTGTAGAGGCCGTGCACGTCCATGCGCGGGCCGTACACGTTGAAGTAGCGCAGCAGCACGTAGTCGAGCCCGTACATCGCCCGGAAGCTCCGAGCCATGCCCTCGTTGAACGACTTCGCGGCGCCGTAGAACGTGTCGTTGTTGTGGTGGTGGTGCCGCTCCCCCGTCGGGAACTGCTCCGCCAGCCCGTAGACCGAGGCGCTCGACGCGGCGATGACCTTGTCCACCTTGTGCTCCGCCGCGGCCTCCAGCACCGTGAACGTGCCGTCGACGAGGACCTCGAGCGCGAGACGGGGCTCCTCGGCGCACTGCGTGATCCGGATCGCGGCCTCGTGGAACACCAGGTCCTGACCCCGGGTCACGTCATGCACGAGGTCGCGGTCGCGCAGGTCGCCCTCGACGAGCTCGACCTTGCCCGAGGCCAGCGCGTCGGTGAGGTTCTCCCGGCGGCCGCGGACCAGGTTGTCGAGGACGACGACGTTGCCGACGCCGGCGTCGAGGAGCTGGTCGACGATCGTCGAGCCGATGGTGCCGGCCCCGCCCGTGACGAGGACGCGCGCCCCCTGAAGCTTGCTCATGCGACGGTCTCCAGTGCGGGTGCGACGGTGGGTGAGGCGTGCGAGGCGACGGGTGTCAGACGGCCGCCGTCCTCCAGGCTGAGGGAGGCGGACTCGAGGACGTCGAGGACGCGCAGGCCGGCGTGGCCGTCGGTCCGGGGGGCGCGGCCCTCGCGGATCGCCGACGCGAACTCCGCGACCATGACACCGAGCGCCTCCTTCTCCGGGAGCGCCGGCGCCCAGGCGTCGCCCAGGCGGTAGGAGATGTTGGCGGTGGTCTTGTCGGGGAGCGGCTGGCCGAGCTCGACGCCGCGGTCGTAGACCGTCAGCCGCTGCTGCGGCGACAGGTCGTCCCAGACGAGCGTCCGCTTGCTGCCGCCGACGACCATCTGCCGGATCTTGGTCGGGCTCAGCCAGTTGACGTGCACGTGCGCGATCGCGCCGCCCGGCAGCGGGAGCGTCAGGTACCCGACGCAGGTCTGGCCGGTGCCCAGCGGATCGGCGCCCTGCGCCGCGACACCCGACGGCACGAGGCCTCCGGGCAGGATGAAGTCGAGGATCGAGAGGTCGTGCGGCGCCAGGTCCCAGAACACGTCGACGTCGGGCTGCACGATCCCGAGGTTGATCCGCACGGAGTCCACGAAGAGGATCTCGCCGAGGTGGCCCTCCGCGATGAGCTCACGCATCTTCAGCACCGGCGAGGTGTAGCAGAACGTGTGGTCAACCATGAGCACGCGGCCCAGCTCGGCCGCCCGCGCGACCATGGTCCGGGCGCCGACTCCGCGGTCCGCGATCGGCTTCTCGACGACGACGTGCTTGCCGGCCTCCAGAGCAGCGAGCGCTATAGGCGCGTGCGTGCGCGCGGGCGTCGCGATGGCGATCGCGTCGACGTCGTCGCGGGCGAGCAGGTCGCTCACCGACGTCATGACGTCCACGGTCGAGCGCGGCCCGACGACCTTGCGTGCCCGGTCGGCGTCCAGGTCGCACACGGCGACGAGGTCCCAGTCCGGGCTGGTCCGGAAGTTGCGGGCGAGATTGGGTCCCCAGTACCCGGCCCCCACCACAGCCGCGCGCAGCTGCTCGGTCATGTCGTGCCCCTCACGTATCGGTGGGCTCCAGTGTCACGAACCCAAGGGGGCATGTCCGTAGATATCGGGCATTTTCACCCCGCGACGGCGGGGTGAACACCCGAACGGCGGCACCCGGTCGGGCCGCTCACCCGGATGCCGACAGACCCGTGGCCGCTGGGGCCGGAGGACGACATCCCGGCGGCCACCGGCCGTGCGTGGGCGGCGCGGTCAGTTGGACGGGACGAAGACCAGGTCGACTCCGTAGGCGGCGGACGAGCTTCCGGACGGGAAGCCCGTGCCGTAGACGTAGGCACCGCCCGGGACCACCGTCGAGAGCGGACCACTGGTCCGGGCGGAGGCGAGCCCGTTCGAGGTGACCGCGTACATGCCGGTCGTCGAGTGATACGCCGCCGTGTACGTCTGACCGGGCACGATCGCCACGGGCGACGGAAGCGGCACCGTCTGCCAGCCGGCGGCTGACTCCGACGTGGACGGAGCCTGCGCCAGGAGCTCGTTCGAACCCCCCCAGAGATTCACGGTGTGGACCCCCGTGTTCGCCAGACCCTTGTAGAAGCGGATCGCGGTGACGGTACCCGCGACGCTGGTGGTGAACCGCGTTCCCACCTGGACCGACGACGGGTCGTTCCACGTCGGGTTGGCGGGAACCTCGCTGTCCGCCCAGAGAGACACGATGCCGACGGGCGCCGTCGCCGTCGCGAACGTCCACTGGCCGCCGGCTAGCGAGGCGCCGTCCAGCGTCACGGTTGCCGTGATCGTCACCCCTTCGGGGAGCGCCGCCGCGGGAACGAACGTGACCGCCAGCGACGAGGCGTCGAACGCGCTCGTCCCCGCGATCGGACCGCTCGGCCCAACCAGAGCCAATGCCGGAGTCCCCGAGCCGGGGGCCTTGCTCAGCGTGGCCGAGACCGCCGAACCGACGGAGACGCCTGTGGCGTTCTGAGCTGGCGCCCGGCCGACCACGACGGGCGCACTCGGCGCAGCCTTGGCGAAGACGACATCGACGAAGTAGTTCGCGTTCTGCCAGGAGTTCGAGGGGAATCCGCCACCGTAGGCGTACCGACCGTTGCCCGAGGCCGGAGCGGAGAGTGGTCCGGTGACCCAGCCTGAGGCAAGGGCCGACGGCGTCACGGAGTAGTGGCCCTGGGGCGCGAGGTACGAGATGACATAGGTGGTTCCTGGCGTCGTCTCGTACGGTGCCGAGAAGGTCGCGGTCTGCCAACCCGTCGACGTCTCGCCGCTGAACGTCACGGTTCGCAGAAGCTGCCCTGTCGAGCTCCACAGCGAACCCGTGTGCGAACCTCCGTTGCCCGCCGCCTTGTAGAAGCGAACGCCTGTCACGAGACCGGAGACGGAAGGCGTGAAGGCGACGCCGAGCTCGACCGAGGACGCGTCGGCTGCCTCCACGACGGTCGGGACCACGCCGCCGAAGAGCGTGCACGGGCATCCGTCGGCGCTAGCGCTCGAGAACGTCCAGGTCAGGTCGGGCGAGGGAGCCGCGTCGGCCGACGTCAGGCCCGACGCCGTCGCGGTGAACGAGGTCGACACCGGCAGAGAGCTCGTCGGGACGAAGGTCAGCGTGCGCCCGTCCGCGGACCGCGAGCTGGATCCGGCTACTGCCCCGGAGCTGGTCGCCAGCGAGATCGACGCACCGGCGTTCAGGGCCGCGTTGAACGTGAGCGAGATCGGCCGGCCGGCGATGACCCCGAGCTCACCTGGAGCGGGACTCTGCGCCGTGACGACGAGCGGCGGCGCGTCCTGGGTGAAGACCACGTCGACGAGGTAGCTGGCAGAGCTGGTGGAAGCGGGCTTCGCGTCGGCGTACGAGTACGCGCCGCTCTCCGCGGCCGTCCTCAGGGGGGCGCGCTGGAGCCCACCGCTCGAGAAGGCGCCGGGCGTCACTGAGTACCTCCCCGAAGGCGTCCGGTACGCGGCGATGTACTCGACGTCCTTGGAGATGTGGACCGGCGTCGCGAACGTCACCGTCTGCCAGCCCATCGTGCTCTCGTTCGTGAAGGTCGCCTGCGCGAGGGGCTGGGCCCCTCCGACGGCCCAGAGCGTCCCGACGTGGGTGCCCGTGTTGTTCGGACCCTTGTAGAACCGGATTGCGGACACCGTCCCGGCCACAGAGCTCGCGAAGCGTATGCCCACGGTCACGGCACCGGGGTCGCCGCTGTCCAGCACCGCCGGCACCGCCGAGTCGTCGTAGAACGACAGGGTCCGAGCACCCGCCACCTGAGCCGGCGCTGCTGTCGTGAACGACCACGACGACGTTCCCGTCACACTCGCTCCGTCCGCGGTCGCCGCGATGGTGGCGGTGTACGAGGTCAGCGCCGCCATTGCGGACGTCGGCGTGAACGTCGCCGTGCGGCTCGTGGCGTCGTAGGACGTCGTCCCCGGGACGGCGGAGCCGCCGGGGCCCGCCAGCGACATGACGACCGAGCTCGCGGTGACGGGCTTCGAGAAGACGGCGGTCACGGGCGTACCGACCGGCACGCTCGTGGACCCCGAGACGGGCGCGAACGATCCGACCGTGAGCGGCGTCGTGTCCGTCGGCGAGTACACGACATCGACGTAGTACTGCGTCGACGAGTAGCTGCGGTCCGGGAACACGCTCGGGCTACCGAAGACGCCTGCGGGCGCAGCGCCGAAGCCCCCGGCGACCGACAAAGGCGGTGCGGTGCGACCGCTGGACCAGAAGGCGTCGGCCTGCACCGCGTAGTTGCCGGCGGGCGCGGTGTACGAGACGACGTACGTGGTGCCGGCGGTGACGGCGACCGCGGAGGTGAATGCGGCCGTCTGCCATCCCGTGGCGGACTCGTTAGTGAACGCCACCGTCGCCAGCTTGCTGCCCGAAGCGCTCCAGAGCGTCCCGACGTGCGCGCCCGTGTTGCCCGAGCCCTTGTAGAACCGGACACCGGTGATGAAGCCGCTGGCCGTGGGGGTGAACCGCAGACCGAGCTCGACCGCGGACGGGTCGACGACGGCAGGCGTGGCCGGAACGGTCGCGCCGTAAATCGAGCACGGGCAGGAGACGGTGACCGACCGGGTCGCCGTCGCGCCGATGTTCGCGCTGTCGTCGACCGCTCGCGCCTGGACGGGCACGGCGCCGAGGCCAGACTGGATGAAGGAGTAGCTCCACGGCGACGTTCCCGCTGCGGGGTGCCACGTGGCGCCCGCGTCGGTCGAGACCTCCACTCCGGCCACCCTTCCGCCGACGTCGGTCGCGGTGCCGCTGACGGTGATCGACGCGCCGTTCAGCACGGCGGCACCGGCCGCCGGGGCCGTGATGATGGTCGTCGGGCCCGTGTGGTCGGAAGAAGCTGTCGCGGCGACAAGACCCGACATCAATGTCGCGGGCTGCGCCCCCATGTCGGCGAGCAGGTTCACGGTGGCCTGCTGCATACGAGAGTCGGGGGCGGCTCCATCGCCGTCATGCGTCTGGTCGAGGCCCCAACCCCACTGGATGGAGCCGGCCGAGAAGACCAGCGCACCACTGCCGGCGCGATAGAGCGTCAGATGGTGAGTCGTCGTCCCTGCGGTCACGGTGTTCCCGAAGTCGCGCAGGTACTGCGGAACCGCACCGGTCGTGGTCGACAGGCGGATCAGACCCGGCGGACGCGCGCCGTTGTCGAGATCCTCGTCGGACTCATAGCCGATGGTGTGCGGAGCAAGGGCCGCAGTCGCGCCTGCCGCCATCGCGGTGAGGTTGGTGTTGCGCCACAACCGCAGCTTCCCCTCGTCGGACGAGACGGTCACCGGCAGGTCGGAAAAGTTCGACATGTAGAGCGTCCCGCTCAGGGAGTTCTCTGGCTTGCCAGCTCCCGCGCTCGTGCTCGCGAGACGCGGGTCGCGCCACGTGCCAGTCCACTCCGTCGTCGGGTCGATCTTCTCGTTGGACCAGGTCTCCTTGTACGACACGAGCGTGCGGTAGGAGGTTGCGGTGCCCGCGACGGAGTTCTCGTAGCGCGTGTGCCAGTACACCTCGTTGCCGCTCAGGAAGGCGAGGTTCACCCCTGCGTCGCGCGCGGCCTCGACGTTGGCCCGCTGGGCTGCCGACCAGTACTCGTCGTGCCCGACCGAGAGGAATGTCTTGTGGTTCTTGATCAGGGCGCCCCGGCGATCGGTGTCGACGCCGGAGGTGTAGCTGACGTCGTATCCGTTGCGCTCCAGGAAGCGAACCGTCGCGTACTCGGCGCTGAAGTAGAAGTCGCGCCCACCCTCGAGATCCCGCGTGGCGAACGGTCGGTTGTAGCTGATCTTGTACGCGCGCCCGTTGGCGGCGCCCTGGTAGAAGTCAGAACCGCCGTAGGAGTTGTACGCCTGCCACGTCGGGTCCGACGTCTGGAACAGCACAGCCGACGTGCTGGCGTCGTTGCGGACGATGAAGGTGATGTGACTCTCGTCGTCCGTGGCAGGATCGTGCAGGCGCGCGATGTACACCCCGGAGACCGCGGTCGACGGCACGGCCCAGCTCGCCGAGACGGCCCAGTTGCCGCAGTCATAGATCTCGGTCGCCGCGTCCGTCACGCACTGCGGCTGCGTCTGGGGCAGCGTGGCCGACGGGCTCACGGAGGCGATCTTGCGGGCGCCGAGACCCTGGTAGTAACCGGTCCGGTAGATGTCGATCGTGTACGCACGAGCGGCGGTCTTGATCTTGAAGCCGATCGTGCTTCCGACGTTGACCGAGATGTCGGTGGAGAATCCCTGGATGCCGTCGTCGCCGGCGCCCACGATGTCCCACTCGGATGGATCTGCGCCCGGCTTGGAGTTCTCGCACGCGACGGGGTTCCCGCCCACCCCACAGGGGTCGGCGGCCGACGCGGGGGTCGCCGCAGCTATGACGAACAACGACGCGCCCATGGCGAGGGCGGCAGCGAATGCGACCGTGCGACGGGGGGCGAGGCGGGAACTCATGAGGTGCTCCGTAAGATCGGTCGAGCTCCGGGTGGAACGCACCTACCGAGGCGCGCTCTCGCCGATGTGGGGCCACGGGGATGGCTTCCTGATACCGGACGATAAAGGACATCTCGGGCTTAATGGCCTCTTAAGTGGAGATATCACCCGGCGTGACACGGACAGTCGCCCAGATGACCTAGTGACCTCGACCTCGTCCTTCCCAACGCCCCACAACCTGCCCACCACCCGACCACCACAGGAGAGCGCCGTGCCCGACACCAACCCGACCATCGCCCCCACCGCCGACGTGGACGAGCGCGCGACCATCGGCGCCCGCACGAAGATCTGGCACCTCGCCCAGGTGCGCGAAGGCGCGCAGGTCGGCGCGGACTGCATCGTCGGCCGCGGCGCGTACATCGGCCCGGGCGTCGTCGTCGGCGACCGCTGCAAGATCCAGAACCACGCGCTCGTCTACGAGCCGGCGGTCCTGGAGGACGGTGCGTTCGTCGGACCCGCGGTGGTGTTCACCAACGACTACTACCCGCGCGCGATCACGCCGGACGGCGCCCTGAAGTCGGCCGACGACTGGCACGCGGTCGGCGTCACAGTCCGCACGGGCGCGTCGATCGGAGCCCGGTCGGTGTGCGTCGCGCCCGTCACGATCGGGCGATGGGCGCTGGTGGCCGCGGGCTCGGTCGTGACCAAGGACGTGCCCGACTTCGCGCTCGTGGCAGGCGTGCCGGCCCGACGGATCCGCTGGGTGGGTCGCGCGGGCGAGCCGCTCGACGAGCAGGGCGACGGGACCTGGACGTGCCCGGTCACCGACGAGCTCTACGTGGAGGTCGACGGGGTGCTGAACCTGGTGATCCAGTAGCGCGTCAGTACGCGCCGGAGCCGCCGAACACGGCGCGCCCCGTCTTCCACAGGATCATCAGGTCCATGGCCACGGACCAGTTGTCCACGTACCGCAGGTCCAGCCGGATCGACTCGTCCCAGGACAGGTCGGCGCGACCGCTCACCTGCCACAGGCCGGTGAGGCCCGGGCGCACGCGGAGCCGGCGATAGACGGCGTCGTGATAGGCGTCGACCTCCTGCGGGAGCGGCGGGCGCGGGCCCACCAGCGACATGTCCCCGCGGACGACGTTCCACAGCTGCGGCAGCTCGTCGATGGAGTAGCGGCGCAGGAGCTTGCCGACGCGCGTGATCCGCGGGTCGTCGTGCATCTTGAACATCAGGCCGTCGCGGTCGCTGCTGTCGAGGAGCGCCGCGCGGCGGGCCTCGGCGTCGACGTACATGCTGCGCAGCTTCCACATGGTGAACTCGCGTCCGTCGACGCCGATGCGGCGCTGGCGGAAGAACGCGGGACCGCGGCTGGTGAGTCGGACGGCGAGCGCGGCGAAGGCGATGACCGGTGCGGCCGCCAGCAGGATCACGGTGCCCAGCGAGCGGTCCAGCGTCGACTTGGCGAGCATGCGTCGCCGGGGGGACGAGGTCTCGACCTCGAGCAGCGACAGGCCGGCGGTCGGGCGCAGGTGGACACGCGGCCCGAGCACCTCGACCAGGCCCGGCGCGACGACGAGGTCGACACCCGCGCGGCCGAGCGCCCACGACAGGCGGCGCAGCGCGTCGCCCGACAGCTCGCTGCCCGAGACGATGACGACGTCGACCTGGTGGTCGTAGGCGACCTGCGGGATGTCGGCGAGCGCACCGAGGGTGGGGACGCCGTCCTGCGGGGGCCGGTCGGTGATCGCCGGCAGGCACACGCCGACCACCTGGTAGCCGTGGTAGGTGGCGCCGCGCAGGTCGTGGATGAGGTGATGCACCGAAGCGGCGTCGCCGACGACGAGGGTCCGCGACATCGCGACCCCGCGGCTGCGGCGCGCGTGCAGCGACCTGCGCAGCAGGTGCCGGCCGACCGCGGTCGAGATCGTGAGCACGACCACCGTGGCGGCGACCTGGATGCGGGGCAGCGGGATGGCGAGCGCGACGCTGCCGAGCGCCACGACCGCGGCCGACCCGACGCCGGCGCGGAGCACGGCCTGGAACTCGACCGGCCCGTCACCGAGCGACTTGCGGTCGTAGCCACGCCCGGCGGCGACCATGAGCAGGAACGCGGCAGCGGCGACGAGCGCCCACCAGCCCGACGCGGTGCCCAGAGCAGCGGCTGCAGCCACGACGAACGCGGCGATGACGAGGTCCACGACGAGCGCCTGGCGCACGTAGTGGGAGGCCACCGACCCCCAGTGCTCCGCGTCGAACGCGGGCAGCTCGGGTCGGGGGTGCGTGACGAAAGGCTCCGTCGATGCCCACGAGAGCCGCGGCCCGGTTGCGGCCCTGCGCCGGTCGAGGAGAACATCCATGTTCTCCGCCGGATCCTCGAGGATCGTCATCGTCTACCCGTTCGCCGCCCCTGTGGACCAGTTGTCCGACTCGGAGGCTATGCGGGCGAAACGTTGCGAGATAGACCCTTTTGTCCGTTTTCACCCATACTTCACCCCCTTGGGATGCTTTGGGGTGCTCGACATTCATCGGACCACGACCGGGGCCGCGGCGCCGGTGCGAGCCGACAGGTCAGGCGTCGCGCTTCGTGTGGAACTTGAGCTGCGCGGCCTCGAGGCCCTGCGTGACGACGAGCTCGACCGCGTCCGCGGCGGCGTCGATCAGCCACGGCAGGTCCTTGACCTCGGGCTTCGCGAAGTCGCGCAGCACGAAGTCCGCGGGGTCCATCCGGCCCGGGGGGCGCCCGACGCCGACGCGGACGCGCACGTACTCCTTGGTGCCCAGCGCCTTCGTCGTGTCCCGGAGCCCGTTGTGGCCACCTTCTCCCCCGCCCCACTTGAGCCGGACGTCGGCGAACGGGATGTCGAGCTCGTCGTGCACCAGGACCGTACGTTCGGCCGGCACGTCGTAGTACTTCGCCAGCGCGGCGACGGGGCCGCCGGAGACGTTCATGTACGTGGTGGGCTTGGCCAGCACGACGCGCGGTCCGGGCGCCCCGCCGGGCAGCACCCCGAGGCGCGCCTCGGCGACGGCCGCTTGAGGTCGGCGGGACAGCAGCCCCGACGCACGGGAACCGAACGTCGCGCCGGTCCGGCGCGCCAGCTCGTCGAGCACCATCTGGCCGACGTTGTGGCGGTTGCCCGCGTACTGCGGTCCGGGGTTGCCGAGGCCGACGACCAGCCAGGGTCCGTCGGTCATCGGTTCTCCTCATGCGCAGGTGCGGGGACAGCGACGCCCGGCACCGTAAGGAACGGTACCGGGCGTGCTGGAACTACAGGGTGACTCAGGCCTCGGACTCGGCAGCGGCGGCCGACGCGGCGGACTGCGACGCGGCGATCTCCGCGGCGGCCTCGTCGGCGGCGACGTCCTCGGCGGAGGCGTGCGGGACGCTGACGGACACGACCGTGAGGTCGGGGTCCGACAGCAGCAGCGAGCCCTCGGGCAGCGTGATCGCGCCGGCCGAGACGCTGGAGCCGCCCGCGAGGCCCTCGATGTCGACCTGGACCTCGGTCGGCAGGTGCGTCGCCTCGGCCTCGAGGGACAGCGTCTGCGTCTCGACGACGTGGATGGTGCCGGGGGCCGACTCGCCGACGATCGTCACGGGGACGTCGACGGAGACCTTCTCGCCCTTCTTCACGATGAGCAGGTCGACGTGCTCGATCGTGTTCTTGACGACGTCGCGCTGGACGTCCTTGGTGATCGCGAGCGTGGTCTTGCCGTCGAGCTCGATGGCGAACAGCGCGTTGGCGTGCTTCACCGCGAGCATCGTGTCGTGGCCCGGGAGGGCGACGTGCAGCGGGTCGGAGCCGTGCCCGTAGAGGACGCCGGGGATCTGGCCGGCGCGGCGCAGGCGGCGCGCGGCACCCTTGCCGAACTCGGAACGGGTGGTGGCGACGAGCTTGACCTCGGACACGTGTACTCCCCAGTGCTGGCGTCGGCGCAGCGGGCCGACGTGGTGGCTGTGTTGGTGGCGGCGCAAGACCGCGATGAAGACAGAAGTGGTGGCCTCGACGCGGGACGCAGGACGGGCACGCGGAGGCGCTCGCCCAGTCGATCACGGAGCGGAGGCAGTCCTGGAAGTCGACCGTCCTTCGTCCCTCGCCGAGGCAACCTGGAGAGACTACCCGCTGGACGGCCGGTTGCCCAACCCGCTGATCAGGCCTGGCCGTCGAACAGGGACGTCACCGAGCCGTCGTCGAAGACCTCGCGGATGGCCCGAGCGATCAGCGGCGCGATCGACAGCACCGTGAGCGTGGGGAAGCGGCGGTCGTCGGCGATGGGCAGCGTGTCGGTGATGACGACCTCGCGCGCGCCGCAGTCCTGCAGGCGGTCGACCGCCGGGTCGGACAGCACGCCGTGCGTGGCGGCGACGATGACGTCCTTGGCGCCGGCCTCGAGGAGCACGCGCACCGCACCGGCGATGGTGCCGGCGGTGTCGATGAGGTCGTCGACGAGCACGCAGCTGCGGCCCTCGACGTCGCCGACGACGCGGTTGGCGACCGTCTTGTTGGGGCTGCGGATGTCGCGCGTCTTGTGCACGAACGCCAGGGGCCCGCCACCGAGCTTGGCGGCCCACTGCTCGGCCACGCGGATGCGGCCGGCGTCCGGCGAGACGACCGTGACGTTGGTGGTGTCGACCCGGGTGCGCACGTACTCCGTGAGGATCGGCATGGCCCACAGGTGGTCGACGGGACCGTCGAAGAAGCCCTGGATCTGCGCGGCGTGCAGGTCGACGCTCATGAGCCGGTCGGCGCCGGCGGTCTTGAACAGGTCGGCCATCAGGCGCGCGGAGATCGGCTCGCGACCGCGGTGCTTCTTGTCCTGCCGGGCGTACCCGTAGAACGGCGCGACGACGGTGATGGTCTTGGCGGACGCCCGCTTGAGCGCGTCGACCATGAGCAGCTGCTCCATGATCCACGTGTTGATCGGCGACGCGTGCGACTGCAGCACGAAGGTGTCGGCGCCGCGCACGGACTCCCCGAAGCGCGTGTAGATCTCGCCGTTCGCGAACTCGTACGCCGTCGTCGGCAGGAGCTCGATGCCCAGGTGGGCCGCGACGCTGGTGGCGAGGTCGGTGTGCGCGCGCCCCGAGAGGAGAACCAGACGCTTCTCACCGTCCGAGGAGATGATCCCGGTCATCGTGCGGAGTCCTTCGTGTTCGGGTCGGTGGAGTCAGGGTGGGCGGGCGGTGGGGTGTCGGCGGACGCGGCGGAGGCGCGCTCGCGCTCGGCGCGGGCCTGCGGCGACAGCTCGTCGGCCTCGGGGCGACGCACGACCGCGGCGGCGGCAGCGGTGCCCGCGCGCGCCCGGCTGACCCAGCCCTCGATGTTGCGCTGCGCGCCCGCGCTGACGCCGAGCGCCCCGGAGGGCACGTCCCGACGGATCACGCTGCCGGCTCCCGTGTACGCCCCGTCGCCGATGGTGACCGGCGCGACGAACATGTTGTCGGCCCCGGTGCGGGCGTACGACCCGATCGTCGTGCGGTGCTTGTTCACGCCGTCGTAGTTCACGGTCACCGACGCCGCGCCGATGTTGGTGTGCTCGCCGATGGTCGCGTCGCCCACGTAGGACAGGTGCGGCACCTTGGACCCGGTGCCGATCTGCGCGTTCTTGGTCTCGACGAAGGTGCCGATCTTTCCGGCCTCACCGAGCACCGTCCCCGGGCGCAGGTAGGCGAACGGGCCGACGCTGGCGTCCGCACCGATCACCGCGAGCAGACCGTGCGTGCGCACGACGCTGGCCCGCGGCCCCACCTCGACGTCCGTCAGCGTGGTGTCGGGGCCTACCGTCGCGCCCTCGCGGACCACGGTGGCGCCGTGCAGCTGGGTACCCGGCAGCAGCGTGACGTCGCGCTCGAGCTCGACGTCGACGTCCACCCACGTGGTCGCCGGGTCGATGACCGTGACGCCCTCGCGCATCCAGTCCTCGAGGATGCGGCGGTTCAGCTCCGCGCGGAGCACCGACAGCTGGACGCGGTCGTTGACGCCCTCGACCAGCATCGGGTCGTCGGTGCGCAGCGCGCGCACGTGGCCGCCGTCGGTCCGCGCGATGGCCAGCACGTCGGTCAGGTACACCTCGCCCTGCGCGTTGTCGCGCCCCAGCCGGCCGAGCGCGCCGCGCAGGACGCCCGCGTCGAACACGTAGATGGAGGAGTTGATCTCGGTGATCGCGCGCTGGCCCTCGTCGGCGTCCTTCTCCTCGACGATGCCGAGCACGTCGCCGGTGCCGGGCTCGCGCAGGATCCGGCCGTAGCCGGTGGGCTCGGCCACCTCGGTGGTGAGCACCGTGACGGCGTTGCCGTCCGCGTGGTGCGCCTCGAGCAGCTCGTGCAGCGTGGCGGCGTCGAGCAGCGGCACGTCCCCGGCGATGACGACGACCGCGCCGACCACCTGCGCGTGCGTGGCGGAGCCGACGGTGGTGTCCTCGGCGGCGTCCGCCTGCGCGGCGGCGTCGAGGGCCGTCATGGCGACCTGGACGGCGCGCCCGGTGCCCGGGATCTCGTCCTGGTCGGCCAGCAGGGCCTGCGGGTCGAGCTCGCGGACGTGCGCGGCGACGCGCTCCCGCTCGTGGCGGACCACGACGAGGACGCGGCCGGGGTCGAGGGCGCGGGCGGTGGCCAGCGCGTGGCCGACCATGCTGCGGCCGGCGAGCGTGTGCAGGACCTTCGGAGTCGCCGAGCGCATCCGGGTTCCTTCACCTGCGGCGAGGACGACGACGGCGGCCGGGCGGGGGAACGTCACCTGGGGGTGCTCCTCGCGGATCTGCCCGGGTCTCGGGCGGCGAATCTCGTGCGCACCGTGAACTCTACCCGGGCGCGGAGGTCGCTCCCGCCGCGTCCGGATCCTCCGGTGCGGGCGTGAGCGGTCGTGGCGGCTCCGGCACCACGCGCTTGCGGCGGGCGATCCAGACGCCGGTCAGCACGGCACCGACCGCGGCGGCGATCAGCACGCCAACCCGTACACCCACCTCGGGCGCACCGACGGCGAGGTCCACCACCTGCGAGATCGCGACGAACACGAGGATGCCCAGCAGGAGGAACGGAGCACGCCTGCCGCGCGTCGTCGCCATGATTCGCACCGTACCGCCTCGACGGCTCCGCCCCCAGGATTCGAACCTGGACTGCACGGCTCCAAAGGCCGGCGTGCTGCCGTTACACCAGGGCGGACCGGCGCGCGGGGCGCCGTGGCCGCCAAGTCTGCCAGGGGCGGAGCCCCCCGAGCGGCATGATGGCCCCGTGGCCACCGACAGCAAGCGTGCACCCCGCTCCCGGATGACGGGGACGCAGCGGCGCGCCCAGCTGCTCGACGTGTCGCGCCGCCTGTTCGCCGAGAAGGGCTTCGACGGCACGAGCGTGGAGGAGATCGCCGCCCGCGCCGAGGTGTCCAAGCCGGTGGTGTACGAGCACTTCGGCGGCAAGGAGGGCATCTACGCGGTCGTCGTCGACCGCGAGATCCAGGCCCTGACGACCGCCCTCACGGGTGCGCTCGAGGTGGGCGGCCACCCCAAGGAGGTGGTCGAGAGGGCGACACTGGCCCTGCTCGGGTACATCGAGGCCTCCGAGGACGGGTTCCGCATCCTCGTGCGGGACTCGCCCGTCGCGCAGGCGACCGGCACCTTCTCGAGCCTGATCGGTGACGTGGCCACCCAGGTCGAGCACCTGCTGGCCGACCAGTTCAAGAACCAGGGCCAGGACCCCAAGACGGCGCCGATCTACGCGCAGATGCTGGTMGGCATGGTCGCGCTCACCGGGCAGTGGTGGCTCGACGCCCGCAGCCCGAGCAAGAACGTGGTCGCCGCCCACCTGGTGAACCTGGCCTGGAACGGGCTGTCGGGACTGGAGCGGCGGCCCACCCTGACCGGCAGCGTGTGACCGGGATCTCTGTCGACGTCGAGTAATCTCGCGTCATGGTGGCACGCACGTCCCCGGACGCCCCGGGGTCCCGCGACGAGGTCGATCGGATCGTCCTCGCCTGGGAGCGCGAGCGCCCGGACCTCGACGTCCGCCCGCTGACGGTCCTCTCGCGGGTCAGCCGCCTCGCGCGGCACCTGGACCTCGCCCGGCGCTCCGCGTTCGCGCGGCACGACCTGGAGACGTGGGAGTTCGACGTCCTGTCCGCGCTGCGGCGGGCCGGCGCCCCGTACCGCCTCTCCCCCGGCGCGCTGCTCACCCAGACGCTGGTCACCAGCGGCACCATGACCAACCGCATCGACCGCCTGGCGGAGCACGGCCTGGTGGAGCGGCAGCCGGCTCCCGACGACCGCCGCGGCGTGCTCGTGCAGCTCACCCCGGTCGGGCTGGCCCGGGTCGACGCGGCGTTCGCCGACCTGCTCGACGTCGAGCGCGGCCTGCTGGGCGACCTGGACGAGGCGGACCGCGACCGGCTCGCCGATCTGCTGCGCGAGGTGACCGCGCCGTTCGACGCGTCGTGAGGGCATGACGGCGGCCCGGTCCGCCGCCCGGGGACTCCTGCTCGCCGCTGTCCTGCTCTACGCGCTCAATCTGCGCGCGCCGATCACCGCTCTGGCGCCGGTGGTCGACGACGTCCGCGCCGACCTCGGCCTGAGCGCCGCGAGCGTCGGGCTGCTCACCGGCATCCCCGTGCTGTGCTTCGCGCTCGCGACGCCGCTCATGGCCGTGCTGCTCGGGCGGCTGGGCACCGGCCGGGTAGTGGCGGCGTCGCTGGTCACCGTGCTGGCCGGCACGCTGCTGCGCTCCTCCGACGGGTTCGCCACCGCCCTCGTCGGCACCGTGCTCATCGGCGTCGCCATCACCGCCGGCAACGTGGCCGTGCCCGTGGTCATCGGCCGCGACTTCCCCGGCCACGTCCCCCGCGTCACCGGCCTCTACACCGCGGCGCTCAATGGCGGCAGCGTGCTCACCACCACCCTCACCGCGCCGCTGGCCGCCCTGGTCGGCTGGCGCTGGGCGCTCGCGTCCTGGGGGCTGCTGGCCGTCGTCGCGCTGGTGGTGTGGCAGAAGGCGTACCCGATCGGCAAGGCCGAGCCCGTCGTGCTCGTCGCCTCCGCGGGGGCCCCGAACGTGTGGCGGCGGCCGGTCACCTGGCTCCTGGCGGTGGCGTTCGCCGGGCAGGCGTTCGGCTACTACGCGGTGAGCGCGTGGCTGCCGTCGGTGCTGCACGACACCCTCGGGCTGGAGCGCGCCGCGTCGGGCGGTGCCGCGGCGCTCTTCCAGCTGTTCGGCATGGTCGGCGGCATCGCCGTGCCGATCGCCCTGGGTCGGCGCGCGCCGGTCGCTGCCGTGTCCGCGGCGATCGCCGTCGGCTGGGTCGCGCTGCCGCTGGGCCTGCTGCTCGCGCCGTCCGGGTGGGCGCTGTGGTGCACGTTCGCCGGCGTGGCGCAGGGCGGGAACTTCGCCGTCATCTTCACCGTGATCGCCTCGACCGCGGGGTCGCAGGCCGCGGCGCGCCGCATGTCCGCGACCGTGCAGAGCATCGGCTACGGCTGCGCGGCCCTCGGGCCGTCCGTGCTCGGCGCGGTGCACGCGTCGAGCGGCGGCTGGACGGCGCCCCTGCTGGTCGTGCTCGGGGCGGTGCTCACCATGGGTACCGCGTCGGCCCTGGCTCTGCGCAGCATGCGCCGCGAGGCTTAGCCGACGATCTCCGCGGCCTCCATCCAGGCCGTCTCCAGCTCGTCCTTCTCTGCGGCCAGCGCGCGCAGCTCCGCATCGAGCGCGATCACCGCCTGGTGGTCCGTCGCCTGGTCCGACATGCGCTGGTGCAGGACCGCCTCCTGATCGGCGATGCGCGAGAGGCGCCGCTCGATCCGGGCGATCTCCTTGCGGGCCGTGCGCAGGTCCGCGGGTGACACTTCCGCCGGCGCCGCCGTGCTCGCGGGCCGGGCGTCCAGCGGGGAGGACGCCGTCGCCGTCGCGGTGCGCCGCAGGTCCAGGTACTGCTCGACGCCGCCGGGCAGCTGGCGCAGCAGGCCGTCGCCGAGCAGCGCCATCTGCGTGTCGCAGACCCGCTCGAGCAGGTACCGGTCGTGCGAGACGACGATCAGGGTGCCCGGCCAGCCGTCGAGGAGGTCCTCGAGCGCGGCGAGCGTGTCGGTGTCGAGGTCGTTGGTCGGCTCGTCGAGCAGCAGCACGTTGGGCTCGCCGACGAGCAGCCGCAGCAGCTGCAGCCGCCGACGTTCCCCGCCGGACAGGTCGCGCACGGGGGTCCGGGACCGCTCGCGGTCGAAGCCGAGCCGCTCGACCAGCTGCGCGGCCGTCAGTTCCTTGCCGCCGACGACGACCGAGCGCTTCTCGCTCTCGATCACCTCGATGACCCGCAGACCGGCCAGCTCGTCGAGGTCCTCGACGTCCTGGGTGAGCTCAGCCACCTGCACGGTCTTGCCGCGCTTCACCCGGCCGGTGCTCGGCTGCTGGCGCCCGGACAGGAGCCGCAGCAGGGAGGTCTTGCCGGCACCGTTGACGCCGACGAGGCCCACCCGGTCGCCCGGGCCGAGCCGCCACGTGATGTCGTGCAGCAGCACCCGGTCGCCGTAGACCACCGACGCGTCCTCGATGTCGAGGACGTCCTTGCCCAGCCGCGCGGTCGCCATGCGGGTCAGGCTCAGCTGGTCGCGCGGCGGCGGCTCGTTCTCGATGAGCGCGTTCGCCGCGTCGATCCGGAACTTCGGCTTGGAGGTCCGCGCCGGAGCACCGCGGCGCAGCCAGGCGAGCTCCTTGCGCAGCAGGTTCTGGCGCTTCTCCTCGGCGGTCGACGCGGTCCGGGCCCGCTCGGCGCGCGCGAGCACGTAGGCCGCGTACCCGCCCTCGTACTGGTCGACGGTCCCGTCGTGCACCTCCCACGTCCGGGTGCAGACGGCGTCGAGGAACCAGCGGTCGTGCGTGACGACGACGAGCGCGCCGTTCGAGCGCTGGTAGCGCTCGACCAGGTGGGCGGCCAGCCACGCGACGCCCTCGACGTCGAGGTGGTTGGTGGGCTCGTCGAGCACCAGCACCTCGTCGTCGCGCACCAGCAGGGCCGCGAGCGCGACGCGTCGCCGCTGCCCGCCCGAGAGCGTCGCGACGTCGGCGTCGAGCGCGACGTCGGCCAGCAGGCCGGTGTGGACCGCGCGGATGCGGGAGTCGGTCGCCCACTCGTGCTCGTCGGCGGACCCGTGCACGACGTCGAGGACGGTGCTGCCGGCCAGGAGGTCGTCGCGCTGCTCGAGGACGGCCACACGCACGCCGCCGGCCCGGGTCACGCGGCCGTCGTCGGGACCCTGCATGCCGGACAGCACACGCAGGAGTGTCGACTTGCCGGCGCCGTTGGGGCCCACGACGCCGATGCGCTGGCCGTCGTCGAGCCCAAGCGAGACCTCGTCGAGAAGGGTGCGGGTGCCGAGCGTGAGCGTGACGCGGTCCGCGCCGAGAAGGTGAGCCATTTCCGTGAAGGCTACCCGCAGACCCGCACAGAGCCTCCACCCGGACCGCCGATAGCCGCCCTGACCTGCGGGCTAGCGTCCGAGGCATGACGCAGCACGCGCGCGAGCACCGCCGGACGTGGCCCCGGGCGGTCGGCCTCGGAGTGGTCGGCGTCCTCGCCTTCGGCGCCGGGGGTGCGGCGGCGGTCTACCTGAGCCTGCAGTCCAACATCGACGCGGTCGACCTCACGGGCCTGGTCGGCGACGAGCGGTCGCGCCCCTCCCCCACGGCGTCGGCGCCCGGCGACTCGCGCGCCGGCTCACCGGTGAACCTGCTGATCGTCGGGTCCGACGACCGCAGCGGCGGGAACGCGGCGATCGGCGGCGAGAACGACGGGATGAGCTCGGACACCACGATCGTCGCCCACGTGGCCGCCGACCGGTCGCGGGTCGAGCTGGTCTCCATCCCGCGCGACCTGCTCGCCGACCGCCCCTCCTGCACCATGACGGACGGCTCCACGACGCCGGCCCGGTCGAACCGACAGTTCAACGAGGCGTTCGCCGTCGGCTGGAACCACGGCCACGACGTCCGATCCGCGTCCGCGTGCACGTGGAAGACCGTCGAGAGCCTCACCGGCGTCCGGCTGGACGGCCTGGTCCTGGTCGACTTCGTGGGGCTGCGGGACATGGTCGACGCCATCGGCGGGGTGCCCATGTGCCTGCCCACCGACCTCGATGACGACGTCACCGGCCTGCACGTGAAGGCGGGACCGCAGGTGTTCGACGGCCTCACGGCGACGCAGTTCGCCCGCGCGCGGCACAACATCGGCGATGGCTCGGACACCGGGCGGATCACCCGTCAGCACGACCTCATGGCCGCGATGTCGCGCTCGGTGCTCAGCCGCGACGTGCTCACCGACCCCGGCGCGATGCTCCGGTTCGCCCAGGCCGCCACCAGCTCGCTGGCGGCGAGCAGCGGCTTCCAGTCGCTCACCGACCTGGCCGGGTTCGGGCTCTCGCTGCACCACCTGCAGGCGGACCGGATCGTGTTCGTCTCGATGCCGACGGCGCAGGCGAGTGCGGACAAGGACCGCGTGGAGGCGACGCCCGCCGCCGCGGAGCTGTGGGCGCGGATCGCCGCCGACCAACCCGTGGGCGAGGCGCCGCCCGCGCCGGTCGCCACGGTCGACCCGGCGAGCCCGTCCCCGCCCGTCGAGACCCCGTGGTCCCCGCCGGGCGGCGTCGTCACGTCGGCGGACGGCGCGGCCGCGTGCGCCTGAGCCGTCGAACCCGACATGGGTGCCGTCACCGACACCCGGGGCGGCACCCATGTCGGGTTCGGCGGGCGTCAGCGCGCGAGGTAGGCCGCGAGCGTCTCGAGGATGCCGCGGAAGCCCTCCTCGCGCCCGCTGCCGTCCTCCTTGCCGTCCAGGTAGACGCCCTGCTCGGTGAACGTGACTCGGGTGCCGCCGTCGACCGCCTCGAGCTCCGTGGTGGTCAGCGACGTCGACAGGTGCTCGCCGTCGACCCACATGTCGTACGTCGACACGATGCGCTCGCGCTCGACGATGTCCGTGTACGTGGCGACGTACCGGCTGGTGGGGCCGCCGTGCCACTGGCCGTCCTGGACCGCCTGCCCGCCGACGCGGAAGTCGTCGGAGGCCTCGGTCTCGGCGAAGCCCGGGTCGCTGCCGAACCACTGGGCGTGCTGCTCCGGGACCGCGAACGCGTCCCAGACGCGGTCCAGCGGGGCGTCGAACGTGCGCTCGATGACGAAGGTCGCGTGCGCGGTGCTGCGGGTGGTCTGCGTGGTCATGTCAGTGGTCCTCTCGAGGGGGTGTCGGTGCTGCGAGGAAGTCGCCGAGGCGGTCGAGCCGACGCTCGGCGGGCAGCCGCTGCCGGCCCATCCACTCCCCGGCGCCGGTGAGGGCGTCGGCGGCGAGCTGGACCGTCCGGACGCGGCCGATCTTGTGGGAGGTGACGATGCCCGCGTCCTCCAGCACGGCGAGGTGCTGGTGGACGGCCGGCAGCGACATCGCGAACGGCTCGGCGAGCTGGCTGACGGAGACCGGGCCGCGCGCCAGCCGTTCGACCATCGCGCGCCGGCTCGCGTCGGACAGGGCCTTGAAGACCTTGTCCAGCTCGCCATTGTTAAGCATGCGCTTAAGTATTGCACCGCGCGGACGCCTGTCAAGATCGAGGAATCTGCACCGAGAGGTCTGGACGAGCCCCGATCCGCAGATTCCTGCGGCTCGGGGCGCGTGGGCGGACTCAGTCGGTCRTGCTGACCACGCGCGCGCCCGCCACGGGGCCGGCGCCGGTGAGCACACGGTCCGCGACGCCGGAGGCCGTGAACGCCGCGGCGAGCACCAGCGCGTGCTGCCGGCTGCGGCCGAGCGCGGCGACCGTGGGGCCCGAGCCGGACACGACCACGCCGAGGGCCCCCGCGTCCTGCGCGACGGCGAGCGGCTCGGCCAGGCCCGGGTCGAGCTCGAGGGCGGCCATCTGCAGGTCGTTGTGCAGGGCGGCGCCGAGCGCCCGCGGGTCGCCCGCGCGCAGCGCCTGCATGAGCGGGACGTCGTCCTCCTGGTCCGGCACGACCGCCGAGCCGTGCAGCTGGTCGAACGCGGCGTACACCGCGGCGGTCGACAGCCCGCGGTCCTGCACGGCGAACGCCCAGTGGAACTCGCCCCGGCACAGCGCGGGCGTGAGCAGATGACCGCGTCCCGACCCGACCGCGGTGTGCCCCGCCAGCGCGAACGGCACGTCGGAGCCCAGCTCGGCGGCCAGGTCCAGCAGGTCGTCGCGGCTCAGGCCGGTGCGCCAGAGCGCGTCGCACGCCACCAGCGCGGCCGCGGCGTCGGCGGAGCCGCCCGCCATGCCGCCGGCCACCGGCACGCCCTTGTTGAGGTGCAGGTGCACGCCGTCATCGACGCCCGCGCGCTCGGCGAGCAGGGTCGCCGCCCGCAGCGCCAGGTTCGTGCCGTCGGTCGGCACCAGCTCGGACTGCGGGCCGCTCACGGTGAGCTGGCGGCGGTCGGAGGGCGTCGCGACGACCTCCTCGAACACCGAGACCGCCTGGAACACCGTCGACAGGGCGTGGTACCCGTCGTCCTGGCGCGGACCCACCCGCAGCGAGAGGTTGACCTTGCCGGGCGCGCGGACCTTGACCTCGTGCTCGGGCAGCGGGGCCACGGGGGTCAGCGTCACGGCTCCACTGTGCCAGGTCGCCCCGCGACCGGCCCGAGGTGTTCCGCGATGCGCGCGAAGCCGCCGATGTCCACCCGTTCGCCGCGCGCCTGCGGGTCGACGCCGGCCGCTTCGAGCGCGGCGACCGCCGCGTCCGCCGAGCCGGCGAGGGCCGCGAGCGCCGACCGGAGCATCTTGCGGCGCTGTGCGAACGCCGCGTCGACGACCGCGAACACGGCCTCCCGGGGGGCGTCCGTCACCGGCGGCTCGCGGCGGTCGAACCGCACGAGCGCCGAGTCGACGTTGGGCGCCGGCCAGAACACCGTGCGCCCGACGGTGGCCGTCCGGCGGGCCGACGCGTACCAGGCCGCCTTCGCGGACGGCACGCCGTAGGTGCGGCTGCCCGGGGGCGCCGCGAGCCGGTCGGCCACCTCGGCCTGGACCATGACGAGCACCCGCTCGAGCGAGTCGAACCGCTCGAGGAACGTGAGCAGCACCGGCACGGAGACGTTGTAGGGCAGGTTCGCGACGAGCGCGACCGGCGGGGGTCCCGGCAGCTCGTGCACGTCGAGGGCGTCCGACAGCACGATCGTCAGGCGGTCGCGTCCCGCCTCGTCGCGGAGCACCACGGGCTCGTCGTCGGCACCCGCGACCACCGTCAGCCCGGCCACGTGCCGCGCGACCGTGCTCGGCAGCAGCCGCGCCAGGGTGGGGTCGATCTCGACGGCGACCACGTCGGCCCCGGCCTCCAGGAGGCCCAGCGTCAACGACCCGAGGCCCGGGCCGATCTCGACCACCCGGTCGCCGTCGGCGACGTCCGCCTGGCGAACGATCTTGCGCACCGTGCCGCCGTCGAGCACGAAGTTCTGGCCGAGCTGCTTGGTCGGGCGCACGCCCGCGCGCTCCGCCAGCTCGCGGATCTCCGCAGGCCCGAGCAGCGTGGTGGTGGTCGACATGCGCACGAGCCTAGGCGAGCGCGACAGAAGCCCCCGCCCGGCGATCCGGACGGGGGCTCCTGCAGGCGATCAGCTGAAGAGGTTCTTCCCGCAGACGGGCCACTGGCCGGCACCCGAGCGGTTGTAGAGCATCTTCGCGCGGGCGGTCTGCTCGTCGGGCGAGGCCTGCGACGGGAGACCGGAACCGCCGACGGCGGCCCACGTGCTCAGCGAGAACTGGTACAGCCCGTAGTACTTGCCGCTGCCGGAGACCGACGCGGGGTTGCCGCCCGACTCGCAGCGGGCCAGGGCGGCCCAGTTGAGCGAGTCGGCGTCGCCGCCGGCGGTGACCGGCGTACCGGACGACGCCGGGGCAGCCGCGCTGGCGGCCGGCTTCTTGGGCACGACGACGACCGGGCGCGCCTTGGTCCCGACGCTGAGCACCTCGTCGACGGGAGCCTGCGTGACCGCGTCGGACAGCGTGACGCGGCCCGACTCGACGCCGTCGATCGTGGTGACGCGCTCGACGATCGTGCGGACGCCGGGGACGCCCGCCGTGAGGGTGCGCTTCTGGTCGGTGTACCGCGAGGCGTCCTGCTGCGTGGTGGACGCGAAGGCGACCTCCTGCGTGGTGGTGACGTCCTGCGTCGCGATGCGGTTGACGACGACCTGGACGCGGCCCGTGTCGTTGCGCACGACCGAGACGCGGTCGAGCGGGTTCAGCGTGACGCCGAGCTCGCCGAGCACCTGGGCGACGCGCGCGTCGGCATCGACCACGGGGAGCGTCTGGCCGTCGACGAGGACGTCGGCGGGGCCGTGCACCGCGAGGTCGAGGGCCATCTCCGGACGGCCGCCGGCGGCGGACCGCGACGCGACGAGCGCGACCGACTGACCGCGCGCGGCCAGGGAGTCGAGCGCCTCGTCGGCGGACAGCGCGGTGGTCCACACGGACTGCTCCTGGCCGTCGACGGACACGGCGACCTGGTGCGCGTGGCGGACGACGATCTCGGCGCCCTCGCTCAGGGAGCCGTCCTGGCTCACGACGTCGCGGGAGCCGACGACGACGCCCTGCTTCTCCAGCAGGCCGTCGACCGAGCCGGCGAACGTGCTCAGCTGGGTGACGTCGCCGTCCACGTCGAGCGTGACGGACTTCTGCGCGTGCGCGAACGCCGCGGAGCCGCCCGCGAGGACGAGTGCCACGGCGGCGGCGGTGATGGGGAGGATGCGTGCCCGACCGGACCGACGGTCCTTCGTGACGGGCTGGTCCGGGCTGTCGGGCTCGGACGTGGCGCGGGATCGCGCGGAAGGACCAGGGGTGAGGTTCGGGAACTGCACGGGGCTCCAGCCGTCGAGGTGCCCGGGCACGGGGGGCGGAGCGCGCCGCGTGCGCGGCGCCCGGCGGTGGGCCTCTCGTCGGAGGTCCGGCAGACACCCGGAGGGGGGCGTCACCCGTCGGTCCCGGATCCCCGATCCGGCCGTCACGGCGGCCCACTCGGAGCGGGCGCCGATGCCCAGCGGGACCGGTGGTCGGCGGTGATGGGCCGATGTCCAGATCGCGGAGCGCACCGACCGTAACCGGATCGTGACCCGATTGCCAAGCGCGCCTGCGCCGATTTGCGCTATATCCGTGCTGGTTTCACCCCGCCCGAGGGCGTCGTCGCACGTCAGCGGGCGTGAGTGCCGTCACAGCAGCAATCCGCCCTCACCCGGGTGAACCGGACGGGATCAGTACCAGCCCGCGGACTCGTGGTGCGCCCAGGCGCCGCACGGGCTGCCGTAGCGGCCGCCGATGTAGTTGAGGCCCCAGGTGATCTGCGTGGCGGGGTTCGTCTGCCAGTCCGCGCCGACCGTCGCCATCTTCGAGCCCGGCAGCGCCTGCGGGATGCCGTACGCGCCGGAGGACCTGTTGGCCGCGTTGACGCGCCAGCCGCTCTCCTGGTTCCAGAGCGAGAGCAGGCACGCGAACTGGTCGTCGCCCCAGCCCCGGGCGGCCGCCATCTCCTTGCCGAGCGCCTGCGCGGTGCCCGGCTCCACGGCGACGACGGTCGGGTCCGGGAGCTCGCGGGTGCCGACCTTGGTGACCTGCGCGACCGGCGGGACGGTGACCACCGAGGCGATCGGCGTGCGGCCGACGACGACGCCGCCGACGACCTCGAGCTGGTACGTCGTGGTGCGCACGCCGGCCTTGCCCTTGGTCGCGATGACGGTGTTGCCCTTGACCATCCCGGGGTCCTCGACCTCCTGGGACTCGAACGGCATGGCCTCGGTCACCGTCTCGCCGGTGGTGCTCGCCCGGGTCACCAGGACCACCAGGCCGTCCACCGCGGTCGCGTCGAGCGGCACCGAGACCTGGTCGCCGTCCTGCAGGACGAGCCCGATGTCGCGCAGCGAGTCGCGCACGGTGGCCGCGCTGCTCACGCCGTCGATGACCTGGCCGTCGACCACGAGATGGATCGTCTTGAGCGTCGAGACCCGCAGCACATCACGCCCGAGCTCCGCGGACCGGGAGGCGGACAGCCGGACCTCGTCGTCACGCAGCCCCAGGCCGTCCACGGCCTCACCGACGGTGAGCGCGGTGGTCCACACGGCGCGCTCCGTGCCATCGACCTCCACGTCCATCTCTCGCCCGTGCCGCACGACGATCTGGCCCGCGCGGGAGATCGGCTGGTCGATCGCGGGCGCCACCAGGTCACGGTCGCCGACGGTGATGCCGCCGCTCGCGAGCATGTCCCCGACGGTCCGCCCGAACGCCTCGACCTGCACCGAGCTGCCGTCGACGTCCACCGTCACGGTCTTGTGCAGCACCGCGAACGCGCTCGTCGCGCCGGCCACGACAGCGAGCACGGCGGCCTGGGCCACCACCCGCACGGCACGTCGACCACGGAGTCCGCGACGCTGCGTCGCACGCTCCGGGTCGGGGCTCACGCGGTGGTTCCTCTCGGCCGATGCCCGGACCGCCGCCCGGACAGGTGTCCAGGTGCGCGTCGAGCAGCACCGACCGTAACCGATCCGTGACCGAGGCGGGTAGTCGAGATCCGCCCTGCGGGACCACGGTCACCCGTGTGTCCGGCGACAGAACGGGACATACCTCTCACCAGGTCCCGTACACAGCCTCGGACGTCGCCGACAGCGCGCGGCAGACGTCCTCCAGCGGTCGCTCGGTGACCTCCGCGACCGTGCGGACCGTGCCCGGCAGCAGGTACGGGGCGTTGGGCCGGCCGCGGAACGGGTGCACGGTCAGGTACGGCGCGTCGGTCTCGACCAGCAGCAGGCTCGGCGGGACCTCGCGCAGCGCGGCACGCAGCTCGTCGTTGGCCTTGAACGAGATCGGGCCGGCGAAGGAGAGGTACCAGCCGTGCGCGACGGCCAGGCGGGCGAGCTCCGCGTCCCCGGAGAAGCAGTGGAAGACCGTGCGGTCCGGCGCCCCGTCGGCGAGCAGCACCTCGACCACCTCGTCGTGCGCGTCGCGGTCGTGGATCTGCAGCGCGAGGCCGAGCTCCTTGGCCAGCGCAACGTGCGCGCGGAACGCCTCGCGCTGCACCGCGCGGCCGCGCGGACCCGCGCGGAAGTGGTCGAGGCCGGTCTCGCCGATCGCGCGGACGCGGTCGTTGGCCCGCGCCACCCGCGCGACCTCCGCGATCGCGTCGTCCAGCGACACCTCGTGGGGCGGCTCCGGCTCGAGACCGTCGGGCGCCCCCTCCACGATCCCGGCGTGCCGGACCGCCTCGTTCGGGTGGATCGCGACGGCACCGAGCAGCTGCTGGTTCTCGCGCACGGCCGCGTCCGTCCACGCGATCGCGGGCAGGTCGCAGCCCACCTGCACCATGCGGGTCACCCCGACGGATGCGGCGCGCTCGAGGTGGTCGGCGAGCGTCGGGTCCCAGCCGTCGGCCCGCCACGGCAGCACCGTGTCGAAGTGCGTGTGGTTGTCGACGACCGCGACCGGCAGCGGCTCGGGCGCTGCCGGCCAGCTGCGGTCGGTCGGTCGCTTCGCCACTCAGGCCTGCCGGAGCCGCTCGAGCTCCTCCTCGACGATCGAGTCGTCGAGCTTGGTGAACACCGGCACCGGCTTGGCGATGGGCGTCCCGGGCACGATCGGGTTCGACTGCCACGGCGCGACCGTCCGGCCGAGCGCGTAGTCGCCCGTGATGATCGGGTAGTGCCGCGAGTCGTCGTCGAGGTCGGTGACCTCGTCGATCCGGGGCAGCGGCGAGAACGTCCCCGTGCCGCCGAGCGTCTCGTGCACCTTCTGCGCGGAGTGCGGCAGGAACGGCGCGAGCAGCGTGTTCGCGTCGCTGACCGCCTGCGCGGCCGTGTGCAAGACCGTGCCCAGACGGTCGCGGTCGCCCGTGAGCTTCCACGGCTCCGTCTCGGAGATGTACCGGTTGGCCTCCTGGACCACCCGCATCGCCTCGCCGATCGCCGCCTTGTTGCGGTGCCCGCCGAGCAGCTCGCCGACCTTGCCGAACCCCGCCGCGGTCGTCGCGAGCAAGCCCTGGTCCACGGGCAACAGCTCTCCGGGCGTCGGCACCTCGCCGAAGTTCTTGTGGATCAGGCTCGCCGTGCGGTTGACCAGGTTGCCCCACCCCGCGACGAGCTCGGAGTTGGTGCGCGTCTTGAAGTCCGCCCACGTGAAGTCGGAGTCCTGGTTCTCCGGGCCGGCGACCGACAGGAAGTACCGCAGAGCGTCCGGCTGGTAGCGGGACAGTAGGTCACGGACGTAGATGACGACGCCGCGCGACGAGCTGAACTGCTTGCCCTCCATGGTGAGGAACTCGCTGGACACCACTTCGGTGGGCAGGTTGAGCGTGCCGAACTCGCCCGGTGCGCCGCCCTTGGTCCCGCGACCGTCGTAGGCCAGCAGCTCGGCCGGCCAGATCTGCGAGTGGAACGTGATGTTGTCCTTGCCCATGAAGTAGTAGCTCAGGGCCTCGGGGTCGTTCCAGAACGGTCGCCACGCGTCCGGGTCGCCGCTGCGCCGCGCCCACTCGATCGACGCGGACAGGTACCCGATGACGGCGTCGAACCAGACGTAGAGCCGCTTGTTCGGGTTGTCCTCCCAGCCGGGGAGCGGGACCGGGATGCCCCAGTCGATGTCCCGCGTCATGGCCCGCGGGCGCAGGTCGTCGATGAGGTTGAGCGAGAAGTTCAGGACGTTCGGCCGCCAGCCCTCGCGGGTCCGCAGCCACGCCTCGAGCGCGCTGGCGAACGCCGGCAGGTCGAGGAAGAAGTGGTTGGACTCGACGAACTTGGGCGTCTCGCCGTTGATCCGGCTGTGCGGGTTGATCAGGTCGATGGCGTCCAGCTGGTTGCCGCAGTTGTCGCACTGGTCGCCCCGCGCGCCGTCGTACCCGCAGATCGGGCAGGTGCCCTCCACGTACCGGTCGGGCAGCGTGCGCCCGGTGCTCGGCGAGATGGCGCCCATGGTCGACTGCTCGATCATGTAGCCGTTCTTGTGCACCGTCCGGAACATCTCCTGCACGACCGCGTAGTGGTTGCGCGTGGTCGTGCGGGTGAACAGGTCGTACGACAGGCCCAGGTTGGTCAGGTCCTCGACGATCACGCGGTTGTACCGGTCCGCCAGCTCCTGCGGGCTCACGCCCTCCTGCTCGGCCAGCACGAGGATCGGCGTCCCGTGCTCGTCGGTGCCCGACACCATGAGCACCTCGTTGCCCGCCATCCGCATGTAGCGGCTGAAGATGTCCGACGGGACACCGAAGCCGGCGACGTGACCGATGTGGCGGGGGCCGTTCGCGTAGGGCCACGCGACGGCCGAGAGGATGCGAGACATGCCGCCGATCCTAGGTGAGCGCGCCGAGGCGTCGTCGTGGCGTCCGTCGAACCCTGCCGCACTTGTGACGGGTGGGCGAGGTGGTGCGGGCGCGACGCCCCTCCTGCCACAGGCGTCACAAGTGCGGCAGGGTTGACCGGCTCGGACGTTCAGCGCCGAGCAGCGCCGACGGCAGCCGCGACCACCGCCACCAGCCGCGGGATGTCCCGCAGCACGTCCTCGGCGGTGAATCGCAGGACGACGTACCCCTGGAGCGCGAGCTCCCGGTCGCGACGCCGGTCCTCGCGGAACTCACGCCGGCCGGAGTGGAAGGCGTACCCGTCGAGCTCGACGACAACGCGGCCGCCGACGACCAGGTCGACCTCCCCCACCATCGGGATGACGACCCCGACCTCGACCGCCAACCCGGCCGCCCGTAGAGCGAGCCGCGCAACGGACTCGATCGGCGACCTGCTCCGGCCGTCCGCCCTGTCCAGGGCGACGCGTGCCGCGACGGGCGCCGTCAGGCCCAGCGAGCTCTCGATCGCCGCCCTCGTCGTGAGCCGTCGGTTCAGGGCGCTGTCGATGGCGACGACGGCATCCTCCGGGGGGCAGCAGAGCAGCATGCGCGCGAGTGCTGTCGCCACCGGGACGGCGATGCGTCCCGGTGTCCGCCGCACGCCAGCCGCGCCCTCACGATGGATCACGCACGGGGTCGTGTCGCGGACCGCGGACCGCAGCGCCCCGCGGTTCCGAGGCACCGCGACGTGCGGACGGTCCGGCTCACGGAGGAGGGCAACGCCGGCCAGCTCGGCGGGGGAGATGCAGGCCACGAGCGCACCGTGCGTCGCCGCGGCCACGACTGCGCTCGGTGCGCCGGGCAGCCGGTACACGCCCCGCCCGACGCGGAGAACCGACCCGTCGGCGACCGCCCGTCCCAGCGCGTCGTCGTCGGCACGTCGTCGCACGAGGTCGCTGCGCCGCCCGGCACCGCCGAGCGCCGTCAGTTGCTGCGAGATGGGAGACGGCACCTGCGGATCCGACCGCAGCTGCGTGGCGCGCAGATCCGCATGGGTCAGTTCTGTGGATGCGCGGTCGGGTGGCGGTTGCTGTGGGCGGGTGGCCGACGGGCGTGGTCGTCGTCGGAGGCTGCCGCACTTGGTGCGTGTGAGCACGAACGGGCGCCTTCAACCGCCCCACCAGCACCACGGGTCACAAGCGCGGCAGGGTCGAGCGGCCTCCGCGCGGCCGGCGTCGAGCGGCAGCCGATGTCGAGCGGCAGCCCGCGGGTGCGGGTCGAGTCAGCCGACGACCACGCGCAGGATGCGGTCGTCGCCGGGCCGCGGGTCGCCGCGGCCGTCGGTGTTGTTCGTCATGACCCACAGCGCGCCGTCCGGAGCCACCGCGACCGCGCGCAGGCGTCCGTACTGGCCGTCGAGGAGAGCCTGCGGGGTGCCGACGCCGTCCGCCGTCAGCGGGACGCGCCACAGCCGCTCGCCGCGCAGCGCCGCGAGGTAGACGCCCTCGTCGGTGACCGCGAGGCCGCTCGGCGAGGCCTGGTCGGTCGCCCAGGTCGCCACTGGGGCGACGAACGCCGGGTCGTCCGACGAGCCCTCGACCTCCGGCCACCCGTAGTTGCCGCCCGGCTCGATCACGTTGAGCTCGTCCCACGTGTCCTGCCCGAACTCGGAGGCGAACATGCGCCCGTCCGGCGACCAGCCGAGGCCCTGCACGTTGCGGTGGCCCAGGCTCCAGACCGGCGAGCCGTCCACGGGGTTGCCGGGCGCGGGGTCGCCGTCCGACGTCACGCGCAGGATCTTCCCGTTCAGGCTGTCGGGGTCCTGGGCGGAGGGCCGGTCGCCGGCGTCCCCCGTGGTCACGTACAGGTAGCCGTCCGGACCGACCGCGAGCCGCCCGCCGTCGTGGTTGCCGGCCTTGTGGATGCCGGTGACGATCGGCCGCAGCTCCCCCAGCGTCGAGCCGTCGAGCGTGCCGCGCAGGACGCGGTTGTCGTCGGCGGTCGTCGCGTAGAGGGCCAGGTCCACGGAGCTTCCCGACGAGCCGAGCACGGCCACCCCGAGCAGGCCGCCCTCGCCGGCGGGCACGACGAGGTCCGTCAGCTGGTCGGCGCCCGGCCCGGTCACGGTGGTCGCCGCCCCGTCGGCCCCCACGAGGATCAGGCGCGCGGCGTCCCGCAGCGTCACCGCCGCCTCGCCGTCGGGGAGGAACGCGAGCCCCCACGGGACGTCGAGGTCGCCCAGGATCTCGTCGACCGACGTCACCTCGACGGTCGCCGGAGCCGGATCCTGCACGGAGACGGAGGGAGTCGGAGACGAGGTCGGCGAGGAGGCCGCCGCCGACGGGCTGGGCGTGCTCCCGCCGGGCGAACAGGCCGCGAGCGCGACCACGCACGCGGACGCCGCGACCGTCCGACCCAGCCAGCTCATACCCCAGCCCAGCACGGCGCCGCCGCCCCCGCACGCCGGGACGCAGGCCCACGCGGTCGGACGGGGCTCGGGAGGGTCAGCGCGACTTGGCCGCCAGCGCCGCCGCGTACAGGTCGCGCTTCGGCACGCCGGCCGCCGCGGCGACCTCCACGACCGCGTCCTTCAGGCGCTCGCCGCCGTCCGCGCGCGACAGCACCTCGGCCACCAGGTCGGCGGTCGAGAGCGCGACGGCCTTCACGGCCCCGCCGACCACCACGACGATCTCGCCGCGGACCTGGTCGGCCGACGCCCACGCCACCAGCTCGCTCAGCGGTCCCCGGACGATCTCCTCGTACGTCTTGGTCAGCTCGCGGCAGACGGCGGCTGGCCGGTCGGGTCCGAACGCCTCGGCCATCGCGCCCAGGGTGTCGTCCAGCCGGTGCGGCGCCTCGAAGAACACCATGGTGCGGCGCTCGTCGGCCAGCAGCTCGAACGCCCGGGCGCGCTCCCCGGGCTTGCGGGGCGGGAAGCCCTCGAAGCAGAAGCGGTCGGTCGGCAGGCCCGACAGCGCGAGCGCCGTGAGGACCGCGCTCGGACCGGGCGCCGCCGTGACGGGCAGGCCGGCGGCGACGGCGGCACCCACCACGCGGAAGCCGGGATCGGAGACGGCGGGCATCCCGGCATCCGTCACGACGACGACCGTGCCGCCGCCCGCGACGACCGCGAGCACCTCCGCCGAGCGCTCGACCTCGTTGTGCTCGTGGAAGCTGACCACCCGGCCCCCGATCTCGACCCCCAGCCGGGCGGCGAGCGAGCGCAGCCGCCGCGTGTCCTCGGCGGCGACCACGTCGGCCTCGGCGAGCAGCCGCCGCAGGTGCGCCGACGCGTCCTCGGAGTTGCCGATGGGCGTCGCGGCCAGCACCAGGCGGCCGGGGGTCTGCTCGGTGGGGCTCACGGCAGCCAGCCTGCCACCTCCACGAACCCCTCCCGCAGCACAGCCACCGCCCCTACGATGACCCGGTGCCGCCCACCGGAGACGACGACGCCTCGACCCTGACCGAACGTCAGGGACGCGCCGCCCCCTCCCCCGAGGACGTCGAGCTGGCCGTGCTCGCGCCGGCGGACGTCCCGCTGGAGGCCGTGCCCGACGGTGAGCCGCGCGACGTCGAGGGTCCGCAGGAGTCGTACCGCGGCCGGTTCCTGCGCCGGCTGCTCGGCGACGACAGCCTCGCGCTCGACCGCACCCCGCGCGCACGGCTCACCGGCTGGGCGTGGGCGCTCGCCGTGACGCTGCTGGGCGGGCTCCTGCGGTTCTGGGACCTCGGCCGGCCGCACAAGCTGGTGTTCGACGAGACGTACTACGTCAAGGACGCGTACTCGCTGCTGGTCCAGGGCTTCGAGGGCCAGTGGGGCGACAACCCGAACCCCGCCTTCGAGGCCGGCGACACCAGCGGGCTGACGAACGTCGGCGAGTACGTGGTGCACCCGCAGGTGGGCAAGTGGCTGATCGCGCTGGGCATCCACCTCGGGGGCGGGGTCGGCAGCTCGGCGGCGTGGCGGCTGTCGGCGGCGGTCTGCGGCACCCTCGCGGTGCTCATGGTCGCGCGCATCGGCCGGCGGCTGTTCGCGTCGACGGCCCTCGGCACGACCGCCGGACTGCTCATGGCGGTCGACGGCGAGGCGATCGTCATGTCGCGGATCAGCCTGCTCGACCCCTTCCTCATGTTCTTCCTGCTCGCCGCGTTCGGCGCGCTGCTGCTGGACCGCGACCAGGCCCGGCGACGGCTGGCGGACCGGGCCGCGGCGCAGCTCGACGCGGGCGAGGAGCTCCGCGACGGTCCCCGCCTCGGGGTCCGCTGGTGGCGGCTCGCGGCCGCCGTGCTGCTGGGTCTGGCGCTGGGCACCAAGTGGTCGGCCATGTACTTCCTCGCGGTGTTCGGGCTGCTCAGCGTCGGCTGGGACCTCACCGCCCGGCGCTCGATCGGCGTCCGGCACTGGGCGCGGGCCGGCGTCGTCAAGGACGGGATCGTCGCCGGGATCGCGATGGTCGGCATCGCCGTCGCCGTCTACCTCGGCTCGTGGTGGTCGTGGTTCACGCACCGCGAGTCCTACGGGCGCCTGTGGGCCGAGCAGAACCCCGATCAGGGCGTGCAGTGGCTGCCGCCCGCGCTGAGGTCGTTCTGGAAGTACCACCAGGACATGTGGGCGTTCCACAACGGGCTCGAGACGCCACACTCGTACGCGGCGCACCCGATCGGCTGGATCGTGCAGTGGCGGCCGACGTCGTTCTTCTACCCCACCGAGATCTCCGGGCTCACCGGGCAGGCGGCCCAGGACGCGTGCGGCGCTCCCAACTGCTCGCAGGCCATCGTCGCGCTCGGCAACCCGGTGCTCTGGTGGTGCGCGGCGGCGGCGATCATCGTCGCGGTCGTCTGGCTGTTCCGGTACCGGGACTGGCGGGCCGGTGCGGTGCTGTCCGGCATCGTCGCGGGCTGGCTGCCGTGGTTCGCGTACGCCCACCGCACGATCTTCACGTTCTACTCGATCGCGTTCACGCCGTGGGTCGTGCTCACGCTGGTCTACGTCATGGGCCTGGTGGTCGGCCCGAAGGACCTGGACCCCCGCGGCAGGCGATGGGCGATCATCGGCTGCGGCATGCTCGTCGGCCTGATCGTGCTGGTCAGCGCGTTCTTCTACCCGATCTGGTCCGCGTGGGTGGTGCCGTACAACTTCTGGCACTCCCACATGTGGCTGCGCACCTGGATCTAGCGGTTCACCGGCCAGTCCACCTGCGGGCTGGCGTAGTACGGCATGCCGAGGCGGTCCCAGAAGGGTGCCTGCCGAGCCACGCGGGCGCGGAAGTCCTCCCAGTCGCGCCGCTCCGGCGCCGACCACGCCACCTCGGCGACCGCGGCCAGACGCGGCAGCAGCATCTGCAGCAGCGCCGGCAGGTCGCGCAGAGTCTCGGTCCAGACGGCGGCCTCGACGCCGATCACGGCCTCCGCGGGCACGCCCTCGATGAGGGTCGACGGCTCCCAGTCGTACGCGTCCCGCAGCTCGATGTGCCCGGCCCACTCGAGGCCCAGCTCCGTGCTGGCGTCGTACTTCATGTCCAGGTAGGCCTTCGACCCCGGCGACATGAGCAGGAGCGCCCCGGCCTTCGCGGCCTCGACGAACGGCGCGGGATCCACCCGGGTGTCCCAGTACTGCACGACCGTGCCGGGCTCCAGCGGGGTGTGCGCGATCTCCTGCCAACCGACCACCTTCTTGCCGGCCGCCCGGACGGCGTCCGACGCGGCGGCCACCAGGGTCGCGTACTCGTCGGCCTCCATCGTCAGCACCTCGTCGCCGCCGATGTGGACGTACTCGCCGGGCGTCATGGCGGCGACGTCGGCGAACACCTCCTGCAGGAACGGCCGGGTGGCGGGCAGGTCGGCGTGGAGCCGGCTGAAGCCGACCTCGATGCCGGTGTACTCGTCGGTCGGGACGCCGGACGGGGTCAGGTCGCCGTAGGCGTGCGTCGCGGCGTTGACGTGACCGGGGACGTCGATCTCGGGCACCACGCGGACGCCACGCACGGCGCCGTACGCGACGATGTCGGCGAAGTCCTCGGCCGAGTAGAAGCCGCCGGGGTCGCCGTCCACGGCCGTGCTGCTGGACAGCCGCGTGAGCAGCGGCCTCGACCGCACGTGCAGCCGCCAGCCCTGGTCGTCGGTCAGGTGCAGGTGCAGCACGTTGAGCTTGTAGTGCGCCATCAGGCCGATGACCACCTTGAGGTCCGGCACGGTGACGAAGTGCCGGGCGACGTCCACGGACAGGCCGCGCCACGCGTAGCGCGGCCAGTCCTCGATGCGGACCGCGGGGATGCGGACGGTCCCACCGGGAGCGGTCACCACCAGCTGGCGCAGCGTGACGATCGCGCGCACCAGGCCGGCGGGCGTGCGCGCCTCGAGGTCGACCCGGCCGTTGCGCACGACCACCCGGTAGGCCTCGTCCCCGGCGGGCAGGGACTCGACCAGCCGGAGCCGCACGATGTCGGACGCGCCGGCCTCGGCGTAGCGCACCTCGACGGCATGCCCGCTCACGCGTCCCAGCAGGTCCGCGGCCAGCACGGCGATGCCGATGAGGTCGGGGCGTCCGTCGACGACCACCGTCGTCGCCTCGCTGAACACGAACGGTGCGTCGCCCGTCCGGTCGAGCACGGCGGGCTGGGGGACGACGGCGATCACGTCGGGCACGGCGCTCCTCGGCGGGGATGTACAGCTCGGTCGAATCGTTCCGGGGAGACGCTACTCGACCTGCGACGAGAGTCGGCGCGCGAGCACCGCGCATGTCGCCAGCTGCAGCTGGTGGAACACGATCACGGGCAGCGCGACGCTCGCCGCCAGCGCAGGGCTGAACAGCACGGCGGCCATGGGCAGCCCCGTCGCGAGGCTCTTCTTCGACCCGCACATCAGCAGCGCGATGCGGTCCGGGCGGTCGAGCCCGAGCCGACCGCCGCCCGTCCACGTGAGCACGAGCATGCTCGCGAGCATCGCGGCACACACGAGCACGAGGACCACCACGGCGACCCAGGTGACGTGCGCCCACGCGCCGGAGACCGTCGCCGCGCTCACCGAGGCGTAGGCGATCAGCACGATCGAGCCGCGGTCGGCCACGCGGGTCAGCCGCGCGTGCGCCCGGACCCACGGGCCGATCCAGCGGTGCAGCAGCCGGCCGACCGCGAACGGCAGCAGCAGCTGGAGCAGGATGCCCGCGGGGTTCCCGACGCCACCCGTGGTCCGCGCGAGCAGCAGGCCCACGAGCAGGGGCGTGAGCACGATGCCGACGAGGTTGGAGATGGTCGCCCCCGTGATCGCACCCGCGACGTTGCCGCGCGCGACCGACGTGAACACGATCGACGCCTGCACGGTCGACGGCAGCAGCGACAGGTACAGCAGGCCGGTCTTGACCTCCGGCGCGACGAGGGTGTCCGGCAGCAGCTGCACCAGCAGCCCCAGCAGGGGGAACGCAACGTACGTGGCCGCGAGCATCGAGCCCTGCAGCCGCCAGTTCCGCAGCCCGGCCCGGATCTCCCCGGTCGACATGCGGGCGCCGTAGAGGAAGAACAGGAGGACGATCGCCGCCGTCCGCAGCACGTCGAGGACGTCGGCGGCGGTCCCGCGGGCCGGCAGCAGCAGCCCCAGCAGGAGCGCCGAGAGGATGAGCACGACCAGCGGATCGACCCATGCCCGCAGGATCCGGACGGGCGCGACTAAGGGCACGGCGACAGTCTGTCACCGCGCTCAGCGCGCGGATCCGGCGGATCCCCCCTAGATTCACTCGTCGTACCCGATCGAACCCCTCGAAGTCAAGGAGTTCCCATGACCCCCGAAGGCATCATCTCCGCCATCATCATCGGCGCCGTGATCGGCATCCTCGGCCGTCTCCTCGTGCGCGGTCGTCAGCGCATCTCCATCCTGCTGACCATCGTCATCGGCATCGTCGCCGCCCTCATCGGCACGTACCTGGCGAGCCTGGTCGGCGTGCAGGACACCGCCGGCGTCGACTGGATCGAGCTGCTCTTCCAGGTCGTCCTCGCCGCGATCGGCGTCGCCGCGGTCTCGGGCAGCCGCAGCCGCCGCCGCAGCATCCTCTGAGCTCCCCCTCGAAGGCGGTCCCCACGTCGGGGGCCGCCTTCGGCGTTCCCCGGGCCTGTCCCGCGGGCTCCGCGATGTCGTCGTACGACCGCCCCGGACACGACGAAGGCGGCCTCCGGAACGGGGGCCGCCTTCGACTGCGGGTGGAGCTGAGGGGATTCGAACCCCTGACCTTCTCATTGCGAACGAGACGCGCTACCAACTGCGCCACAGCCCCGCGAGCGGGCTAAAGACTAACACCAGCCCCCGGTGGATCGCGAAATCGCGGAGGTCACTCGCCGGCTGCCCGGCGCTTGGCCAGGACGGCGTTCAGGTCGATGCTGCCCGTGGTCTCGACGGGCGCCTCGAGCGGCGCACGCTCGGTGCCGGCAGGCTCCTCGACCTCGGCGGCGCGGGCGGCCGTGGAGCCCTCGAGGTTCTCCAGCGGGGCCGGCTCGCGGCGCGGTGCCGACGCCTTCATCGTGTAGGTCGGGCGCGGGACCGGGACCGGGGACCAGGCCTCGTCCTCGGTCTCGGCGGCGGCGCGGCGGACCACCGGGACCTGCCCCGTCGACGCGTGCCGGACTGGGCCCTCGTTCTCGCCCTTGTCCTCGACGATGCGCTCGAAGATCTCCGTGCTGGCGTCGGACGGGTGCACGGCGCGGCCGGTGACGAACGCCATCGGCGCCGCGGCCTCGGCGGKGGCGGGCTTGGCGGCGGCCGGGGCGGCCG
>NZ_JBFUKJ010000027.1:0-53201 GCF_056400905.1 Cellulomonas sp. P4_H12
CGCCGCCCGCTGCTCCTCGCGGGCCGCGGCGCCTGGGTGGCCGGCGCGGGCGCCGTGCTCGGAGCGGTCGCCGACGCCACCGGCGCCCTGACGGCGACCACGGCGCTCGGGCGCGGGATCTTCCCCCGGACCGAGTTCGACCTCGGCGTCGCCGGCGGGTTCGGCGCCGAGGAGGCGATGGCCCTCGTGCGCGAGGCCGACGTCGCGGTCGTCGTGGGCGCCTCGCTCAACCAGTTCACGATGCGGTTCGGGGACCTGTTCGCCCCGGGGTGCCGGATCTTCCAGGTCGACGTCGCACCCGCGGCCACCCACCCCCACGTCGGCGGCTACGTCCGTGGCGACGCCGCGGTGGTCGCGCGGGCGATCCTCGACGAGCTCGAGGACGCCACGTCCAGCGGGTGGCGCGAGTCGGTCGACCTCACCGGCGTCCTGCGGCACGAGCCCGGCACGGGGATCGCCGCCGACGGACGGCTCGACCCCCGCTCCGCGGCGGCCCGGCTGGCGGAGCTGCTGCCCGAGGACCGCGTGGTCGTCTCCGACGGCGGGCACTTCCTGGGCTGGTCGAACATGTACTGGCCCGTCGCCGCACCGGACCGGATGGTCATGGTCGGCACGGCGTTCCAGGCGATCGGGCTCGGGTTCCCCAGCGTCGTCGGGGCGGCACTCGCCCGTCCCGAGGCCACCGTGGTCCTCACGACCGGCGACGGCGGCGGCCTCATGGCGCTGTCGGACCTCGAGTCGGCGGTGCGCGTGGCCGGGGGTCGCGGCATCGCGGTCGTGTGGAACGACGGCGCGTACAGCGCGGAGGTGCACCTCTACGGGCCGAAGGGGCTGGCGCGCGAACCGATGCTCATCCCGGAGGCGGACTTCGCCGGCGTGGCCACCGCGCTCGGCGCGCAGGGGGTCGCCGTCCGGTCGCTCGACGACCTCGAGGTGCTGACCGCGTGGTGCGCCCGCCCGGCGACCGACCGTCCGTTCCTCCTGCTCGACCTGCGGATCTCCGGCACGGTGATCGCGCCGTTCTGGGAGGAGATCTCCCGCGCCAGCGGCTGATCGCCCCGGCACGACACCGACGTCCTCACCACCTGAGAGAGGGAGCTCATGGCCCACGACAGGCAGGCTCCGGGCACGCCCGCCGACCTTCCCGAGCGCATCCAGCACTACATCGGCGGCGAGCACCTCGACTCGGCGGACGGCGCGACGTTCGAGGTCCTCGACCCGGTCACCAACGAGACGTACGTGCGCGCGGCGGCCGGCAAGGCGGCGGACGTCGACCGCGCCGTCGGGGCCGCGCGGCAGGCCTTCCAGGACGGCCCGTGGCCGCGCATGCTGCCGCGCGAGCGCTCGCGCGTGCTGCACCGCGTCGCGGACATCGTCGAGTCGCGCGACGCCCGGCTGGCCGAGCTCGAGAGCTTCGACTCCGGCCTGCCGATCACGCAGGCGCTCGGCCAGGCCCGCCGCGCCGCGGAGAACTTCCGGTTCTTCGCCGACCTCGTGGTCGCTCAGTCCGACGACGCCTTCAAGGTCCCCGGCCGGCAGCTCAACTACGTCAACCGCAAGCCGATCGGCGTCGCCGGGCTGATCACGCCGTGGAACACGCCGTTCATGCTGGAGTCCTGGAAGCTCGGACCCGCGCTCGCCACGGGCAACACGGTCGTGCTCAAGCCGGCGGAGTTCACGCCGCTCTCGGCGTCCCTGTGGGCCGGGATCTTCGAGGAGGCCGGCGTCCCGGCGGGCGTGTTCAACCTGGTCCACGGGCTGGGCGAGGAAGCCGGCGACGCGCTGGTCAAGCACCCGGACGTGCCGCTCATCTCGTTCACGGGCGAGAGCCGGACCGGGCAGCTCATCTTCGCCAACGCCGCGCCGGCCCTCAAGGGTCTGTCGATGGAGCTCGGTGGCAAGTCCCCCGCGGTCGTGTTCGCCGACGCCGACCTCGAGGCGGCGATCGACGCGACGATCTTCGGCGTCTTCTCCCTCAACGGCGAGCGGTGCACCGCGGGCAGCCGGATCCTCGTCCAGCGCGAGGTCTATGACGAGTTCGTCGAGCGGTACGCCGCCCAGGCGAGCCGCGTCGTCGTCGGCCCGCCGCACGAGGCGAGCACCGAGGTCGGTGCGCTCGTGCACCCCGAGCACTACGCCAAGGTCATGCGGTACATCGAGATCGGCAGGACCGAGGGGCGCCTGGTCGCCGGCGGCGGCCGGCCGGAGGGCTTCCCGACGGGCAACTACGTGGCCCCGACGGTCTTCGTCGACGTCCCCGCCGACGCCCGGATCTTCCAGGAGGAGATCTTCGGCCCGGTGGTCGCCATCACACCGTTCGACACCGACGAGGAGGCGCTCGCGCTGGCCAACGGCGTGAAGTACGGGCTCGCGGCCTACGTGTGGACCAACGACCTGCGTCGGGCGCACACCTTCGCCCAGGCCGTCGAGGCCGGCATGGTCTGGCTCAACAGCAACAACGTGCGCGACCTGCGCACCCCGTTCGGCGGCGTCAAGGCCTCCGGCCTGGGCCACGAGGGCGGGTACCGATCGATCGACTTCTACACGCACCAGCAGGCCGTGCACGTGACGCTCGGCGGGGCGCACAACCCGACGTTCGGGAAGGCGGCGCACCACCCGGCCACCGACCTGGACGATCCCGACCCCCGCTGACCGACGGCCCGACCACGAGAGGCAAGGACGCTGACGTGAGCGCGACCCCCATCACCCCCGACGGGCCCGAGCCCGTCGTGACCGCGGACGACCCGATCCGGTCCGCCCACCGGATCCCGACGCCGTCGTCGCCGCCGCCCGACATCCTGCGCGCCGCCTCGATGGAGCTCGTCGTCACCGACCTGGCGGCGTCGCGGCACTTCTACGTCGACGTCCTCGGGCTGGTGGTGACCGAGGAGGACGACGACGTCGTCTACCTGCGGAGCATGGAGGAGTTCATCCACCACAACCTCGTCCTGCGCGCGGGTCCGGTGGCAGCGGTCGCCGCCCTCTCCTTCCGGGTCCGCGCCCCCGAGGACCTCGACCGGGCGGTCGCGTTCTACGGCGAGCTCGGGTGCCGGGTCGAGCGGCGCGCCGACGGCTTCGTGAAGGGCCTCGGCGACACTGTCCGCGTGCAGGACCCGCTCGGGTTCCCGTACGAGTTCTTCCACGACGTCGAGCACGTCGAGCGGCTCGCCTGGCGCTACGACCTCTACACGCCCGGCACGCTCGTCCGCATCGACCACTTCAACCAGGTCACGCCCGACGTGCCGCGCGCCGTCGCCCACCTCGAGGACCTCGGGTTCCGGGTGACCGAGGACATCCAGGACGAGGCCGGCACCACCTACGCCGCGTGGATGCGCCGCAAGCCCACCGTGCACGACACCGCGATGACGGGCGGGAACGGCCCACGGCTGCACCACGTCGCCTTCGCCACCCACGAGAAGCACAACATCCTGGCGATCTGCGACAAGCTCGGCGCGATGCGCATGTCGGACCGGATCGAGCGCGGCCCCGGTCGGCACGGCGTGTCCAACGCCTTCTACCTCTACCTGCGCGACCCCGACGGGCACCGCATCGAGATCTACACGCAGGACTACTACACCGGCGACCCGGACAACCCCGTGGTCACGTGGGACGTGCACGACAACCAGCGCCGCGACTGGTGGGGCAACCCGGTGGTCCCCTCGTGGTACACCGAGGCGTCGCTGGTGCTCGACCTCGACGGCGTCCCGCAGCCCGTCGTCGCACGCACCGACACCAGCGAGATGGAGGTCACCATCGGCGCCGACGGGTTCTCCTACACCCGCAAGGGCGACGATCCCGCCGAGCTGCCCAGCTGGAAGCAGGGCGAGTACAAGCTCGGTCACCAGCTCTGACCGCCCGAGCGACGGGCTCCCGACCTGGGGTTCACGCTGGCTCGTGGACGACGGTCACCTCGGCGTGCCGGCGGGCCGCGGACTCCAGGCCGGAGGCGTCGCCGCTCGCCGCGGAGTCGAGGAACTCGACGACCAGCTCGGACGTGATCGACAAGACCAGCGGCCGGCGCAGGTGCCCGACGGGGATCAGCAGGCGCAGCGGGGCCGCGAGGTAGTACGCGTCGTAGTCGCTGAAGTCGAAGTGCCGGGCCGCCCCGATCGTGACGCACCAGGCGCTGCCACGACCGGCGGCGAGGAGAGCCCTCGCGGTCCTCGCGTCTGCCCGTTCCCCCGCGGTGGTCGGAGCACAGGTGCCCGTCACGCAGCCACGGTCACTGGCGATCAGCAGGAACGGTCTGTCGAGCCCCTCGCTGACCACGTCCCCGAACTGCGTGCCGTCCAGATCGACAGCACCGCGACACGACGGATCGGTGCGGCAGGCCTCGAGCGCCGCCGCTCCCCCGAACGAGTGCCCGACGTAGAACGTCGAGCCCGCCTCGACGTGCCCGGCGAACGGCACCTCGCCTGTCGAGCCGGCGGTCGCCGCCGCGAACTGGGCGTCGTCGACCCAGACCCGCAGCAAGCGGTCAGCCGTCCGCTCGGCGGCACCCTCGTGCAGGTCGTCGACGTCGAAGGCCCGGGGGTTGCCGGCGGCCGACGCTCGGACGATGCGGCCGTCGATGACGGTCAGGTTCGCGCTGTAGGTCGGCGTCGGAGCCACGACGACGTAGCCGTGGCTCGCGATCGACTCGGCCAGCACGGTGTACTGCGGGGCCGCCAGCCCGAGCCCCGGCTCGAGCACCACGACGGGGAAACGGCCCGCGGCCGGCGGCGCCGACGACGTCGAGTGGGTGCGGACACGGTCGAAGTCGCTCTGCCCGGCGCCGACGGGGAACGCGAGCTGTTGTTGCCGCCACAGCCCCGGGGCGTACGGCGCCGGGCGGCCGGACGCGTGCTCGGTCGGGTACCAGGCCCACACGGCGAGCGTCCGTGCGGGACCGGGGGCTCCCGGCGCCAGAGGGTCCCGACGAGCGGCGTCCGTCCACTGCGTCACGACCCGCCCGACTCTGAACGGCCCCGTGGGCTCGGGCAGCGTGAGAGGCCGACGCGCCTGCACGACGGCGACGCCGGCGCACCCGACGGCGGCGACCGCGCTGACGACGGCGAGGACCGCCACGGACAGCCACAGCCCGCGATGTCGACGGAGTCGGTCGGCCACGGACAGCCGTGCCACCAGCACGCTCCTTCCCGGCGCGGTCTTCGCGGATGCCTCGGCCGGAACCCGAGGCCGCCGCCGTGCGCCGTGCGCCGTGCGCCGTGCGCCGTGGTCGATCCTGCCCCCTCTCGGCCGTCCCTGACGGCGACCCGCGGCCGCGTCCCGTCCCTGACCATTCCGCGACGACGTTCGACGCCGACCCCCTACCGCCGGGATCACCGGCCTGAGCGATGTGGCGTGACGCTCTCAGTCGATTCTCAAGAGCGCAGTCCTACGGTCGCGGCCAGCGCTGATCCGACGAGCGGAAGTGCAGGTGGCGGTGCCGTGGCGACGACAACCACAGAGCCGAGGCAAATGCCGGAGCGGATCTCGAACTTCGGGCGGAGCCTGACGTCGTTGAGCACGCGGTCGACGGCGGGCACGGACGAGGAGTGGGAGCGCACCGTCAGAGACGCCGGCCCGCGCGGGCTCACGGTCCGTGGCGCCGGGCAGAGCTACTCGGACGCGGCGCTGAACAGTGCCGGTCGCGTGGTCTCCGCGCCGCACGGGGGCGTCGGCACCGTGCACGTGGCGCCCACCCCGCGCTCGGCCGACGGACTCGGAGGCGCGTGGGTCGACGTCGGCGCCGGCGTCACCCTGCGCGAGGTGCTGCGGGCCGTCGTGCCGCAGGGCTGGACCCTGCCGGTGCTCCCCGGTACGGCGCTGGCCACCGTCGGCGGGGCGGTCGCCGCGGACGTCCACGGCAAGAACCACGGCTCGCGCGGGTCGTTCGGTCTGCATGTCCGACGGCTGGTCCTGCGGTCGCCGGCGAACGGCGACCTGGTGATCGGTCCCGACGCCCAACCCGCCGCGTTCTGGGCGACGATCGGCGGCCTGGGCCTGACCGGACTGATCAGCGAGGTCAGGCTGGACCTCGAGCCGATCACCAGCAGCCGCATGGTGGTGGACGACACGGTCTGCGCCAGCCTCGACGCCGTGCTGCACCGTCTGCTGGCCGAGCGACGCCCCGGCGCGCACGCGGTCGCGTGGCTCGACGGTCATGCCCGCGGCACCGCCACCGGCCGAGGGATCGTCACCGTCGCCCATCACGTCCGCTTCGACGACCTGTCGCCGGCGGACCGGCTGCGCCCGCTCGACTACGGGGCCACGAGCTTGCCCGGCCGGTGGCCGCTCCCGACGAACCTCGTGCGACCGTCGCTCGTCCGGGCCGCCAACGCAGTGCGATTCCGGCGCGCGCGCAGCGACGTCCACCCGCGGACCCGCGCCATCGCCACGGTGCTGCACCCGCTCGACTCCCTCGCGGCATGGCCCACCGCCTACGGCAGAGACGGCTTCGTCCAGTACCAGGTCGCCGTGCCCGACGGGCGGGAGGACCTCCTGGGCACGGCCCTCAGCACGCTGTCCGCGGCGGGCTGCCCCCCGTCGCTGGCCGTGCTCAAGCGGTTCGGGGCGGCGTCACCCGCGCCGCTGTCGTTCCCGTTGCCGGGCTGGACGCTGGCGCTGGACTTCCCCGCGGCGGCGGGTCGTCACGCCCGGGCCGCACTCGACGCCCTCGACACCGGGATCGCCGGCGCGGGTGGGCGGCTCTACCTGGCCAAGGACTCGCGGATGCGCCGTGAGCTCCTCCCCGCGATGTACCCGCGCCTCGACGAGTGGCGCGCGGAGCGCGACCGGCTGGACCCCAACGGCGTGCTGACGTCCGACCTCGACCGGCGCCTGGACCTGACGGGGCGGTCCCGCTGATGCTGAACTCGCTCGGACAGCCCGACACTGTCCTGCTGGTCGGCGGGGCGTCGGACATCGCCGTCGCGACGGCCCTCGAGTGGGCTCGCGACCGGCCCGTGCGCCTGGTCCTCGCGGCGCGGCCGGGTGCCCACCGCGACGCGGCGGTCGCATGCCTGACCGCCGCAGGCGCACGCGTGGAGGTCGTGCACCTCGACGCCTCCGTGCCCGTGGCGACGGCGGCGGACATCGACCGCGTCTTCGACCTGTGGGAGATCGACGTGGCGCTGGTCGCGCAGGGCGTGCTCCCCGACCAGGAGGCGCTCGAGCGCGACCCGAGCCTGGCGGCGGAGGTCGGCGCCACCAACTACACGTCCGCCGTGGTGGTCGGCCTGCAGCTCGCGCGCCGCATGCGCGAGCAGGGCCATGGGGTGATCGTCGCGATGTCGTCGATCGCCGCCGTGCGACCGCGTGCCGACAACTWCGTCTACGGSTCCACCAAGGCCGGCCTCGACGSCTTCTTCTCCGGTCTGGGCCAACGGCTGCGCAGGACGGGAGTGCGCGTCGTGGTGGTCCGACCGGGGTTCGTCCGCACGCGGATGACCGCGGGCCGTCCGCCGGCGCCGTTCGCCGTCGAGCGGGAGGACGTCGCGCGGGCGATCACCGCGGCCGTGGCATCGGGTGCCCGCGCGGCGTCGGTGCCCTCGCAGCTGCGAGCCGCCTCCTGGGTGCTGCGGCTCGCGCCCGATGCCCTGGTCGCCCGGCTCGCGCCGGCCGGCGACGTGCCACAGGATCTCTCAGGCTCCTCTTCTGATCGTGCTGCGAGCGTCGGACATCGGCCCAGCATCGTGAGCAGGAGGACCAGGTGACGACACGGCAGAGCCACCCCGGTGAGCGACGGCTAGTGGTGTGGAATCTCGACCGGACCCTCACGCGGTCGGACACCTTGATCCCCTTCCTGCGAGCGGTCGCGGGTCCCGCGTGGACCCGGGTGAGCGCGCAGGTCGCCGGTGACGTCGCCGTGCACGGGGGGCGGCGCAGCCAGCTCAAGGACTCGCTCCTGCGGCGTACGCTCGCGGGCCGGTCGGTCCGGAAGGTCGACGCCGTCGGGAACGCCTTCGCCCGATGGGTCGTGGCCGAGGGGTGCCGGGCCGACGCTCTCGCCCGGTGGGACTGGCACCTGCGCCGCGGGGACCTGCTCGCCATCGCGTCGGCCTCCCCCGCGCTGTACGTCCGCTCGGTGGCCGACCTGCTCGGCACGGACCTCGTGGTCGCCACCGAGCTCGCCGTGGACGGCGGGCGGTTCACCGGCGAGCGGTCCGGGCCCAACTGCCGCGGCGGCGAGAAGGCCCGTCGGATCGGCGAGCTCGTCGAGGACCGGAAGCCGGACACCGTCTGGGCCTACAGCGACAGCGTGAGCGACCGCACCCTGCTCTCGCTCGCCGACTTCCCCGTCCGCGTGCACCCCTGGCGCCGGCTCGACGACCTGGCGGTGGCGGGATGATCGACACCGAGGCCCCACCGGCCGCCCCGCGGCCGCCGGCGCGGCGGCGCGCCCGTCGGCCGTGGCTCCGCCGCACAGTCGCCGCGCTCGTCACCGTCGTCCTCGTGTCGACGTTCGTCTCGTACGTCGGAGCCCTGATCGCACCGGGGCAGGCCGACTGGCAGGACCGTTCCGTCGGGTGGGTGCGGGACCACGGCGGCAACGGGATCGTGAACAGGATCGAGAACTGGTGGTACTCCCGGCACGCACCCGCGGGCGGAGCGCCCGACCCCGCCGCGCTGCCCAGCTGGAGCACGGGGGACACATCCGCCGCCGGCTCGACGCCTCCGGCCGTGACGCCGGTGCCGGGCGTCCCGCCGCTGCAGGGCGTCGGACGGTGGGTGGCCGGACGCACCGACCGGAGCGGCGCTCCCGCACTCTGGACCACGTTCGTGCGACCGGACAGCGCGCACACGAGCGTCGTGGCGGCGATCGCGTGGGCCCCCCGCGGCAGCACGGTCGCGCACTTCTCGTCAGGAACGGTCGAGCCCGTGCCGGGGCCGACGGAGGCCGCCCGCGTGCCGGCCGCCGCCGTGCCCGACCTGGTCGCGACGTTCAACTCCGGGTGGAAGTCGAAGGACATCGTCGGCGGCGCCTACCTGGCGGGCACCACCCTGCTCCCCTTGGTCGACGGCCAGGCCTCCGTCGTGATCGACGACATCGGGGCGCTGGAGGTGGGTGCCTGGGGTCGCGACGTGACGATGAGCGCGCAGGTCCAGGCGGTGCGCCAGAACCTCGAGCTCATCGTCGACGGCGGGCAGGTGGTCGGCGGGCTCACGTCGAACCGCGACGGCCGGTGGGGCAGCAGCCTCAACCAGCTGCAGTACACCTGGCGCTCGGGCCTGGGTGTCGACGCGGGCGGGAACACCATCTACGTGGCCGGCGACGGCCTGACGCTGCAGACCCTGGCCGTCGCCCTGCACGCGGCCGGTGCGCAACGCGCCATGGAGCTGGACATCCATCCCGGCAAGGTCATGTTCGCGTCGTGGTCGCCCAGCCCGTCGGGCGTGATGCACCCGGAGAAGCTCCTGCCCACCATGCCGTCCGTGGCCGACCGCTACCTGGTTCCCGACCAGCGCGACTTCTTCTACCTCACGGTCCGCTGACCACCGCACGACCGAGGAGCACCATGACACTCGTCGGCACCACTGCCCAGGAGCCGGTACCCGGCGCCGCCGTCCGACGCGGCCGGCTGCCGTCGACGCCGGGCGCCGTGCTCGAGGCGGCGCGACCGCAACAGTGGCTCAAGAATGTGCTCGTGCTCGCCCCTGCGGCCGCCGCCGGCACCCTGCTGCAGCCGTCGGTCGCCGTCACCGCGCTGAGCACGACGGCGATCTTCGTCGTGGCGTCGGCGGGGGTGTACCTGGTCAACGACGCGCGCGATGTTGCCGCCGACCGCCTCCATCCGACGAAGTCGCGGCGCCCGGTCGCCTCGGGCCGGCTGGCCCCGAGGACGGCCACCCGGGTGGGTCTCACGGCAGCCGTGCTGGCCCTGGTCGCGGCGGGGTCGCAGGGCCCGATGGTGCTGGCAGCCGTGCTCGCGTACCTCGCCCTCACCACGGCGTACAGCCTCGGCCTCAAGCGCGTCGCCGTCGTCGACATCCTCGTCGTCGCCCTGGGCTTCGTCCTGCGGACCGTCGGCGGTGCGGTGGCGACCGGGGTCTCCCTGTCCAGCTGGTTCCTCCTGGTGGCACTCTTCGGCTCGCTGTTCCTGGTGACGGCGAAGCGGTTGGCGGAGGTCGTCCGCACCGACGCGCCGAACGACGCCCGCGCCGTCCTGAGCTCCTACCCGGTGTCGTGGCTGCAGCAGGTGGTGACCCTCTCGCTCACCGCCACGGTGGTCACCTACGCGACGTGGGCGCTGCAGTACCGCGGCCTCGACGTCGCGATGCCGGCGCTCGCCGCCTCCGTCGCGCCGTTCCTCGCGGTCCTGCTGCGCTACAGCCTGCTCGTTGCGCAGGGCGACGGCGAGGAGCCCGAGCGCCTGCTCACGCACGACCGGCTGCTGCTCGTCGTGGCCTCGATGTGGGCGGTCCTGGTCGGCGCCGCTCTGTACCTCGCGTGACGACCGCCGACCGGGAGTCCCTCGCATGAGAGTCCTGCTCGTCGAGGACGAGGTGCCCCTGGCCGACGCCGTCGGCCGGGCGCTGCTCGCGGAGGGCTTCAACGTGCAGGCCGTGCACAACGGCGAGGACGGCCTGTGGGCCGCCACCGAGGGCACCTACGACGCGATCGTGCTGGACATCATGCTGCCGCGCCTGAGCGGCTACCGCGTGGTCGAGCTCCTGCGCGAGAGGTCGGTGTGGACGCCGGTGCTGATGCTCACGGCGAAGGACGGCGAGTACGACCAGGCCGACGCGTTCGACCTCGGCGCCGACGACTACCTGACCAAGCCCTTCTCGATCGTCGTGCTGGTGGCACGGCTGCGCGCCCTCGTGCGTCGCGGGGCGCCGGCCAGGCCGGCGGTCCTGAGCGCCGGCGGCCTGCGTCTCGACCCGGCCAGGCGCACGGTGGTCCGCGGCGAGACCCCGATCCGCCTCACCGCCCGGGAGTACGGCCTGCTCGAGTACCTCATGCGGCACAGCGGCGACGTCATGACCAAGTTCCAGATCCTCGAGGCGGTCTGGGACGTCAACTACGACGGGGACCCCAACGTGGTCGAGGTGTACATCGGGTACCTGCGGCGCAAGGTGGACGCGCCCTTCGGGTGCCGGTCGATCCAGACGGTCCGCGGGCTCGGCTACCGGCTGGCCGTCGACGAGGCATGAGCGAGCGGGTCGTCGACGGGGGGCGCTGCCATGGCGGGCAGCACCAGCCGGAACCGCGCACCGGCCGCTCCGAGGGAACCCCACGCGGCAGGCTCGACGACGGTCAGGTCACCGCCGGCCGCTCGGGCCACACCGCGCGCGATCGGCAGGCCGAGACCGGTGCCCCCGGTGCCGCGCGCGCGGCTCGCATCGATGCGGAAGAACCTGTCGAAGACCCGCTCCCGCAGGGCCTCCGGGATTCCCGGGCCGTCGTCGCTGATCTCCAGGACCGCGACGCCCGCCTCCGCGCGCAGGCGCAGGCGCACCGCCGAGCGCGCGTGGGTCGCCGCGTTGTCGGCCACGTTCCGCACCGCTCGCGCGAGGTGAGCCGGGTCGCCGGCCACGCGCACGGACCGGATGTCGAGCTCGACCCGGAGGTCCGTGATCTGGCGGAGCCGCTGCGCCTCCCCGGCCACGACGTCGTCGAGGTCGACGTCCTCCGCCACCCGGGCGCTCACTGTCTCGTCGCTGCGGGCCAGCTCCAGCAGGTCGCCGACCAGCTGCTCGAGCCTCGCCCCCTCCGTCAGGATGACCTCCGTCGCCGTCGGCCACGCCAGAGTCTCCGGATGCGACCTCGCGACCTCGGCCGTCGCGCGGATCGTCGTCAGTGGGCTGCGCAGCTCGTGCGAGGCATCCGCCACGAACTGACGCTGGCTCGCCGCCGCGCGCGCGAGCCGGTCGAGCATGAGGTTCATCGTCTCGGCCAGGCGTTGGATCTCGTCGTCGGACGCGGGCACGGGCACGTGCTCGTCCAGGTCGCGCGCGGACACCTCGCTGACCCGCCGGCGGATCGACTCCACGGGCGCCAGGGCTCGGCCGGCCATCCAGTACGTGATCCCACCCGTGATGACGAGCACGAGCGGGATGCCGGCGAGCAGCAGCGCGACGGTGGTGTCGGTCGTCCGGGACACGGTCTCCAGGCTCTGCGCGGCGATCACCGTCACCGGGCCGTCGGGCGTCTCGACGGCCGACGCGACGACCACGTAGGGCTCCGCCTCGTCGAACGGCACCCGGCCGATCTGCCGGACCACCCGGTGCCCGGGGCGCGGGTGCGCGTCCCAGAGGGGCGGGTCGCCGGCGATCGCGGGCGAGGAGGCACGGACGCGGCCCACCGCGTCGACCACCTGGAGCAGAGCGCGGTCACCGAGGCTGCTGCTCACCTGAGTGAGGTCGGCGGCGTCCGGACCGTCGTCGGAGACCTGCCCGGCGAGCTGCTCGGACTGCTGGTCCGCCAGCTGGGTCAGACCGCTGACGAGCTGCTCGCGCTGCACGACGACCAGCGCCGCGGCCCCAGCGAACAGCGTGATCGCGACGACCGCCGTGGCGATCAGCGCCGTGCGGACCTGCACGCGGCGGAACCACCGCCGGCCGTGCCCTGACACGATCCCCGCTCGCCTCCCCTCGCGCCGTGCAGCAGCCCGGCGCGTCCATGCGCTCACTGTGGCTCCCGGTTCCTGAGGAGCGCCTGAGTGTCAGTTCGTGGCGCGCGGGGCGAACAGGGTCACGGTCGTCGGTCGACGGGCCGTGAGGACGACTCGCCCTCGCGCCTGCGTGGCGAGCCGCTGCGCCATGGGGAGGCCGATCCCGTGACCGCCGTCCGGACCGTCGATGCCGGTCAGGGGCCACGGCCCGACGAACTCGCCTTCGTCGAGCACGTCCACGGCGACGACGTCATGCGACGTCTCCCCGCTGATCGCCTCCCGCAGCCGTACTGTCACCGCGCCCGACCCGTGGCGCTCAGCGTTCTCCACGAGCACCTGGAGCACGTGCCGGACACCCTCGGCGGCCATCGCGACCCGCCACGGACGGTCGTCGTCGATCTCGAGCAGCAGCCGCCGTCCGTTCTCCGCCAACGGTCCCGTCCAGTGCTCCGCCCCTCGCCGAAGCTCGGCAGCCACGTCGGTGGAGCCGCCGGTCGCGGCGGAGCGGGCGAGATCCAGCAGGTCGCGGATGCTCTGGTCGAGGTCCGCGACGTCGCGGACCGCAGCCGCAGCGGCGCGGCGCAGCTCCTCCGGGTCTCCGTCGATCGCCTCCTCGAGCCCCCACCGCACCCGCGTCAGCGGCGTCCGCAGCTGGTGAGAGGCCTCCGCCGCGAACGCGCGCTCCCGGGTCAGTGCCTCGTCCACAGCGGCAGCCGAGGCGTTCACGCCGAGGGCGACCTCGTCGAGCTCGACGATGCCCGAGACGTGCGCCCGTGCCCGCAGGTCGCCCTGGGCGTGGGCTCGCGACACGGCGGCGAGCTCGGCGACCGGCCGGCTCAGCCGCCGGGCCGCACGACGGGCCACCAGCCAGGCCACGACGAGCGCCAGCGCCGCTGCGGTCAGGATGGCGCCCACCGCGAGCGCCGTCCGCCGCGTCACGGCACCCGCTGCACCCGCTGCCCGGCTCGCACCGATGACCCGCTCGGCGTCGCGCACCGGCACCGCGACGACCGTCCGACCGCCCACCATCGCGTCGCTCGTGTGCCCGGCCAGCGCGGACCGCGTCGCGGCGTCCGCCTGGGCAGGCCCAGCACCCGCCACCCGGGCACCACCGGTGCCGTAGACACCGAGCTCGACCCCGACGGGGACCCGCGGCAGCTCGAGGGCGTCGTCGCGACCGAGCGCGCTGTTGACCTGGCCGGCGCCGAGCAGCGCCGTGCGCTCGAGCCGCGCGACCTCGTCGGCGCGGAGCAGACCGGCCGCGGCGATCGCCAACGGCAGGCCGAGCACCACGAGCGCGACCGTGGTCACGACGAGGGCGAGCCTGACGATCCGGTGCTGCACGGCTCTCCTACCGCAGACGTCGATGCTGGCGACGACGATAGCTCCGGTCCGCGACGGCCCGGCGGCTCGCGGTGCACGTTAACCGTCCGCTTGCCCGGCCCGCACCGTGCGTTGGCCGGTCCGCTCCTAGCGTCGAGGAACACCTCGAACCCGGGAGCCACGATGCACACCACCCTCCGGACGGGCCGGTCGGCCCGCCGACTCGCCGCCCTCTGCCTCGTCGGTGCCGTCGCCCTGGGCGCGTGCAGCTCCCCGGCGTCGTCCGGCTCGTCCCAGTCGGTGACGCCGGGCGGAGCCGAGGTGAACCCGGCCGGCGACATCCCCGACAACCAGGTGTTCGTCGCCTACACGGACCCGTCCGGGGCGTTCACCGTCAAGGTGCCGGAGGGCTGGGCGTCCTCGGAGGCCGGCGGTGCGGTCACCTACACGGACAAGCTGAACTCGATCCGCATCGAGTCCTCGAGCACACCGGCGGCGCCGACGGTCGCCTCGGTCACGGCCGAGCTCCCGACCATCGCGTCGTCGACGCCGGGATACGTGGCAGGTGACGTCACCGAGGTCACGCGGTCAGCCGGCCCCGGCGTCCTGGCGACCTATGAGGGCGACGCCGCCGCGGACCCTGTGACGGGCAAGGTCGTGCACGACGCGTTCGAGCGGTACGAGTTCTGGCACGCGGGCGAGCTGGTCGTGCTCACGCTGTCGGGACCGGTCGGCGCGGACAACGTCGACCCCTGGAAGATCGTCACCGACTCGCTGACGTGGCCGGCATGACGCCCCCGGCGCTCGCCGCCCACGACCTCTACAAGTTCTACCGGGCGGGGGACGAGGAGACGCGGGCGCTGCGCGGCGTCAGCCTCACCGTCGATGCCGGCGAGATCGTCGCCGTGACCGGTCCGTCCGGCTCCGGCAAGTCCACCCTGCTCGCCTGCCTCGCCGGCCTCGAGGAGCCGACCGGCGGCGAGGTACGGCTGCACGGCGCCAGGATCAGCCATCGACCGGAGACCGAGCGCTCGCGCCTGCGGGCCCAGCACCTCGGGATGCTCTGGCAGGCGTCGAACCTGGTCGGGCACCTGACGGTCCGCGAGAACGTCCGTCTCGTGCAGACGCTCGGGCCGGGTGTCCACCGCTCCGTCGAGGCGCTCCTGGCGTCCCTCGGGATCGACCACCGGGCGTCGGCGCTCCCCCACGAGCTGTCGGGCGGCGAGGCGGCGCGCGCCGGCCTGGCTGTCGCGCTGGCGGGCTCGCCGACGATCCTGCTGGCCGACGAGCCGACCGGCGAGCTCGACTCCGACTCCGAAGGTCGGGTGCTGCACCTCCTGCGCGAGCTGGCTCGAGCAGGCAGCGCGGTCGTCGTCGTCAGCCACAGCCCCCGCGTGGCCGCCGTCGCCGGGCGCGTGGTGCCGCTCGTCGACGGGCAGGTGGCGGCATGAGCGTCGTCGTCTGCACGGACGTCGCCCGCACCTTCGGCGCCGGCCACACCGCCGTCGTCGCGGTCCATGCGGCGAGCCTCACCGTCGGCCGCGGCGAACGGGTCGCCCTGCTCGGCCCCTCCGGCTCCGGCAAGTCCACCCTGCTGCACCTCATGGCGGGCATCGAGCGGCCCACCACCGGCACGGTCTCGTGGCCGGAGCTCACCCTGCACCAGGACGGCGGTCGCCCGGCGGCCGGCCAGCTGGGTCTCGTCTTCCAGGGCCCCAGCCTCCTGCCGCCGCTGGACGTGCGCGAGAACGTCGCGCTCCCCCTCCTCCTGGCCGGCATCGACGAGCTCGAGGCGGCGCGGCGTGCCGACGAGGCGATGGACCTCGTCGGCGTCGCGGACCTCGCCGCACAGCTGCCCGAGGAGCTGTCCGGCGGCCAGGCGCAGCGCGTGGCCATCGCGCGGGTCGTCGCCATGCGCCCGGGTCTCGTGCTGGCCGACGAGCCGACCGGACAGCTCGACCACCCGACCGCGAGCCACGTCCTCGACGTGCTCGACGCAGCCGCCGCGCAGATCGGCGCAGCCGTCGTCCTCACCACGCACGACCCCGCGGTCGCGGACCGGTTCAGCACCCGGTGGACCATGCGCGACGGACGGCTCGCCGTCCCGGACGAGGCGCGCGCATGACCGGCGTGTGGCTCCGCGGCCTGCTGCGCCGCCGCTTCGGCTCGATCCTCGCGGCCGCGACCGGTGTCGGGGTCGCCGTGGCCCTCCTGGCGTGCCTGGGCAGCTTCCTGTCCGCTTCCAAGGCCACGATGACGGCCCGAGCGGCCAGTGGGGTCGATGTCGACTGGCAGGTCCAGGTGGCCGCGGGCGCTGTCCCGGCCGCGGTCGAGGCCGCCGTGCGGGACGAGCCGGGCACGCGCGCGACGTCCGTCGTGACCTTCGCCGGGACGCCCGGCCTCACGGCGACGACGGGCGGCACCACCCAGACCACGGGCCCCGGCAAGGTCGTCGGTGTCTCCGCCGACTACGCCACCACGTTCCCCGGTGAGGTCAGGCTGCTCACCGGCGACACGACAGGTGCCCTGCTCGCCCAGCAGACCGCCGCGAACCTCCACGCCGGACCGGGCGACGAGGTCGTCATCGCGCGCGCGGGCCTCGACCCCGTGTCCGTCCGGGTGTCGGGTGTCATCGAGCTGCCGCTCGCGGACTCGCTGTTCCAGACCGTGGGCGCACCGCCGGGCAGCGGCGCGACCGCTCCGCCGGACAACGTGCTCGTGCTGCCCGACACCGTGTTCGCCGACGTCATGGCCCCCGTCGCCGCCGCCCACCCCGAGGAGCTGAGCGCCCAGGTCCACGCCCGACGGTCGCACGCCCTCCCGGCCGACCCCGCGGCGGCGTACGCCGCCGCCACGGGAGCCGCGCACCACATGGACGTCGCGCTCGCCGGAGCCGGACAGGTGGGTGACAACCTGGGGGCCACCCTCGACGCCGCCCGACAGGACGCCCTCTACGCGCAGGCGCTGTTCCTCTTCCTCGGCCTGCCGGGCGCCGTCCTCGCCGGCCTGCTCACCTCGACGATCGCCGGGACGGGTGCGACGCGTCGGTCCCAGGAGCAGGCCCTGCTGCGCACCCGGGGCGCCTCCCTGCCCGACCTGACCAGGCTGGCGGCCGTCGAGGCCGCCGCGGTCGGCGTGGTCGGTGGCGCGCTGGGTCTTGCCACGAGCGCGCTCGTCGGGCGGCTCTTCTTCGGCTCCTGGGGGTTCGGCGGCGGCAGGGCGGCATGGGCGTGGACGGCGCTCGCCGTCCTGACCGGCCTCACGGTCGCCACCCTCACGATCCTGCTTCCCGCGCGCCGAGCGGCCAGGGGCCAGACCGTGGCGAGCGGCCGTGCGGCGACCGGGCGCGCCACCCGCCCACGCTGGATGCGCTGGTGGCTCGACGTCCTCCTCCTCGTCGGCGCAGGCACGGTCGTGTGGTTCACGCGCTCCTCCGGCTACGCGCTCGTCCTGGCCCCCGAAGGGGTTCCCCAGCTCTCGGTGAGCTACTGGGTGTTCGCCGGCCCGGCACTGCTCTGGGCGGGCGCAGCCCTTCTGACCTGGCGCCTCGTCGACCTCCTCCTGACCCGCGGCCGGCCGCTGCTGATCCGCGCGCTGCGCCCGAGCGCCGGGCCGCTCGCCCGCACCGTCGCCGCGACGCTGGCCCGCCAGCGCCGGCCGGTCGCGAACGCCGTCGTCCTGCTGACCCTCGCGCTGTCCTTCGCCGCGTCGACGGCGACGTTCAACGCCACCTACCGGCAGCAGGCCGAGGTGGACGCGCAGCTGACCAACGGCGCCGACGTCACGGTGACCGAGTCCCCCGGCGCCGAGGTCGGACCGGCCGAGGCGGCGCGCCTCGCGGCCGTCCCGGGCGTGCGGGCCGCGGAGCCGCTGCAGCACCGGTACGCCTACGTCGGATCGGACCTCCAGGACCTGTACGGGGTGCGGCCCGGCTCGATCGCCGACGCCGTCCACCTGCAGGACACCTGGTTCCGCGGCGGGTCGGCCCGCGACCTCATGGCCACCCTCGCGGCACGGCCCGACAACCTGCTGGTGAGCGCCGAGACCGTGACGGACTTCCAGCTGCACCCGGGCGACCTGATCCGCCTCCGCCTCGTCGACGCCCGGACGAAGTCGTTGGTCACCGTGCCGTTCCACTACGCGGGGGTGGCACTGGAGTTCCCGACGGCACCGCGGGACAGCTTCCTCGTCGCGAACGCGGACTACGTGGCCCAGCAGACCGGGAGCGACGCGGTCGGGACATTCCTGCTCGACACGGGCGGGTCCCACCAGCACGTCGTGGCTGATCGCGTGCGCACGGTGGTCGGGACGGACGGACAGGTCACCGACCTCGGCTCGACCCGAGCCCTGATCGGCTCGAGCCTGACCGCCGTGGACCTGAGCGGCCTGACGCGCGTGGAGCTGAGCTTCGCCGTCGTCCTGGCCGCGGCCGCGGGCGGGCTCGTGCTCGCTCTCGCGCTGAGCGAGCGACGCCGCACCTTCGCCCTGGCGTCGGCCCTGGGTGCGTCGCGCCGACAGCTGCGTGCGTTCGTCCTGGCGGAGGCCGGCGTGGTCATCAGCGCCGGCCTGATCATGGGTGCCTTGGTGGGCTGGGCCCTGTCGCGGATGCTCGTGCAGGTCCTCAACGGGGTGTTCGACCCGCCGCCGGACGCGCTCGCGGTCCCGTGGGGGTACCTCGCGGCGACGGTCGCCGTGACGGTCGCCGCCATCGTGGCGGCCTGCGTCTGGTTCGCCTCGCGCGTCACGGCACGGACGAGTGCGGCGGACCTGCGCTCGGTCTGACGCCGGTCCTCAGGACGGCGTCGGCACGGGGTCGAGGCGGTACCCGCGGCCGCGGACGGTCGTGATCGCCGGGACGGTGACGTCAGGACCGTCCGCGGCCGCGAGCTTGCGCCGCACGGCGGCGACGTGCACGTCCAGCGTCTTCGTCGAGCCGAACCAGTTCTCGTCCCACACGTCGGCGATCAGTCTCTCGCGCGTGACGACGACACCGGGTTCCGCCGCGAGCCGGGCGACGAGGTCGAACTCCTTCGGGCGCAGCCGGATCTCGACCCCGCCCAGGTACACGCGGCGCGCGCCCAGGTCGACCTCCAGAGCTCCGAGCGCCACGTGCTGCGGAGCGGACCCCAGCAGCGTCGCATTCTCGGCGACGGGCATCCGACGGACGTGCGCGCGGACGCGCGCCAGGAGCTCCGTGAGGCCCACCGGCTTGACCAGGTAGTCGTCCGCGCCCGCCTCCAGGCCCACGACGACGTCCATCTCGTCGCCCCGTGCGGTGAGGATCACGATCACGGCGGACTCGCAGGACAGGCGCACCGCCCGGCACACCTCGACGCCGTCCAGGTCGGGCAGGCCGAGATCGAGCAGGACGACGTCGGGCCGTGCCGCCCGGGCCTCGACGACCGCCGACGTCCCGGTCCGCAGCCACGTCACCTCGTGCCCGTTGGCCTGCAGCGCACGTCGCAGGGGCGCACCGACCCCCTCGTCGTCCTCGACGACCAGGACCTTGGCCACTACCGACCCGGCTCGACGCGCTCGGCACGGCCCGCGGCAGACGTGGCGAACCGGGCCAGCACGGGCGCGAACGCGGGTGCCGACAGCAGGGCGCCACGCAGGTACCTGTGCCAGAGCCCGGTCAGCAGCACGATCGCCGCACCCGCGACGAGGACGGAGCCGATGACGTCGCCGAGGTAGTGCACCCCGAGGTAGAGACGTGACGCCGCCACGAGCACCACGGCGACGGCACCGACGACCGCGACGGGACGCGCTCGTGCCGTACCGCGGACGAGGAACCACGCCGCGACGGCCGCGGACACGGTGTAGGCCACATGGCCGCTGGGGTAGCTGGTCGCTCCGGTCTCCGGCGCGAGCGAGTGGACGATGTCGATCGGCGGACGTTCGCGTCCGACGACGGCCTTCACGACGAGGGCGGCGCCCCACCCCACCGCGACGACCAGGGCGGTCGACACGGCAGCCACCGGCCGGCGCCGCCACACCACCAGCAGTCCCGTCCACAGGAGCACCGTGGCGACAGCCACCGCGGGCGACGCCAGGAAGCTGATACCGAGCATCAGCGGCGTCAGCACGGCGGAGCGGAGGTCGTCGGCGATCGCCACGTCGATCGCCAGCCCGTACGGCTGGAGCCACGCGGTGTCCGCGGCGGCGAAGCCCAGAAGGAGAGCCATCACCCCCAGGGTGGCAGACGTGGTGGGCCAGCGACGGACATAGGGCATAGCGGTACTCCGGTGTGGTGGCGGACGGTGACGACCCCACGGTGCGCGACTCCGACTGAGAATCGACTGAGTCCCGCTCTCAGGGGATCGCAAGGTTCCGGCGACGACCATGTCGGTCGTGACGACCCGAGAGCCCACCGCCACCCCTGCCACCGACGTGTTCGTCCCAGCGGCCAGCAAGGTCCCGGAGGTCGCCGCGATCTTCTGGGTGACCAAGCTGCTGACCACCGCGATGGGCGAGTCCAGCTCCGACTTCCTCGTCCGGGCCATGCCACCCGAGCTCGCCGTCCTGCTCGGTGCTGCGGGCCTGACCGTGGCACTGATCCTGCAGCTGCGGGCTCCGCGCTACGTGCCGTGGCGGTACTGGCTCGCCGTGGCGATGGTGGGCGTTTTCGGCACGATGGCCGCCGACGTGGTCCACGTCGGGCTCGGCATCCCGTACACGGTCTCGACCGTCGCGTTCGCGATCACGCTCGGCGCGACGCTGTGGCTCTGGCACCGCACCGAGGGGACGCTGTCGATCCACAGCATCCGGACCCCGCGGCGCGAATGGTTCTACTGGGCGACGGTCATGGCGACGTTCGCCCTGGGCACGGCCGCGGGCGACCTCCTGGCGGTGCGGCTGCACCTCGGCTACCTGGCAGCCGGCGTCGTCTTCACGGCTCTGCTGCTCGTCCCGGCGGTCGGCTACCGGTGGTTCGGCCTGAACGCGATCGCCGCGTTCTGGGCCGCCTACATCCTGACGCGGCCGGTCGGTGCGTCCTTCGCCGACTGGCTCGGCGTCTCGCCGGAGCGCGGCGGGCTGGGCCTGGGCTCCGGCCGTGTCGCCCTCGTGCTGAGCGCCGGGATCGTGGCGCTCGTGGTCCGCATGACCGTCGCCGACCGGGCCGGCAGGGAGCTCGTGCGCTGACGGCTACGGTGGCCGACATGACAGGGCACCGGCAGCTCTCGGTCCGCGCCCGTTCGGCGCTCGCGGCGATGGGCGCGGTCACGATCGCCCTGGTCCTGGCTTCTCTGGCGCTGCTCGTCGTGCTGCACGACTMCGTCGAGCGCACGGCGACCGCGACCGCGACCACCCGCGCCCACGACGTCGCCGCCGAGCTGGCCACGGACGGCCAGGTCACCACCGGCATCAACCTGGCTCCGGGGCCCGGTGACGATGCCTACATCCAGATCCTCGACGCCGGCGCCGTGGTCGCGTCGAGCCCGTCAGTGGCGGGGCAACCGCCGCTGGCCAGCGCTCCCGCGGTACCGGGTACTGCCGAGGTCGTGCCGCCCGATGCCGTCGGTCCCGGTGACGGGCCGTTCGTGACGGTCGTGCTGGGGATCAGCGGCGTCGAGGGCGCCGACGCGGTCGTCGTCCAGCAGTCCTACGCCGAGGGCTATGACACGGTGACCGACGCGGCCCAGGCGCTTCTGGTGGCCGTTCCGGCGCTCGTGCTGGTCGTCGGGGCGATGACCTACGTGCTCACAGGTCGGGCGCTGCGCCCGGTCGAGCAGATCCGGCGGCGGACATCCCAGATCAGCGACGCGGACCTGGACACCCGGATCGACGTCCCCACGACAGGCGACGAGGTGGCCGAGCTCGCCCGCACGCTGAACGGGATGCTCGACCGGCTGCACGCGGCGTCGCAGGCGCAGGCCCGGTTCGTCGCCGACGCGAGCCACGAGCTGAGGACGCCGCTCGCCGCCGTCCGGGCGGAGCTCGACATCACCACCCGCCAGGGCGCGACCGCCGACTGGCCGCGCGCCGCCGTCTTCATCGGTGCGTCGAACGACCGGATGCAGCAGCTGGTCGACGACCTGCTGGTTCTCACCCGGACGTCGGAGCCGTCCGCCGAACGGAGCGACGCCGAGGTCGACCTGGACGACGTGGTCGAGCGGGTCGGTTTCCGGCTGCGCCCGCCGGCCGGGGTCACCGTCCAGGTGACCTCGACACCGGCACGGGTGCGGGGCGACCGGCACGACCTCGAACGGGTGGTGCAGAACCTCGCGGACAACGCCGTGCGCCACGCGACCGGCCAGGTGGCGCTCTCCGTCAGCCTGCGGGACGACACCGCCGAGATCAGCGTCGACGACGACGGCGCCGGGATCCCCGAGGAGGACAGGGAGATCGTGTTCGACCGTTTCGTGCGGCTCGACGAGGGGCGCGCACGCGCCGAGGGCGGCAGCGGTCTCGGCCTCGCGATCGTGCGGGGCATCGTGGCGTCGCACGGCGGCAGCGTCGTCGCGACCACGTCGGACCTCGGAGGCGCGCGGTTCGTCGTGCACCTGCCCGTCTCGCAGGGTCAGTCCTCGGCCCCGACCCGGTAGCCCATCCCGCGCACCGTGAGGATCGACGACCGACCGAACGGCGCGTCGACCTTGCGCCGCAGGTAGCTGATGTACACCTCGACGACGTTGGGGTCCCCGTCGAAGGCCGAGTCCCAGACGTTGTCCAGGATCTCCCGCTTGGTCACCACGTCCCCGCCGCGTCGCAGCAGCAGCTCGAGCACGCCGTACTCGCGCGGGGTCAGGGCGATCTCGACTCCCCCGCGGGTCACCCTGCGCCGCGCGGGCTCCAGGCGCAGGTCCCCCGACGACAGGACCACCGGGCGTTCGGGGGCTCCGCGCCGGACCAGCGCGCGCAGCCGCGCCAGGAGCACGTCGAACGAGAACGGCTTGGGCAGGAAGTCGTCGGCACCGCGGTCGAACAGGCTCACCTGGACCTCGTCGCCGTGCCGCGCCGTCAGCACGAGCACCGGCGTCCAGATGCCGCGCTCGCGCAGGCTGACGAGCACGTCCCGGCCGCTGAGGCCCGGGAGCATGAGGTCGAGCACGATCGCGTCGTACGTCCCCTCGGTGGCCGCCCAGAGCCCGTCGACGCCATCGCCCATGACGTCGACGGCGATCCCCTCGGCCTCGAGCCCGCGCCGCAGGACGTCAGCCAACGGCGGCTCGTCCTCGACCACGAGCACCTTCACGTCCACCCCTTCCGTGGATCCCCATCGAACACCGGATCGTCAATGAGATCGAACCGTGGGTCGCACGGACCCGACCCGACCGGCGAGCAGGTGCGCGCTGAGCACGGCCGCGACCGACTCCGCCGCCAGCAGACCGACCAGCACGAGCAGCTGCACCTGCGCCGCCTCGTACGGCGACGCGCCGCCGAGCAGCAGCCCGACGAAGGCCCCCGGGAGGACCACGAGCCCGGCGTTGCGCGTCTGGTCGATCGCCGGCACCAGCGACCGGGCCACCGCGCGCCGGACCTGCGGCGCCACCGCGGTGCGCGGCAGCGCCCCGAGCGACAGCCACGCCTCGACGGTGTCCCACTCCGTCGCCACGTCGTCGCGCAGGCGTCCGCCCGTCAGCGAGACGGCGGTCATGGAGCCACCGATGATCTGCGCGACGAACGGCAGCACGGTCTGCGCGCGCAGGGGCAGCGCGCCGCTGAGCAGGACGGGGACCGTCGCCGCGAGCGCGCCGGCGGCGATGGCGAGCCCGAGGTGGGGATACGTCCCACGCCCCAGCCCGACGCKGGACGTCGACGTCCACGTCGCCGCGGCGAGCATCAGCACGAGGTAGAGCAGGACGGCGCCGGGATGCGCGAACACCCAGGCGATCAGCAGGGCGACGACGGTCAGCTGCCCGGCCGCGCGCAGGACCGCCACGAGCGTGTCCCGTCGGACGTGGACGCGGGCGAGCGACAGCGCCAGCACGGTGACCGCGACGAGCACGGCCACCGCGACGCCGACCGGCACGAGGGACTGCGTGCTCACGGGCGGCTCCGGTGCTGTGCGGCGGGCATCGCTGAACCGTACGGCCCGGGGAGCCTGCGCGACGTCCTCAGGGGTTCTTCAGCATCCGCCCCCGAGGCTACGGGGCATGACGAGAAACGACCTCTCCACCAGCGGCACCGCGCGGCGCGTGCTGAACAAGGTCCCCGAGATCACGATCTACTTCTGGGTGATCAAGGTCCTCGCGACGACGGTCGGTGAGACCTTCGCGGACTGGCTCACCGAGACACTGGGCATGACGCTGACGGCCGCGACCGTCGTGGTCGGCGCCCTCTTGGTCGCCACGCTCGTAGCCCAGTTCCGCGCGTCGCGCTACGTCGCGCCGATCTACTGGTTGGCCGTCGTGCTGATCAGCGTCGTGGGCACCCTCATCACCGACAACCTCGTCGACGTCGTCGGCGTCCCGCTCTGGGTCACCACGGTCGTCTTCGCGGTCGCGCTCGGCATCACCTTCGCGGTCTGGTACCGGGTCGAGCACACACTGTCGATCCACTCGATCACCAGCACGCGCCGCGAGGCGTTCTACTGGCTGGCGATCCTGTTCACGTTCGCCCTCGGTACCGCCGCCGGCGACCTGCTCGCCGAAGGTCTCGCTCTGGGCTACCTCGCCTCCGCGCTGCTGTTCGCCGCCGCCATCGCCGCGGTCGCGGCCGCGCACTACTGGTTCCGGCTGGGTGCCGTGCTGTCCTTCTGGATCGCGTACATCCTGACGCGCCCGCTGGGCGCATCGATCGGGGACCTGCTCTCGCAGAGCAAGGCCGACGGTGGCCTCGGGCTCGGCACGACGACCACGAGCGTCATCTTCCTGGCCGCGATCGCGATCACCGTCGTGTTCCTCACCGTGACGCAGCGCGACGTCGAGACGGTGGAGGCAGACGACTTGGACGACCTGGACGACCTCGACGAGCTGGCCGGGGAGTCCGCTCGATGACGTTGCTCGTCTCGGCGTCCGACCCGAGCACCCTGACGGGCGTCGCCGGCTGGGCCGTGCACCTCATGGAGACCCTCGGCGTGGTCGGGGCAGCCATCGCGATCGCCCTCGAGAACGTGTTCCCGCCGCTGCCCAGCGAGATCATCCTGCCCCTGGCCGGGTTCACCGCGAGCCAGGGGTCGTTCGGCCTGGTCCAGGCCATCGTGTGGACGACGATCGGGTCGGTCGTGGGCGCTGCGGTGCTCTACCTGGTCGGCGCCCTCATCGGCCGCGACCGGACCCGCGCGCTGATCGCCAGGATTCCTCTGGTCAGCCTGTCGGACGTCGACCGCTCCGAGGCGTTCTTCAACCGGCACGGGCGCACTGCCGTGTTCGTGGGTCGGATGGTCCCCGTCTTCCGGAGCCTCATCTCGATCCCGGCCGGAGTCGAGCGCATGCCCGTCGGGATCTTCCTGCTGCTGACCGCCGCGGGCAGCGCGGTGTGGAACACGATCTTCGTGTGCGCCGGCTACCTGCTGGGCGAGAACTGGGACCTGGTCGACCAGTACGCCGGGATCTTCCAGTGGCTCGTCATCGCGGTGATCGTGGGGTTGGTCCTGTGGTTCGTCGTGACCCGCCTGCGCGTGCGGACCCGACCTGCCACCGACGGCTGAGGGCGACGCGACCGGCCTACCCGTCGAGGGGCGCGCTCAGGTGTTCCTCAGCGTCGCCCGGGAGGATGAGGGTGTGGACTCCGCCGCCGGGCACACCGAGGTTGCACCCCCGACCGAGCGGGCGGTCGCGTGGACGGTCGCCGCGGGCGCCGGGTTTCTCGCGCTGCTGGTCAGGTGGAACCGGCTCGGCGGCCGGACCGGTCTCTACGGGTACCAGGGCTACGACGACGGGGTGTACTTCACGTCGGCCGTCGCCTTCGTGCACGACCACCTCCCGTACCGCGACTTCCTCCTGCTGCACCCGCCGGGGATCATGCTCGCGCTGACCCCGTTCGCGCTGCTCACCCGGTGGATCAGCGACTCCGACGCCCTGGCCGCCGCTCGGCTCGGCTTCCTCTGCCTCGGCGCGGTCAACACCGTGCTGGTCACGCGCCTGGCGCGCCGCTGGGGTGCGGCGGCGATGGTCGTCTCAGGCCTGGCGTATGCGGTCTCGTCGGCGGCTGCGTATGCCGAGCGCCTGACCCTCCTCGAGCCGCTGGGGACGCTCACGCTGCTGGCGTCGGTCCTCCTGCTCCTCCGGGCGCGGGGCACCGGCGCGTCGTGGTGGTGGCTGGCGGCCGGCGGCGCCGTGCTCGGCCTCGGTCCCGTCGTGAAGATCTGGAACGTGGTGCCGGCGGTCATCGTCCTCGCCTGGGTCGCCCGCACGCGCGGCGCACGATCCGCGGCGGTGGTGGCGGGTGCCGCCGGCGCGACCGCCGCCGCCGTCCTGCTCCCGTTCGCGATCGCCGCGCCCGCCCGGATGTTCCGGCTCGTCGTCCTCGACCAGCTCGGGCGCCCCCGCACGCCGGGGTCGGTCGCCCTCCGGCTCGAGGGCATCACCGGCGTCGACGTCACCGCGGCGTCCCCGGTGGGAGCCCAGACCACGCTGACCGTGCTGCTCTGCGCCGGGGCGGCGACGGCCGCGGTCATCGCCTGGCGCGCCCGACGCGCGCGACTGTGGGTCGCGCTGCTGGTCGCGCAGGTGCTCGTCATCGTCGTCGCGCCCTCGTTTTACGCGCACTACTCGGCCTACTCGGCTGCAGCCCTCTGCCTGGTTCTCGCGGCCGCGGTGTCCCTCGTCCCGACCGCACGTCGCACGGTCGTCGCGGCAGCGACCGGGGCGGTGCTGGTCCTCACAGCCGCGGCCGCCCCTGTCCATCGGGCCCCCACCTTCCCCGCCGCCGAGGTCCGGCGGCTGCTGCCGCCGGCAGGCTGCATACAGTCGGACTCCCCCGGCGTCCTGGCACTGCTCGACGTGCTGACGCGGGACGAGCTTCGCCACTGCACCGTGCCCGTCGACCTGTCCGGGCAGACCTACGACGTCGGCAGCCACGACCCGGCCGGTCACCCGGTGCCCCGGAGCCGCAATCAGCACTGGCAGCTCGCAGCGACGGCGTACCTCACCTCGGGATCGGCCGCCGTCATGGTCCGCGGTGTGGGCGACAGCTTTGACGTCCCCACGGTCCGGGCGTTGGAGGCGCGGCACCGGATGGTCCGCCTGCCGGGGGTCCGCGTCCTGCTCCCGACGACGCCCGAGGCCCCCGGCTGAACAGTTTCATGCGGTCTGTGTGATGTCGACCGATTCGTCCCCTCGTAACGTCGCCGGAGAGACGTCGTCCGACGACAAGGGGATCTGGGCATGAGCGAGAACCGCAGCGACCTGGCAGTGGGCCTGAGCGTCTTCGCCGGCGTGATGCTGATCATGGTCGGCGTCCTGCACGCCCTGCAGGGGCTGGTGGCGCTCTTCAACGACAGCTTCTTCGTGGTCGGCGAGGAGTGGGTGTTCTCGTTCGACGTCACCACGTGGGGTTGGATCCACCTTCTGGTCGGCATCCTGGTCGCGTTCGCCGGCTTCTTCGTGTTCCAGGGCGCCGTGTGGGCACGCACCGTCGGCGTCCTGATCGCCGGCCTCAGCGTGATCCTCAACTTCGCGTGGCTGCCGTACTACCCGATCTGGAGCCTGATCATCATCGCCCTGGACATCTTCGTGATCTGGGCCCTCACCGCGCACGGGCGCGACGTCGCGGCCTGAGATCTGCTGCTCCTCCTGCGTCATCCATGACCCCTCGGGGTCGAGATCGAGAGAAGGAACCCATGAACACGTTCGGGCAGTGGCTCTGGCTCATGATCTGGTGGTTCTTGTTCTTCGCCTACCTGGTGATCTTCTTCCAGATCCTCAGCGACCTGTTCCGCGACCACGCCCTCAACGGCTGGGCGAAGGCCGCCTGGATCATCGCCCTCGTGTTCGTGCCGTTCCTGTCGGCGCTGATCTACATCATCGCCCGCGGCGAGGGCATGGGCCGTCGGCATGCCGAGGCGGTCGGCCAGGCCAAGGCGCAGACCGACGCGTACATCCGGCAGACCGCCGGGTCGTCGTCGCCGGCCGCCGACATCGCGGCGGCGAAGTCCCTGCACGACCAGGGCGCCATCGACGATGCCGAGTTCGCGGCGCTGAAGGCCAAGGCCCTCGCGTGACCCGGGCCTAGCTGCCGGCCCGGACGGGCACCACCACACGGGGAGCCGACACCACACGGACGGGGTCACGGCCTTGGACTACACCGACCGACTGCTCCGCCTGGCCATCAACGACGTGCGTCTGGACGAGGGCGGCGTCGAGCCTGAGGTGCTCGACGCGAAGGTGGTCGCCCTCGTCCGGCTCGCGGCGCTGATCGCCGTGGGTGGGGCGGTCCCGACGTACGGCGCCGAGGTGGACCACGCGGTGAGCGCCGGGGCGACGACCGCGGAGATCGTCGACGTGCTCGCGGCGGTGATCCCGATCGTCGGCCTGCCGAGCGTGGTCGCCGCCGCGCCCAAGGTCGCCCTGGGGCTCGGCTACGACCCGTTCGACCCCGAGCTGAGGGCGGAGCCGTGAGCGCTACGTGCCCAGCAGCCCGCTCGCGACGGCCCGCTCGACCGCGGCGCTGCGTGAGCTGACGCCGAGCTTGCGGTAGATGGAGCCGATCTCGGAGCTCGCCGTGTTCCGGGACACGTGGAGCCGATCACCGATCTCCCCGATGGTCAGGTGCGTCTGCAGGTACGGCAGGATCCGCAGCTCGGCCGGGGTCAGCGGCGACGAGCCGCCCACGTCCGCCTCGCTCGTGGCGAGGACCGTGCGCAGCGCGGCCACCTCGCGGAGCAGGTCGCCCAGGTCGGGTCGGCGCAGCAGGACGTCGTCGATCTCGCGCAGGAGGTGGCGCGCCGCCACGCGGTCCCCCGTCGCCACGCAGGCGTGAGCCACGTGCAGCCGCGCCCGCACCGCAAGGAACGGGATCGCATAGGTGCAGATCGGTCGGGCGCGCATCGCCCGGGTGAGCATCGCGCCCGCGTCGGCGGTCGCGCCGCGGTGGACGTGGAGGCGGGCCGCCGCGGCGAACCCGAGCACGGCGACGGCGTAGTCGCCGATCCGGTTCTCGGCCACGAGCGCGAGCACGCGGCCGACCCGCTGGGCAGCGTCGGCCCAGCGTCCGGCGTCCATGTCGAGCAGCGCCAGCTCGGACTCGGCGAGCACCACCCGGTCCACGCTGCCGTCCCGCGCCGCGGCCGCGGACGCCTGCGCGAACAGCCGGGCCGCCCGCTCGCGATCGCCCAGCAGCAGGCCGGCCTCGGCCTGCAGCAGCACCGCCTGCGAGCGCCAGACGCTCCACTCGGGCTCGTGGGTTGCGGCGACGTCGCTGTCCGACCGCATCTGCTCCGGCCCGCCGGCACACATCAGCGCCCGGACCATGGCGCGCGCGGAGGCGAACGAGGCGGTGCCGTCCACCGGCACCAGGTCGAACGTGGCCCCGTCCAGGACCGCCGACCACCGCTCGGCCTCACCGGCCCGGCCCGTGAGGACGGCGGCGTGGGCGGCCAGGGCCGCGAGGGGCGGGTAGCCCGCGATCACCTCGTCTCCCAGCGTGGCCAGCCAGCGCTGGGTGGTCGACACCTGGCCGGCCTGGTACGTCGGCATGCTGAGCTCGGCCACCAGGTGCACAGACCGCTCGCGCTCGGTCGTGCTGAGCAGGTGCTCGAGCGCCCGCGCGGGCGACCCGTGAGCCTCGTACCAGTCCGCCGCGCGCAGGTGCAGCTTCGTCACGACGTCAGGTTCGACCCGGGCCAGCTCGCCGCGCACGAACTCCCGGAACAGCGCGTGGTACCGGAACCACCCCCGGCGCCGGTCGAGCGGGACCAGGAACAGGTTCGAGGACTCGAGCGCGCGCAGCGTCTCCTGGGCCGCCGCCTCGCCCGAGCCGCCCGGCTCGCCGATCACCGCGGCGCACAGCGACGCGGACAGCTGGTCCAGCACCGAGGTCCGGCGCAGGAACCGCAGGGTCTCCTCCGGCAGGTGCAGCAACGCCTCGCGCTGCAGGTAGTCGGACACGAACCTGTCGTCCCCGGTGACCGCGGCCGCGGCCTGCCCACCGCCGTCCCGGGCGATGAGGGACGTGAGGTAGACGCCGACGGGCCACCCCTCGGTCCGCTGCAGGACGAGGTCGGTCTCCTCGGGCGAGACCTCGACGTCGACCGCCGCGAAGACCTGCTCGGCGCCCGCCGCGTCGAGGGCGAGGTCCGTCGTGACGATCTCCTCGACGTCGCCCTGCGCCCGCAGCAGCGGCACGAACGGCTGCGCGGCACGGCTGGCCACCGCGACCTGCGACCCCGGCGGCACGCCCTCGACGAGGACACCGAGCACGTCGTGGCAGATCGGCGACCGGATCTCGTGCAGGTCGTCGAGCACCAGCAGGAACGGCTCGGCGCTGGACCGCAGGGCCGCAGCGAGCCGCGGCGCCCCGCGCCCGAGCACCGAGCCGCTCGGGCCCACCATGTCCGCCACCAGGGTGTCGTCGCGCCCCGTCGCGCGGACGAACGCCGAGGCCAGCAGCGTCAGGAAGCCCACCGGGTCGTCGTCGAGCCGGTCGAGCGAGACCCAGGCGACCCGCCGCCGCTCGCCGGCCACCCACTCCGCGAGCAGGGAGGTCTTCCCGTAGCCCGCCGGTGCCGTGATCGCCACGGCCCGGCGACCGCTCCGGCGGGCTCGGTCGATCAGGGGGAAGCGGCTCACCGAACCGGCGCGCGGCAGGGGCGCGCGCAGCTTGGCGTCGAGGAGGACGGAGTCCAGCCCGGCGCTCGCGCTGGCCCTGTCCGGCTGCTCGCTCACGTTCGCAGACTAGGGGCATGCGGGACCCCGCCGAGGACGGATCGCCGCACGGGCCCGGGCCGGGGCCGATCCGCTCTGGACAGCGCGACACCGTGCCGCCAAGGTGGCCGTACAGGACGACCGCGACGTGGTCGGCGAGCCAGGCACCGGAAAGGGGCCCCCGTGGCCGAGCCGCTGGAGAACGTGTCGGACGACGTGCCGACGGGGAGTCCTCGCTTGGCGATCCTGCTGGCCATGGCGATGTTCGTCCTGGTGGTGGACACGTCGTTGATGAACGTCTCGATCTCGGCCGTGGTCCACGACCTGGGCACGACGGTCAGCGGCGTGCAGTCGGCGATCGCGCTCGAGGCCCTGGTCTCGGCGGCGTTCATCCTCATCGGCAGCAAGGTGGGCGACCTCTACGGGCGCAAGCGGGCCTACGTGATCGGCCTGCTCGCCTACGCGGTCGGTGCGACGGCCATGGCGCTGGCGCAGAGCCTGACCGCGATCATCATCTTCTGGGCCGTCGTCGGCGGGCTCGGTGCGTCCCTGCTCCTGCCGGCCATGCAGTCCCTGATCCACGGCAACTTCGCCGGCGCGGCCCAGCGCAAGGCCTACGCGCTGGTCGGGGCGGCGGCGGCCATCGCCGCCGGCGTCGGCCCCCTGATCGGCGGCTTCATCACGACCTACCTGTCCTGGCGGCTGGCGTTCCTGCTGGAGGTCGTCGTGATCGCGGTGGTGCTGTCCGGGATCGGCCTGGTCAAGGACGTCCCCTACACCGGGCCGCGCAAGATCGACGCGGTGGGCGCGGTCCTGTCGGTCCTGGGCATGGGCGGGGTGGTGCTCGGCATCCTCGTGTGGCAGGAGGGTGGCGAGGCCGTCCTGGCCATCCTGGCGGTGGGCGTCGTCGCCCTCGGCTCGCTCGTCTACTGGCTCGCCCGGCGCAAGCGTCAGGCCAGGGCGACGCTGATCGACCCGGACCTGTTCTCGTCGAAGATCTTCCGCTTCGGCATCACGCAGCAGACCCTCCAGCAGATCGCCCTGGGCGGCACCATGATCGCGCTGCCCATCTACCTGCAGGTGGTGCTCGAGTACAACGCGATGCAGGCCGGGCTGTCGCTGGCGCCGCTCTCGCTGAGCATGTTCGCCGTGGCGGTCGTCGCCGGGAAGAAGGCGGGGGCGCGCAACCCCAGCGGCATCATCCGGTGGGGCTTCGCCCTGCTCGCCGTCGGGATCGGGCTCGTGCTGCCGGTGGTGCCGCGGGCGGACTCCGGCTGGTGGCTGGTGGTCCCCCTGATCATCGCCGGGTCCGGGCTCGGCCTGCTGGTCTCGCAGCTGAACAACTACACCCTCGCCCCGATCTCCGAGGAGCGGGTGAGCGAGGCCGCCGGCGTCAACTCCGCGGCGGGATCGTTCGGGCTCTCGTTCGGCCTCGCGTTCGCCGGCGCGATCCTGCTCGCGGCGCTGTCGACGATCTTCACGTCCATGGCCTCGCAGAGTACGGTGCTCGACGCCTCCGAGCAGACGCAGGTCGCGGAGGTGCTGGAGCACGACGCCGAGGTGGTGTCCAACACCGCACTCGACGAGCTGCTGGTCGACCAGCCGCCGGCCACCCAGGCGGAGATCCTGCGGATCAACACGGAAGCCCGACCCTTGGCGCTGCAGATCGCCATGCTGATCCCGCTGCTCGCCGCGCTCGCCGGCCTGACGATCTCGTTCCGCATGGCGCGCCTCCCGCAGGCACCTCCGACCGCGCAGGTCGAGGCCGCCGTCTGGGGCTGACCCTGACCGGATCTGCGGAGACCATCATCAACGGGCACGAACCTGCCGATACATCCGTGGGGCAGGTACGCATGCCGCCCGCCGGAGGAACCGCCACCGTCGGGACTGCGTCGCCCCGCTGGAGGAACCGTGACCAGTCAGCACTTCATCCCCATGCCCGCGACCGGCGCCAGCGCCCTCACCCAGCGTGAACGCGTGGTCCTGGCGGAGCTCGGTGAGGACATCACGCTCGAGGAGATCGCCCGCCGGCTGTGGGTCACCCGCAACACGGTGAAGTCCCAGCTGCGCAGCGCCTACCGCAAGATCGGCGTCTCCACGCGCGCCGACGCGGTGGCCTGGGCGAGGGCCCACGGCATCTGACGCGTCTCCGCGTGAGCGCGGTGCCTCGACCGGGCAGACTCGGGGCATGGGCGCGGACACTGCCTGGGTGCTGCACGTCGACCTCGACCAGTTCGTCGCGGCCGTCGAGGTGCTGCGCCGCCCGGAGCTGGCGGGTCGACCGGTGGTGGTCGGCGGTCGCGGCGACCCGACGGAGCGCGGCGTGGTCTCGACGGCGTCGTACGAGGCTCGCCTCTTCGGGGTGCACTCCGGGATGCCGCTGCGGATCGCGGCCCGCAAGCTGCCCGACGCCGTGTTCCTCCCCGTCGACGGTCCGGAGTACGAGGCGGCCTCCGAGCGCGTGATGTCGACGCTGCGGTCGCTGGGCGTCGTCGTCGAGGTGCTCGGGTGGGACGAGGCGTTCCTCGGCGCCCGCACCGACGACCCCGAGGCCCTGGCCCGCCGGGCGCAGGAGGCGGTCCTGACCGAGACGCGGCTGCACTGCTCGGTGGGCATCGGCGACAACAAGGTGCGCGCCAAGATCGCGACGGAGTTCGGCAAGCCGGCCGGCGTCTTCCGGCTCACGGCGGAGAACTGGTTCGAGGTGATGGGGCACCGGCCCACCATCGAGCTCTGGGGCGTGGGCACGAAGGTGTCGAAGCGGCTCACCGCCCTCGGGATCACCACGGTGCGCGAGCTCGCCGACGCCCCGGCGGACGCGCTCGTGGGCGAGTTCGGGCCGCGGATGGGCGTCTGGTACCACGAGCTCGGCCAGGGCCTCGGACCGGTGACGGTCGACGACAGCCCCTGGGTGGCGCGCGGCCACAGCCGCGAGACGACGTTCCAGCAGAACCTCACGACGCCCGAGCAGGTGCGGGAGGCGGTCCGCCGGTTGGCGCAGGACGTCGTCGAGGACACCGCTCAGGACGGGCGGCCCGTGGTCCGCGTGGCGCTCAAGGTCCGCTACGCGCCGTTCGTCACCAAGGGCATGAGCCGCAAGCTCGCCGAGCCCACGCGCGACGCCGCGACCGTCGTGGCCGCGGCCCTGGCGCTCGCCGACAAGCTCGAGGACCGCGAGGTGCGGCTGCTCGGCGTGCGCGCCGAGATGGCCGTGCCCGACGACCCCGTGGACCGGACCCCCGTCCGCGGCCGGATCTAGCCGGCGAGCGCTGCCTTCAGGAAGGCGATGTCGTCCGCCTGGGTCTCGGCGGGCGTCTCGACGATCGCGTCGCAGCCCGCCTCCCGGACCACGTGCGCGATGAGCTCGGGCGGGATCGTGYCCGTCGCGAAGCCCGCGTGCCGGTCGCGCGCCGAGTCGTGCKGGTCGCGCGAGCTGTTCGCGTGCACCAGGTCGACCCGGCCGGTGATCGCCCGCACGCGCTCGACCAGCGTCTCGAGGTCCTCCCCCGCCGCCCACGCGTGGCAGGTGTCGAGGCACAGGCCGACGTCGTACTCGCCGATCGCGTCCCACAGGAGCGCGATCCGGTCGAGCGTGCGGGCGCACGCGTTCTCGCCGCCCGCCGTGTTCTCCACCAGCACGCGCACGGGGAACGTCGCGCGCTCGAAGGTCTTGCGCCAGTTGTCGATGCCGACCGCGATGTCGTCGCCGTCGCCCACGTGCCCGCCGTGCACGATCAGCCCCCGCGCTCCCAGCGTCGCCGCCGCGGCCGTGTGCTGCGCGATCATGTTCCGGCTCGGGATGCGGATCCGGTTGTTGGTGGACGCGACGTTGACCAGGTACGGCGCGTGCGCGTAGATGCCCAGGCCCGAGGCGACCAGGGCGTCCGCATCGGCGCGGGGCACCGGCTTCTTCCACCCCTGCGGGTCGGCCAGGAACAGCTGCACGGACTGCGCGTCGAGCTCGGCGGCGGTCGCCACCGGGTCGTCGCCGCGCACGTGAGCGCCGATCAGGACCACGTCGTTCCCCTTCCTCGGGACCAGCCGCCAGGCTAGACCGAGCCGCCCACGGCCGCCCGCGCCCTGAGTACCGTGCACTGCATGAGCCCGACGCTCGGACTGTGCTTCGCCCACCCCGACGACGAGACGTACGGGGCGTTCGGGAGCGTCGCCCTGCACGCCGCCGACCCGGCGTTCCGGCTCGTCGTCCTGCACGCGACCGACGGCGACGCCGGCGAGGTCGCGCCGGGTGTCGAGGTCGGTCCCGCGGGGCTGGGGGCGCTGCGCCGCCTGGAGGACGAGCGGGCGTGGCGGGCCCTCGGTCGGCTGCCCGACCGGCACGACTGGCTGGGCCTGCCGGACGGCGAGGTCGACGCCGTCCCGTTCGACGACCTGGTGCAGCGGATCGCGCAGTTCCTCGACGAGGAGCGGCCCGACGTCGTCCTCACCTTCGGGCCCGACGGGATCACCGGGCACCCCGACCACATCGCCGTGGGTGCCGCCACGGACGCCGCGTTCCACCGGGTGCGCGCCGACGGCGGCCCCGGGCTGCGCCGCCTCCTGCACGGAGGGATCCGCCAGTCCTGGTTCGACAAGCACCAGGCATGGCGGGCCGCGCACGGGCACGAACCGTGGGTGCCCGATCGCCTCTACCACCTGCGGGGCACGCCCGACGCGATGATCGGTGTCGAGGTGCCGACCGCGGAGGTGGCCGGGCAGGTGCTCGCCGGACTGCGGGAGCACCGCAGCCAGGCGCACGTGCTCCTGCCCGCCGGCGTGGACGACGGTTCCTTCCGGTGGGGCAGCACGCGGGAGACGCACGTGATCGCCTGGCCCGCCGCCGGGCCGGACGACCCCTGCCTGGCCGACGTGTTCGAGGGCCTCGACTGACGCCGCCGCTCTCGTCGTGCGGTCCGCGCTCCGGAGCGCCACGATGCGTTCATGCAGGTCGCGCGCGGGATCCCCGCCCTCCTCGCGGTCGTCGTAGCCTCCGGCTGCGCGGTCGGCTCCTCGGCGAGCCCGGCCGACGACGCCCGCGCCCTGTCCGAGCCCGTCGCGCAGGCCACGTCGGCCGTGCAGACCGCGACGATCGCCGTCGGGCTGCTCGACGACGACCGCCTCACCGCGCCGGTCACGGACACCGCGCTGGTCGACCAGATCCACGTGCTCGAGGAGGCGGCCGACGCCGTGTCGACCCTGGTCCCGGCGGACCCGGACGGGGCCGGCTGGCAGGAGGACGCGCTCGCCGCGGTCCGGGACGCGCAGGCCGCCGTCGTGTCCGCGCGCGGCTGGGTGAACAAGGCCGGCGGGTCGGCGGCCGGCGTCCGCGCCGCGCTCGACGCGAGCGCGGACCAGCTGGACGCGCTGACCACCACGCTCGACGAGGCGGGTGCCTCGTGAAGAAGGTCCTCGGGCTCGCGCTCGGCATCCTCACCGCGATCGGCGGCTTCCTCGACATCGGGGACCTGGTCACCAACGCCGTGGTGGGCTCCCGGTTCGGGCTCTCGCTCGCGTGGGTGGTCGTCGTCGGCGTCGTCGGGATCTGCCTGTTCGCCCAGATGTCGGGCCGGGTCGCGGCGGTCAGCGGGCGCGCGACGTTCGAGATCATCCGCGAGCGGCTCGGACCGCGCGCGGCGGGCGCCAACCTGTCGGCGTCGTTCCTCATCAACCTGCTGACGCTGACCGCCGAGGTCGGCGGCATCGCGCTGGCACTGCAGCTGGCCAGCAGCGTCGAGCCGCGCCTCTGGATCCCCGTCGCCGGGCTGGCCGTCTGGCTGGTCATCTGGCGGACCAAGTTCTCGATCATGGAGAACGTCACCGGCCTGGTGGGCCTCACCCTGGTCGTGTTCGCCGTCGCCGTGTTCCTGCTGGGCCCGGACTGGGGCACGCTCGCCGACCAGGCGTTCCACCCGAGCGTCCCCGCCAACGAGGGGCACGCCGTCTACTGGTACTACGCGATCGCGCTCTTCGGGGCCGCGATGACGCCGTACGAGGTGTTCTTCTTCTCCTCCGGCGCGGTCGAGGAGAAGTGGAAGGTCAAGGACCTCACGCAGTCGCGGGCCAACGTGCTGGTGGGCTTTCCGCTGGGCGGGATCCTGTCGGTCGCCATCGCCGCGTGCGCCGCGATCGTCTTCCTGCCGAAGGGCATCGAGGTCTCCTCGCTCAGCCAGATCGTGCTGCCCGTCGCGCTCGCGGGCGGCAAGCTCGCGCTGGCCGTCGTGATCGTCGGCATCGTCGCCGCGACGTTCGGCGCGGCGCTGGAGACCTCGCTGTCGAGCGGCTACACGCTCGCGCAATTCATGGGGTGGTCGTGGGGCAAGTTCCGCCGCCCCGCGCGGGCCGCGCGGTTCCACCTGACCATGATCATCTGCCTCCTGGTCGCCGTCGGCGTCCTGATGACGAGCGTCGACCCGATCAAGATCACCGAGTTCTCGGTGGTGTTCTCCGCCATCGCCCTGCCGCTGACGTACCTGCCGATCCTCGTCGTCGCCAACGACCCCGAGTACATGGGCACCTACGTCAACGGGCGCGCCACCAACGCGTTCGCGCTGGTCTACCTCGTGATCATCGTGGTGGCGTCCGTCGCCGCGATCCCCCTGATGATCGTGACGGGAGCGGGCTCATGAGCCTCCCACCGGACGAGCAGCAGCCGGGCCTCGTGCTCGACGCGCGGCTGCACCTGCTGGACCGGCAGATCCTGGACGTCGACGGCGTCCCCGTGTGCACGGTCGACGACCTCGAGGTGCACGGGGTCGACGGCAGCGACCGGCCCGACGGGTCCCAGCAGGCGGTCGTGACGTCGCTGCTGAGCGGGGCCGTGCTGGCCACCCGTATCCTCGGCGGACGGCCCCCGGCGTCCCGCTGGCACCGGATCCGCTGGACCCACGTCGTCGACGTCGGCACGACCGTGAAGCTCGGCGTCCACGGCTCGGAGCTCGACGTCACCTGGACCGAGCGTTGGGTCCGGGACCACGTCATCTCCCGCATCCCCGGAGGCAGCCATGATCCTGGGTGACCTGCTCGACTCCCCCGTCCTCGGCCCCGACGGCGCACGCGTCGGCTTCGTCGTGGACGTGCGCTTCGCGCTGGACGGTCCGCTCGACGGGCTCCTCGCCGCGCCGCGGCTGCACGGGCTGCTGGTCAGCCCGCGCACGGGGACGTCCTTCCTCGGGTACGAGCGCAACGGTGTGAACGCCCCGGCCGTCCTGGCGCGCTGGTTCGCGTGGCGCCACCGGGGCACCTTCCTGGTGCGCTGGGCCGACGTCGAGTCGGTCGGCAGGGACGCCGTCACGCTGCGGGCGGGCTTCCGGCGCGTGTCCGCCGCCCTGCCGGGCTCGCTCGCGCAGCGCCCGTGAGCATCCGCATCGGCACGTCGGGCTGGTCGTACGACCACTGGGACGGCGTGCTGTACCCGCCCGGCCTGCCCCCGTGGGAGCGGCTCGGTCGGTATGTGCAGGAGTTCGACACCGTCGAGCTCAACGCCAGCTTCTACCGGTGGCCGCGCGAGTCGACGTTCGCCGGCTGGCGCCGCCGGCTGCCGCCGGGCTTCGGCATGTCCGTGAAGGCGTCGCGCGGCCTGACGCACGCCAAGCGCCTGTACGCGCCCGAGGCCTGGTCCGAGCGCATCGCCCGCTCGTGGCACGAGCTGGGCGAGCGCCGCGAGGTCGTGCTGGTCCAGCTGCGGCCCGACCAGGAGCGCGACGACGCCCGGCTGGACTGGTTCCTCGGCTCGCTGCCCGACTGGGTGCGCGTGGCCGTCGAGCTGCGCCACCCGTCGTGGCAGACGGACGAGGTGTTCGCGCTGCTCGAGCGCCACGGCGCCGCGTCGTGCGTGATGAGCGGCGCGCGGCTGCCGTGCGTGCTGCGCGCGACCGCGCCCTACGTCTACGTGCGCCTGCACGGCCCGGACCACGACCACCTCTACGGCGGCTCGTACTCCGACGACGACCTGCGCTGGTGGGCCGACCGCATCCGCGAGTGGGCGCACGACGGCCGCGACGTGCTCGTGTACTTCAACAACGACGGCGGCGGGAACGCCGTGCGCAACGCCCGGACCCTGCGCGGGATCCTCGGCGTCTGACCGGAGCGCTACGGCGCGACGAAGCCGATGGCCTTGTGGCTGCCGTCGCAGAACGGGGCGATCGCGGACGTGCCGCAGCGGCAGAGCGCGACGGTCCGCCGTCGCCGCTCGATCGGGACGCCGTCGCCGTCGACGAGCTCGACGTCCCCGCGCACCAGCAGCGGACCGTTGGGGCACGCCTCGATCGTGGCGGGCTGCGGCGTGCTCATGCGGCGCGCAGGGACGAGGTGCCCGCGGACCAGGCACCGAGCAGGTGGTGACCGACGAGGTCGTCCAGGTGCAGGCAGGCGGCGGCACCGAACACGATGTCCCCGACGAGCTCGGGCTCCTGCTCGGCCAGCCGACCGGCGAGGTCCCGGCCGGCGATCTGCTCGTGGACGGCGTCGGCCTCGACGTGCTCGTCGAAGTACTCGGTGGTGCCCGCGTCGTGCCCCAGGCGCCGGAAGCCGTCGCCGTACAGGCGGCTGGGCAGCGACGACGTCATCTCGAACGCGGCGAGGTGCCCCGCGATCGCGCCGCGCCACCGACGGTGCAGGCCGAACAGCGACATGACGTTGAGGGCGGCGAGCGTGACGGCGGGGACGCGCTCGACGTAGTACCCGTAGTCGTCGACCAGGCCCACGCCGCGCATGGTGCGGCCGAACAACGCGCTGTGCATCCGGTCGGGACGGCCGCCGCCGTACTCGTCGGACTGCACCTCGACCAGGGCCGCCTTGGGCGCCCCGGACAGCCGCGGGATCGCCCACGTGTGCGGGTCGGCCTCCATGAGCTGGTACAGCGACCGGTGGATCAGGAGCTCCTCGACCTGCGCGGCGTCGGCCGATTTGCTCACGTAGCGGGCGACGCTGGGACCCGGCCCGGGCGCCGTCATCGCGAACAGCGTCGACGCCACGGCCTCGCGCTCCGCGGGCGGGAGGGGCGGGACGGCCACCGCCGCGCGCAGCGCACGCTCGAACGCCTCCTCCAGGATCCGGCGCAGGCGCAGGAGCTCGGGGTCCCACTCCCACGCGTCGTCGACGCCCTCGAAGCCGCGGTAGTGCAGCGCGTACGCCGTCCAGAGCGTGAGCTGCAGGTCGTCGTCGACGAACGGGTCCGCAGTCTGTGCGGCCGCGCGCCACCGCCGCACCAGCGCACCGTCGGCGACGTCGTCGGTCCGCGGCGGGTGCACCAGCAGGTCGGTCAACGAGGCACCGAGGGGTCCTCGCGGTGCGGGCAGCTTCATGGTCGAGCTCCGTCCGGGCACGTCAGCCGCCCGTTGCTGGAGCAGTCCGTGCCTCAAGCCTGCGTCACGGCGGCGCGGTCCGCGACCGGTCCGTCGTCACGACCGACCGAGCCTGTGCAGCTCCACCTCGCCGAGGCGGCCGCCGACGACGGACGCGGTCATGAAGGTGGCGAACGGCTGCCGTCGGCGGTCCGTCGGCGAGCCCGGGTTGAGCAGCCGCATGCCCCGCGGAGTCACCGAGTCCCACGGGATGTGGCTGTGCCCGAACACGAGGACGTCGAGATCGCCGTGCTCCGCATCGCACCGCTGCTCCCGGCCGGCCGCGGGACCGGTCTCGTGCACCACACCCAGCCGCAGGCCGTCCAGCTCCGCCCGGCCCACGAGCGGCAGCCGGTCACGGAGCGCGGGTCCGTCGTTGTTGCCGTAGCAGGCGACCAGCCGCCGCGAGCGCTCCGCCAACGCGGTGTGCGCCTCGACGGAGACCCAGTCGCCCGCGTGCACCACCACGTCGGCGGCGTCCACCGCCGCCCACACCTGGGCGGGCAGGTCGCGGGCGCGCCGCGGAAGGTGCGTGTCCGCGAGGAGGACCAGGTGCACGAGGCTCCCCCGGTCAGCCGACGAAGATGCAGAACGGGTGACCGGCGGGGTCGGCGTAGACCCGCAGCGGCTCGTCGAGGTCGTCGGACCGGTCGAACAGGAGCCGCGCCCCCAGGGCCAGCGCCCGCTCGTGCTGCACATCGAGCTCGGCGACGTCCGGCACGGTGGTGTCGAGGTGCAGCTGCTGCGGGACCGGACCCTCCGGCCAGGTGACCTCGGGCAGCGCCTCGACCTGCTGGAACGCGAGCGGGACGCCGCTGGTCGACCGCAGCACGAGCCAGTCCTGCTCGCCGTGCTCCGGCTCGTCGCCGGGCCGGTACTCGAGCCCGAACAGCTCACGGTAGAACTCCGCCAGCGCGCGGACGTCGGTCGCGTCGAGCACGACCTGGCGGATCGTCGGGAACGTGGTCATGGGTCCTCGTCTCGGGTCGTCGGCACCGCCGCGCGCCATGATCCCGCCCCGGACGACACGCCGCACCCGGGCGGGCCGCGCGCTGCGGTGGTAGGACGGAGGGACGTCGGCCCTCTCGTCCCAGGAGGTCTCATGCGGTCGTCCAGGCACGTCGGATCGTTCGCCGCGGTGGCCACCGCGGCCGTGCTCGCCCTCGCCGCCGGAGTCGCGCCGGCTTCGGCCCACCCGAGACCCGGTGACAAGGTCGCGGTGGCCGTGGGCTCCGGTGGGGCCGTCGCGACGGTCGATGCCGACGCGACCCGGGTCGGCCTCGACGTGCTGCGCCACGGCGGCAACGCGGTCGACGCCGCCGTCGCGGCGGCCGCGACCCTCGGCGTCACCGAGCCGTTCTCGTCCGGGATCGGTGGCGGCGGCTTCTTCGTCTACTACGACGCGGCGTCGGGCCAGGTGCACACCATCGACGGGCGCGAGACCGCGCCGGCCGCGATGCGCGCCGACTCCTTCACGGAGAACGGGGTGCCGATCCCGTTCGCCGACGCCGTGACGTCCGGGCTGTCCGCGGGGGTGCCGGGCACGCCGCGCACCTGGGAGAACGCGCTGGCCCAGTGGGGCACGCTCGACCTGGGCCAGGCGCTGGAGGGCGCCACCGAGGTCGCGCGCCGGGGCTTCGTGGTCGACCAGACGTTCGCCGACCAGGTGACGACCAACGCGACCCGGTTCGCCGCCTTCCCGTCGACGGCCCGGCTCTACCTCCCGCGCGGTGCCGCGCCCGAGGTGGGGTCCGTGCTGCGCAACCGCGACCTCGCCCGCACGTACGACCTCCTGTCCCGGCGGGGCGCCGACGCCCTCTACACGGGCCGGCTCGCGCGCGACATCGTCGAGACGGTCCAGGACCCGCCCGTCGGCCGGCGCAGCATGCTCGTCGCCCGGCCGGGCCTGATGGAGCTCGGCGACCTCGCCGCGTACCAGGCGCCGCTGCGCGAGCCGACCCTCGTGTCGTACCGCGGGCTCGACGTCTACGGGATGGCGCCACCGTCCTCCGGCGGGTCGACCGTCGGCGAGGCGCTCAACATCCTCGAGACCGCCGACCTCGGCGCCCTCGGCACGACGCAGGCGCAGCACCGCTACCTCGAGGCCAGCGCCCTGGCCTTCGCCGACCGCAACCGGTACGTGGGCGACCCAGCGTTCGTCGACGTCCCGCTGGCGGAGCTGCTCTCCGACGGGTTCGCCGGCGAGCGCGCCTGCCTGATCGACCCGGCGGCCGCCCTGGTCAAGCCGCTCGCGCCGGGCAGCCCGGACGGGCAGTACGCCGGCTGCGGGGTCGCCGCGGTCCCGGGCGCCGAGGGCTCGGACGGCCAGTCGACCACGCACCTGACCACCGCCGACCGGTGGGGCAACGTGGTCGCCTACACCCTCACCATCGAGTCGATCGGCGGCAACGGCATCGTCGTGCCGGGCCGCGGGTTCCTGCTCAACAACGAGCTCACCGACTTCAACTTCACTGACACCCAGGGTGGCAACGACCCCAACCTGCCGGCGCCGGGCAAGCGCCCGCGCAGCTCGATGGCGCCGACCATCGTCCTGTCGGACGGCGCGCCGCTGCTCGCCGTCGGGTCGCCGGGCGGCGCGACGATCATCACGACCGTGCTGCAGGTCCTGGTCAACCGCCTCGACCTCGGGATGGACCTCCCCCAGGCGATCGCGGCACCGCGGGCCTCGCAGCGCAACGCGGCCGCGGTCCAGGCGGAGCCGGCCTTCCCGCGCGCGGACCTGCAGGCGCTGGGGCACGCCTTCGTCGACACTCCGGAGATCGGCGCGGCGACGGGGATCGAGTTCCTGCCCGACGGCCGGCTGCAGGCGGTCGCGGAACCGGTCCGGCGCGGTGGCGGCAGCGCGGGCGTCGTCCAGCCCTGAGCCGTCCGCCCGCCGTCACCGGGCCAGCCGCGCCCGCCACCGCGCCCACGGCGGCGCGCCCTCCCAGTTGAGCCGGAGCGTGCGCCAGGCCCGGTCGAGCCGGTGCACGCGCTGCGCGTGCCCGCGCAGGGACCGGGCGGACACCCCGACCCGCAGGAACGGGTCGAACCGGATCCGCCGGCCGGGACCCAGCGCGAACGCGAGGTCGAGGTCGTCGTGCACCTCGGGGTCGTCGCGCCGGACCCGCGTGCGGACCGCGAGCCACGCCTCGCGGCGCACCGCCATGCACGACCCCCACAACGAGGTGTGCCCGAGCGCGAGGTGCGTCAGCACGTAGTACGCGCCCAGGTAGGCGCCCGACGCGACGTCCCGCACCGCCGGCGGCAGGTCGAAGAACCGTCCCGTGCCCGTCACGGCGTCGAGCCCGGGGTCGTCGGCCATGCGCACGGCGATGCGCTCGACCCAGCGCGGATCGGGCCGCGAGTCCGCGTCGAGGCGGGCGATGACGTCGCCGCGGGCGCGGTCGTACCCCGCGGCGGCGGCGCTCGGGATCCCGACGCGGGGCTCCGGGACGACCACGGCGCCCCAGGCCGCGGCGACCGAGGCGGTCGCGTCCGACGAGCCGTTGTCGACGACGAGCACCTCGTACGGCGCGACCGTCTGACGCGCCAGGCGGTCGAGGCACTCGCGCAGCGCGGGCGCGTCGTCGCGCGCGGGGATGACGACGGAGACGGTCGGCCGGGTCATGCGACGGCCCGACGACGGCCGGCCAGCGCGAGCCCGGCGACGACGCTCCCGGCGAGGCCGGCGGCGAGGTCCCCCACGGTGTCCCGGTAGCCCACGTGGATGTTGGGGTCCAGATACGTGTGCCCCGCCCACTCGCCGATCTCCCACAGCACGGCCAGCGCGCCCCCGACGCCGCCGACGAGCACGACGCTCCCGGACCGAGGGTGGCGTGCCCCATCCACCAGGTCGGGCGGCAGGACGCCCCAGCGCGCGAGAGCCAGCACCGACACGAGCGCGATCAGGCCGGTCGTCAGCCCGTGCACCACGACGTCCAGCCAGCCGACCGCGTCGTACCAGCCGAGCTGCGCGGCCCACGCGGCGACCAGCAGGGCGCTGCAGTACGCCACGTCGAGCGCGGCGGGGACGCCGACCACCCGCGGCACCAGGCAGCCGCCGAGCACGAGGAGGAAGAGCGCCGCCGCCACCGGTCCGGACCACCACGTCCCGACGACGACGCTGACCGCGGCCAGCGCCCGGACCAGGTCACCGGGGGCGACGTGGCGCGGCCGGTCGAGCGCCTGCGTCATGGGTGCGCCTCTCGAGGTCGGGGTCCGGCCCACGCCGCACCTGCCCGCACGGGCAGATCCTCGACCCGGTGGTCCATGGTGCGTCACGGCGGGCGGTCGTGCCGGGTGGCCGCGGGGCTACGGTCGTCCCATGGGGTTCGACGTCGGTGCCGCGGCGTACGGGCGGTTCATGGGCCGGTACTCCGAACCGCTCGCCGAGCAGTTCCTCGGGACGGTCGCCGAGACGGTCGGGGTGCCGCCGCACGGGCGCGCGCTCGACGTGGGCTGCGGGCCGGGCGCGCTCACCGCGCCGCTGGTCGCCCGGCTCGGGGTCGACGCCGTCGCGGCCGTGGACCCGTCGGAGTCGTTCGTTGCCGCGGCACGCGCCCGCTTCCCGGGTCTGTCGGCGCACGTCGCCGCGGCCGAGTCCCTGCCGTTCGCCGACGACGCCTTCGACCTCACGCTGGCGCAGCTCGTCGTGCCGTTCATGACCGACCCGGTGGCCGGGCTCACCGAGATGGCGCGTGTGACCCGGCCGGGTGGCGTCGTGGCTGCGAGCGTATGGGACCACGCGGGCGGCGGCGGGCCGCTGGGCGTGTTCTGGCGCGCCGTGCGCGACGTCGACCCGTCGGCGACGGACGAGTCGCAGCAGTCGGGCGCCCGCGCGGGGCAGCTGGCGACGCTCTTCCGCGCGGCGGGCCTGCGCGAGGTCGTGCCCTGGAGCGAGACCGTCACCGCGGGCTACGGCTCGTTCGACGAGTGGTGGGAGACCTTCACCCTGGGCGTCGGGCCTGCGGGGTCGTACGTCGCCGGGCTGGCCGAGCACCAGCGCGACGTGCTCCGCTCCCGCTGCGCGCAGCTGCTCCCGGACGGACCCTTCGAGGTCACCGCCGTGGCGTGGTGCGCGCGCGCGACGCCCCCTGCGTGACGCCGACGCGGTCCTGGTCCGCGGTGGGCGGCCGCGCCTAGCCTTGCCCGATGGACGTGATCGAGTGGCTGCTCGAGGGCGACCCGGCCATCCGCTGGCAGGTGCTGCGCGACCTCACGGACGCCCCGGCGGGCGAGGTCGCCGCCGAGCGGGCACGCGTCGAGCACGAGGGGTGGGGCGCTCGCCTGCTCGCCCTCGAGGACGACGACGGGCTGTGGGCCGGCGGCGCGTGCTTCCCCGCCGGCTACGCGGGCGGGGAGCCCGGGCAGCCGTGGACCGCGACCATGCACACGCTGCAGACCCTGCAGCTCCTCGGTTTGGACCCCGCCTCCCCCTCGGCCCGCCGTGCGGTCGCCCTCGTCGCCGAGAACGGACGGTGGGAGCACGCCGGCCAGCGGTACTTCGACGGCGAGGTCGAACCCTGCATCAACGGCCGGGTCATCGAGTCGGGCGCCTACTTCGGGGTGGACGTCTCCCCGCTGGTCGACCGGGTGGTGGGCGAGCGCCTGGCGGACGGCGGATGGAACTGCGAGGCCGAGAACGGCTCGGTGCGCTCCTCGTTCGACACGACGATCGACGTGCTCGACGGCCTGCTCGCGTTCGAGCGCGCGACCGGCGGGTCGACCGCCGTCCGCGAGGCCCGGCGGGGCGGTGAGGAGTACCTCCTGGAGCGCGGACTGTTCCGCCGCCTCAGCACCCACGAGGTGGCCGATCCCATGTACCTCGAGCTCGCCTTCCCGTACTACTGGCAGTACGACGTGCTGCGCGGGCTCGACTACTTCCGCGGCGCGGGCACTGCGCCGGACCCCCGGATGACCGAGGCCGTCGAGCACGTGCGCTCCCGCAGGCGGCCGGACGGCCGGTGGCTGCTCGACCGCGTCCCCGCGGGGCGCGTGCACTTCCACCTCGAGGACGGCGTCGGCCGGCCCAGCCGGTGGAACACCCTGCGCGCGCTCCGGGTGCTCCGGTGGTGGGACGCAGCGACCAGACCTTGAACGTCGCTTTCCCCGATCGGGGTATCGCGCGCGGGCGTGCCGGTCGATGATCGGGAGATGGGCGTCCCCAAGGAGACCGAGTCGAGCATCGACCTGCCGGTGTCGACGGCGGTCGCCTGGCAGGCGCTCACCCGAGCGGCGGGCGTCGAGGCGACAGCTCCCGGGGCGACCTGGCACCTCGAGCACGCCGAGGTCGCGATCGACTCCGCCACGCCCGGCGAGGGCGCGGGCGGCTCGGCCAGCTGGGACGGCGTGGACTACCGCGTGGCGGCGCACCTCGTGCCGCAGGGCGCCCGAGGGACGCTGCTGCTGCTCACCGCCGATCCCGGCGTCGAGCAGCACGGGCTGCGCGGCGAGGTCCGCGCCTCCGCGTCCCACCGGCACGCCCGTCGCGACCTCGAGGCCCTGGCGGCGGCCACCGGCGCCCAGGTCGCGGCGCTCAGCGGCGGATAGTCACCCGTCCGGCGGCGTCGGCGCCGCCGTGAACGAGACCACCTCGAGCCCGAGGTCGAACAGCTGGTGCAGCACGCCCTGGACGTGTGCCTGGTCGGTCAGGCTGCCGACCAGCTCGGTGCGGCCGTCGCCCACGGTGAGCGTCATCCCCTCGAACGCCTCGCCGAAGCGCGCGTCGAGCTCTCCGGCGACGACGATCGTGCAGAGGACCATGAGCGCATCGTGCGCGCACGCACCGTCAGGACGGACCACCCCCCGGGCTGCTCACCCGGGTGGTCGCGGCGGGTCCGTCCTCCATGGCCTGCAGCCGGGCGATCGCCGCCTCGCGCGAGGTGACCCCGAGCTTGCGGTAGGCCGCCTTCAGGTGGGACTTCACGGTGTTGTAGGAGATGAAGAGCTGGTCGGCGATCTCGCGCTGCTGCAGCCCGTCGGCGGCGAGCCGCAGCACGACGACCTCGCGCTCGGACAGCTCCTCGCCGAACGCGGTGACGTGCCGCGCCGGTGCGGCCAGCAGGTCACGCAGGTCCGCCGCCCGCGCGACCAGCGCGCCGGGATCGGGCAGCCGGTCGAGGATCTCCTGAGCCCGGTCGACCGACGCCGACGCGCCGGGACCGTCGCCCACCAGGCGACGCGTGGCCGCGAGCAGGAGGAACGCGTTCGCCAGCCACGCGCTGCGCGGCATGCCCTCGAGGACGTCGATCGCGGAGCCGAGCTCGGCCACGGCGCGCTGGTGGTCGCCGAGCCGACGCGCGCGCTCGCCCCGGGCGAGCAGGACCAGGGCGGCGGGCGGCGAGCGGTCCGCGCCGGCCGCCAGCAGCACGTCGGTCATCCGGTCGAGCAGCGGGTCGGCGTGGCTGTCGGGTCCGGCGGCCGACTCCGCGAGGCCGAGGTTGCCGACGGCGAACGCGAGCATGATTGGGTTGGCGTCGGAGATCTCGCCCACCGCGAGCCGCAGKGTGCCCACGGCGTCCGCGCCCTGTCCCCGCAGGTACTGCGCCTGGCCGAGGCAGGCGAGCGCGACCCCGTGCCAGCTCGGGCTCGGCGCCGTGAGGACCGCGCGCTCCGCGGCCGCCTGGGCGCGCGCCAGGTCGTTGACACCGATGGCGGCGTCGAGGAAGTCGACCCGGAACCCGAGCGAGAGACCACCGGCGTCGAGCGCGTCGAGGGGGCCCGTGCGCGCCACCCCCAGCCACTCCACCGCCTCGTCGAGCCGGTTCTCCAGGCTGGCGGCGAGGGCGCGCACGAACGCGAGCTCGGGATCGCGCCGCGCCTCCGGCCAGGAGAGCGCCGCGAGCCACCGGCGGATGCTCGCGCTGCGCCCGCCGGCCGCCATCGGCTGCAGCTGGCCGGCGACCAGCCGAGACGCCACCGCGACGTCGCGCGCGGCGATCGCGTGGTCCGTCGCCGCCTCCAGGTCACCGGCGGCCTCGAGCCACGCGGCGGCGCGGCCGTGCAGCACGGGGACCAGGTCCGGCCGGGTCCGGGCGAGCTCGACGCGCAGCGCCTCGCTGAACAGCTGGTGGGGGTGGTACCACTCCCCCGTGCTGTCCACCGAGATGAACAGGTTCGCCCGCTCGAGGTCGGCGAGCAGTGCGCCCGACCCGGAGGTGCCGGCGACCGCGTCGCACAGCGGGCCGTTGAGCCGGCCCAGGATCGACACCCGGAGGAGGACGTCGCGGGTGGCCGGCTCGACGAGCTCGAGGACGTCGCGCGACAGGTAGTCGACGACGTGCCGGCTCGCGCCCGAGAACTGGTCGATGAACGCCGCGCGGCCCTGGGCGGGCATGAGCAGGGCGGCGAGCCGCAAGGGCGCCGGCCAACCCCCCGCCCGTTCCGCCAGCCGGTGCTCCTGGTCGGAGGTCAGGCCGGCCAGGCCGATCCCGTCGAAGAAGCGGGCGACCTCGGCATCGTCGAACCGCAGCGCGTCCGCCCGCACCTCCACCAGGTCGCCGGAGGCCCGGAGCCGGGCGATCCCGAGCGCCGGGTCCGAGCGCGTCGCGACGACGAGCTGGACGCGCGCCGGCCGGTAGCGCATGAACTCCGTGAGCTGGGCGCTGATCTGCGGCGTCTCCGCACGGTGGTAGTCGTCGAAGACGAGGACCACGTCGTCCGCGCCGTCGGCCAGCTCGTCGTAGAGCCGCGGGAGCGTGGCGTCGACGATCCTCGCCGGTCGAGCGCGCAGCGCGGCCAGCGTGGCGTCGCCGGCCCCCGCACCCGCCGCCGACAGCGCGGCGACGACGTGTGCCCAGAAGCGCTCGGGCTCCTGGTCCCCCGCATCGAGCGTCACCCAGGCGAAGCGCCCCGTCGGCTCGCTCTGGACCCACTCGGCCAGCACCGTGGTCTTCCCGAACCCCGCGGGCGCCGAGACCAGGGTCAGGGCACGACCGCGCCCGTCGCGCAGCGTCTCCAGCAGGGCGGGGCGGGGCACCGATCCCCGCGGCGGTCGGGGCGGCGCGAGCTTGGCCCGGACCACGCCGACGTCCGACGTGCGTCGAACCGGGCCCGTCTGCTTCAGGCCGATGTCCTGCTCCACGAGCTCTCCCCAGGGCCGCTTGAACTGCACCCTAACCCCGCGAAGGTGTCGAAACGGGCACATCGGTGCGTCGCGGTGTGGTCACCCGGGTGAACGTGTCGGGGGGTGATCCCGCGCGCCGACCTCCGGCCGGACGATCGCACCGAGCCCCGGTTCAGGGGACTCGCGTCCGCCCGGCACGCGCCCGGCGGCCGTCGTCACCACGAAGGAGTCCGCCATGGGCCTGTCTGCGACGTTCGGGAGCGGTGACGTGCTGCTCTGGATGCTGGAGTTCTTCCTCTTCATCATCTGGTTCTGGCTGCTGATCGCGATCTTCGGGGACCTCTTCCGCGACCCCGACACCGGCGGCGGTGCGAAGGCCCTGTGGGTCGTGCTGCTGATCATCCTGCCGTTCCTGGGCATCCTGCTGTACCTGATCGTGCGCGGTAAGAGCATGGGTGCGCGCCAGGCCGCGCAGATGCAGGCCGCCCAGTCGGCGTTCGACGACCGGATCCGCAGCGCGACCTCGTCGTCAGCGACACCGGCCGACCAGATCGCGCAGGCGAAGGCCCTGCTCGACTCCGGCGCCATCGACCAGGCCGAGTTCGCCAAGCTGAAGGCCGCCGCGCTCGCCTCCTGAGCGCACCACCCACGAGTCAGGAGGACGCAATGAGCGACACATCGCTGGACCGGCTGGGCCCCGTCGACTACGTCGTCGTGGAGTTCCCGGCCGGGCAGAGCAGCTTCACCGGGGAGATGGTCGACGAGCTCATCAAGCTCGTCGACGCCGGGACGATCCGCGTGATCGACGTGCTCGTGCTCACCAAGAACGAGGACGGGTCCGTCGACGCGGTCGAGCTGTCCGACATCCCCCAGCTGGGCGAGCTCCAGCAGATCGAGGCCGAGCTCGCCGAGCTGCTCGCCGCGGACGACGTCGAGAACCTCGCCGCCGCGATGGACCCGGGCACCGTCGCGGGCGTGCTCATCTGGGAGAACCTGTGGGCCGCGGGCTTCGCGTCCGCCGCCCGCCGCTCGGGCGGCCAGCTGATCGCCGACGGACGGATCCCGATCCAGGCGATCATCGCCTCGATCGAGGCCGACGTCGCACTCGAGGAGGTCTGACATGCCGCTCCGTCCCGCACGCATCGGCCGGGTGGGCGTCATCGGCCACCCCGTCGCCAAGACCGCCGTCGTCGTCAAGGCGGTGACCCCCGGCCCGGCTCCCGTCGCCAAGACGGCCGTGGTCGCGGCCGCCGTGACGCCGGGCCGGCGTCGCCGGATCTGACGAGAGGAACCGACATGAGCGAGAACCGCAGCGACCTGGCCGTGGGGGTGAGCGTGTTCGCCGGCACCCTGATGGTGCTCATCGGCATCCTGCACGCGATCCAGGGCGTGGTGGCGCTGGTCAACGACACGTTCTTCGTGGTGGGTGCCAAGTGGACGTTCTCCTTCGACGTCACCACCTGGGGCTGGATCCACCTGCTGGTCGGCATCGTCGTCGCGTTCGCGGGCTTCTTCGTCTTCCGCGGAGCGGTCTGGGCACGCACCGTCGGTGTGCTGCTCGCCGTGGTCAGCGCGGTCGCCAACTTCACGTGGTTGCCGTACTACCCGGTCTGGGCGCTCGTGGTCATCGCCCTCGACGTCCTCGTGATCTGGGCGCTGACGATCCACGGTCGCGACGTCGCCGACTGAGCCCGAGCGCGCGCCCGACGGCACCCGTCGGGTGCGTGCCCTGGTCCTGGCGGCCCGGCGCTGCCAGGGTGTCGGCATGGGATCACCGGACGGCATCGCCGGGGTGTTCGACCGGGCCGCGGCGACGTACGACGACGTCGGCGTGCCGTGGTTCGAGCCGATCGCCGCGGGCCTGGTCGAGGAGCTCGCGGTCGCGCCCGGTGAGCGGGTGCTCGACATCGGCTGCGGGCGGGGGGCCGCACTCGCACCGTTGGCACGCGCGACAGGCGCGTCCGGGTACGCGCTCGGCATCGACCTGGCCCCCCTCATGGTCGCGCTCACCGCCCGCGACCTCGCGGGCCTCCCCCAGGTCGAGGTCCGCGTCGACGACGCCCGCGCCCCGGCCCTCGACCCGACGTCGTTCGACGTGGTGGCGTCCTGCCTGGTGCTCTTCTTCCTGCCTGACCCCGCGGGCGCACTCCGCGCGTGGGCCGAGCTCCTGCGGCCCGGCGGCCGGCTGGGGGTGACCACCTTCGGCGCCCAGGACGAGGCGTGGCGGGCCGTCGACGCCCTGTTCGACCCGTACCTGCCGCCCGGGATGCTCGACGCCCGCACCAGCGGCCAGCGCGGGCCGTTCGCCTCGGACGCGGGCATGACGGACCTGTGCGTCGACGCCGGCCTGGTCGACGTGGGGACGGCGCACCGCACCGTCGAGGCAAGCTTCCGCGACCCCGAGCACGTCCTCGAGTTCTCGTGGTCGCACGGGCAGCGCGCGATGTGGGAGGCCGTCCCGCCGGCCGGCCGGGACGCGCTGCGCTCCGACCTGCTCGCCGCGTTGCGCGGCCTGCGCGACGCGTCCGGCCGGATCGTCTTCGCGCAGGACGTCCGGCACACCCTCGCCCGCCGACCCTGAGCGTGTGCGCCGGCGGCGAAACCGGGCATACCGGCGCCGGCGCGCTCGCTGTACCCGCCGTGGACCCTGATCCCCTGGACTCGTACTCGCGCACGGTCGTCGCCGTCGCGGAGGCGGTGCTGCCGAGCGTCGCCAGCCTGACCGTCCGCACCGCCCGCGGCACGGGCGCCGGCAGCGCCAGCGTCATCACCACCGACGGCTACCTGCTCACGAGCGCGCACGTGGTGGCCGGTGCGACCGCGGCCGAGGCGGCGTTCAGCAACGGCACCACCGTGCAGGCCGACGTGGTGGGACGCGACCCCCTCTCGGACCTCGCCGTGCTCCTCACGCGCGGCGAGGTGCCCGCGCCCGTCGAGCTCGGCGACGCCGCCGGGCTGCGGGTGGGCCAGCTGGTCATCGCGCTCGGCAACCCGCTCGGCCTGGCCGGCAGCGTGACGGCGGGCATCGTCTCGGCGCTCGGCCGGTCGCTCCCGACCGCCTCGGGGCGCGTGGTGGACGAGGTCGTGCAGACCGACGCCGCGCTCAACCCCGGAAACAGCGGAGGCGTGCTGGCGGACAGCGCCGGCCGCATGGTCGGCGTGAACACCGCGCTCGCCGGCATCGGCGTCGGCCTCGCGGTGCCGATCAACGCGACCACGCGCGAGATCATCACGACGCTCATGACGCGGGGCCGGGTGCGTCGCGCGTGGCTGGGCATCGTCGGCGCGCAGGTGCCGCTGCCGCCGCACCTGGCCGAGCGGATCGGTTCCCCGACGGGGCTGCAGATCGCCGGCGTCTCCCCCGGCAGCCCGGCGGCGCAGGCCGACCTCCATCGCGGCGACATCGTGGTCGAGCTGGACGGCAGCCGGGTGGTCACCGCGACCGCCGTGCAGAAGCTCATGGTGGAGGACGCGATCGACCGCCGCATCGAGGTCACCGTCTGGCGCAACGGGGCGCTCGTCGACGTGCTCGTGTTCCCCCGCGAGCTCGCGCTGCCCTGACCCCCCGGCTCTATGTTGTGACGGTGGCAAGCGACCCCGCCGACAACCTCACAGCGCCGACCTCGGGCTGGAACACCAACGTCCCCGACACGGACGTCGCCGCGTTCGAGGACGTCCGGCCCCGGCTGTTCGGCGTCGCCTACCGGATGCTCGGCAGCGTGGCCGAGGCCGAGGACGTCGTCCAGGAGGCGTGGCTCCGCTGGCAGGGCACGGACCGCAGCGTCGTGCGCAACCCCGCGGCGTTCCTCACCACGACCACGACCCGGCTGGCCATCAACGCGGCCACCTCCGCGCACGCCCGGCGCGAGACGTACATCGGCCCCTGGCTGCCGGAACCCGTCGACACGACCGCGGACCCGGCGCTGGGCGCCGAGCGGGCCGAGGCCCTGGACCTGGCCGTCCTCCTGCTGCTGGAGAGGCTCACGCCCGCGGAGCGCGCCAGCTACGTGCTGCGCGAGGCGTTCGACTACTCCCACCGCGAGATCGCTGACGTGCTCGACATCTCCGAGGCGAACGCGCGGCAGATCGCCCGCCGGGCGCGCGAACGGCTCGAGCAGGACCGCGC